>DATJPT010000008.1:0-300000 GCA_035506275.1 Bacteroidota bacterium
GCGCACAGACCGTACGATGAGTCTCGAACCCTGCAAACTGCGTTTTGCAGAAAAAACCATTGGAACCGAAGATTCCAGCGGATCCTTTGACGGTATAGTAGTTGGCCAGTTCGATGGTCTTAAGGTCGAAACTGAATTCCAGCGTTTCACAGCGGGGATGGATATTGAGGCAGATTCCTTTTCGGGTGGTATCTATGAAGAAGGTTGGATTCCTCCCTTTTCGCATCGAGCGGCGGACTTCACCGGTGTACTTCGTGTCAAAGAGGCGAAAATATCCGTTGCAGTCTCTTGATACCATCTCGGGGAAAAATTCAATACCGTCTTTTTGCATGTCCTCCCGTTTCGGAATATACCCGTAACCGTATCCCCATGACGGATGGAACCTCCCTTTCAGTTTTTCGTCGACGAGCCAGTGTTCCCATGATCGCTGCTCTGCGAAATATTTGAGCGTATCGATGAGATTATCGACTGCTTCCAAGCTTTTTGCTTTGCCACTGTAATGAATAGTGATGCCCATAGAAAATTCCTCCTATATGAATGATGAAATAATCTGATTTCATCATCATACGGTTTGAAATTTTCCCTAAGTAGGGTCTTTATGCCGAAAGGGGAAATTACGAGCTGGGCTTCACCACTTCCGTAAGGATTTTGCCATCAAGTGGCAACTCGTCGAGGCGGGCAGGACTCTCATTCTTCTGCAACATGATCATATCATTGTTCCAAAGAATAAGTGTACAAATCCTGGTAACCTAATTTCCTGGAAAGGCTATAGCTGCTGCCCTATAGTGGCTTTAGTTGAGGAACCTAAAGCAGGTGGAGGTTAATGGCTAAAGCAATTCTTTGAATTCATCGCCCTTTACATAACTGAAGAGGCAAGATACATTGTTGAAAATTATCTTATTAACATTTATGGAGTTTTGAAGATTATGACCCTTTGAAAAAAGAAGATATAACAGGATCGAAGACAGACTATGTCTCAAATTTAATACCGTTAATTTCTCCTTTATCAATTCGGACCTGCTGGTATAAAAGTCGTTTTGCATTCTAGTCATAGATCCTTTCAGTTCAGGCTGAGTCACATTAAGTCGCCATTCCTGACACACATCGACTAAGCGATGGCTTTTGCCTCTTATAGGTAGATCATACCTTGTATCAAATACCTCAATTTCTCCTTCTCTCCTCTTCCAATCTTCATGTCTAGATCTCCACTTAGAGCGAATTGATGCTAAGTGAGTGAGTTTCAAATTCTTGCGGTATGATAATAACACAGCCAAGTCGCTCGAAAATTGATGCCCGACGAAAATGTTATTCGGTGAAGTCAAAAAAATCTGCGCACATTTATTGGCTGCTTTGCACAAGAATTCAGCTTCACTTACCTTGTCTATGTAATACGAAAAAAAACCGAAATCTAATTTAGTATCTGGGAAACTTAGATCCTCTCTATCGTCGACATATACAAAGGAGAAACAGAACGGCTTGTTGCCATGTTTCGCATGATAGTTTTTCGTCCACTCAACATCAAAACCAACGATGTATCTTTTTGCAGAGACGTTAATTTCCTTTTTGTAAATTTTCATACCAATGGATAAGTTATTGGACAGATCTTATGCTCTTACCAAGATATTTTGTCAAATGGTTTTTCTTAAATCTATATTTCTTCCAGATTTCTTGGATCGTCATAAACTTGATATTTCCAATATGCTCCACTTTGTCTTCCGCGTCGTAAACTGGCCATGCAAACGTTTCTCCGTTTGGATAGATCAATATGGAATAACCCTCATTCTCGCGCGTCCATGTTGTCATTCTAAGTGAAGGGCGCCATTCAAAAGTTTTTCGGAGGTTTAGCAAATCGCTGAATAGGTTTCCTGCCTCTTCTTCGGATATAAACTCATTCTCAGGCAATAATTTCCCGTTCCCCTTGCGTATTGGCAATATGAGCTTCAGCTTCCCAGCTTGCAAAATATCCGCAATTTGAAATGTAAATGGAAGAGCCTGCATAATACTGCGCATCACCACAGCCGTAAATGAAATCGGGATTCCGACATCTTTAAATTTATATACCCCCCTAAGAATGTTGTCAAAATCGCCTCTAACTCGATTAGTCGTAGCTCTAGGTCCTTCCAGTCCAATGTTGACAAACGATATCTTGCCCATAAGCTCATGAGCAATTTTTGAAGCCGGGGTAGAGTTGGTAGGCAATCCAACTATATGGTCTTTAGAGAACATCCCAGCAATATCCACAAAGTCTTTTCTCAGTAATGGCTCCCCTCCAGACAGAAAGACGCGCTGGACTCCCTGAAGGTTTCCACAGATTACGTCTAACTCAAGCAATGTCGGATCATCAATTTGAACTGTTTCGCTACAGAATGAGCAATTAAAATTACACTTGCGAGTGATTTGTAGAATCACTGACAACGGCGCATTTATCTCATTTACCGCTTTTTCTAAATCGAAATCATCTAGCAACTCGAAATGGTGATGTTTGTCGTCATAAATAATAGGCATTGAGTTCGACGCCACGCAAACATTTTTCCGGTCCGCTTTTCCCTCTTGCATCATTTTGCCATCCCCTTCAGTTCATCGCGAATCTATTAGATTTTCCAATAGAACGCCAAGCTTGAAAGTGGATCTATCTATTGAGCCATATTCATTTTCAAAGACGATCAATTGTGTGCTTCCTTTTTTGCATTCAACTTCAGCTGCTTTTAGCAAAACGTTTTGGAATAAAAAAGCATCGGGAAATACTCTTTCGAGATCTAATTGACGTTTTCTTGACATAATCAGTTTTTTCCAAGATATGAATGTTGCTTCAAAGAAAACCATGATATCTGCGGTCGGCAGATTGATATTGTCAGCCAACGCCATTTGATTTGTCAACTGAAAATATGGATCGTTCGGGTGCATCAGCCATTCCATGTTTGGTTCTTTGATATAATGAGTCATCAATTTGTCATAATAAGAATCTACCAAGACAATTTGTCCTTGCTGACGTAAAGAATCAGCAATAAAAAGATTTGGCACCCGCATTGCACGAAACCAAGTCAATGCCGTAAACGCGCCGGACGCCTCCTGCATCTTAACGGCCAAAGGCCAATCTGATTCCTCTGGCTCACATAGATGTTTCCAATTTTTCTGATTACCTAATGCCTTAAAAATTGTGGATTTTCCTACCCCCGGCAGACCAACTCCGGCCACCATCAGACCTCGCTTAATCGACATTGAGTTACTCGAATCTGATGTTCATGAGGACAGCTATTATCGACGCTTATGAATTTATCTGCATGGGTCTTTACTTTTTCTATCTGTATTTATAGATTCCTCTACCTGTATAGATACTTTTTATTCGTTATTTTGGAGAATTTATTGTGGAAAAAAACAAATTAATAGGCATATGGATCCGCGTTTCTACGGAAGACCAGGCGAGAGGGGAAAGTCCGGAACATCACGAAAAGCGGGCGCGATATTACGCCGAATCCAAGGGATGGACCGTCAAAGAGGTTTACCACCTCGAAGCGGTGAGCGGAAAATCGGTGATGGATCATCCCGAAACGAAGCGGATGCTCGCGGATATCCACAAAGGGCATATCACCGGCATCATTTTCTCGAAACTCGCACGCCTCGCAAGAAACACGAAAGAGCTGCTGGAGTTCGCGGATATCTTCCGTTCCGACAATGCCGACCTTATATCGCTCCAGGAAGCGATTGACACCTCTAGCCCGGCCGGCCGCCTCTTCTACACTATGATCGCCGCCATGGCCCAATGGGAGCGGGAAGAGATTGCCGACCGCGTGGCCGCCTCCGTTCCGGTCCGGGCAAAACTGGGAAAATCTCTCGGAGGGGCGGCACCTTTTGGTTACCAATGGATTGACAAGAAACTTGTTCCCGACGTTAAGGAAGCACCAGTCCGGAAGCTCATCTACGATCTTTTCCTCGAACACAAGCGAAAGAAAGCCGTCGCCCGCATTCTCAATACGTCCGGCTACCGTACCCGGAATGGATCGAAATTCAGCGATACCACGATCACGAGGCTTCTCCAGGACCCGAGCGCCAAGGGGCTCCGGCGAGCAAACTACACCAAAAGCCTGGGAGACAAAAAGCACTGGGAGCTGAAACCATCCACCGACTGGGTATTCACCGAGATTGAACCGATTGTTTCGGAAGAGACATGGAATCATTGCAACAAGATTCTCGATGAACAGCACAAGAACCACAAAGTGCCAGCCCGTCCCGTCGTCAATCTCTTTTCGGGAGTCGTCGTCTGCAATTGTGGAAGCAAGATGTACGTCCCCTCGAATTCTCCAAAATACACCTGCCCCAAATGTCGGAACAAGATAGGAGTCGAGGATCTTGAATCGATTTTCCACGAACAGCTCAAGAACTTCCTGTTCTCTCCCACGGAGATTGAGAATTACCTCAAGGGAGCCGACCGGACAATCCATGAAAAGGAAGAGCTTGTTGAGGGACTCTATCAGCAGCAGAAAGACATCAAACAGGAGATGGATAAGATGATGAGGCTCTATCTTGACGGGGAGATGCCCAAAGAAGGCTTTGGAAGGCACTACAAGCCCCTAGAAGACCGGCTAAAGCAGGTCGAGGCTCAGATACCCGAAGCCCAGGGAGAGATCGATTTCCTGAAGATTCAGCTCATGTCCGGCGACCAGATCATCAGCGAAGCCCGAGACCTGCACAGCCGTTGGACAACCCTCGCCGCGGACGAAAAGCGCCGGATCGCCGAGACCATAACGGAACAGATCATCATTGGTCATGACGACGTTTCCATCAATCTTTGCTATCTCCCCTCATCCCCTGAAATGGCGGCAACTGGGCAACGCAACCCCAGGGATTCATCGCACACACAAGCATAAAATTCGCGGGAAAATCGAGCGACATCTTCGACCGGCTAATCGTCACTCTCCCATCCTCGAGCGGCTGGCGCATCACTTCAAGAACATTCCTTGCGAATTCCGGAAGTTCGTCCAGGAAAAGAACGCCGTGATGTGAAAGCGATATTTCGCCCGGGCGGGGAATCGTACCTCCCCCGACAAGTGCGCTGTCGGAGATCGTGTGATGAGGGGATCGGAACGGCCGTGTTGCCACCAACGCAGAATTGGGGGGGAGCAATCCGGCGACAGAATGGATCTTGGTCGTCTCAATACTTTCGTCGAACGTCAGCGGCGGAAGAATGCTTGGCAGCCGCCGGGCGAGCATGGTCTTCCCCGAGCCGGGGGGACCGATCATAATGATATTGTGTCCGCCGGCCGCGGCGACTTCCAAGGCGCGCTTCACATTTTCCTGCCCTTTCACGTCAGCAAAATCGAGCGGATATTTTTGCGAGACGGCGAAGACTTCGTCGACATTGATTTTGAGCGGCTGGATCGCCAGCTCGTCGTTTAGAAGTGAAACGGTCTCGGAAAGATTCTCAACGCCGAAGACGTCGAGCCCTTCAACCATTGCCGCTTCTCGGGCGTTCTCCTTAGGAAGGATGATCCCGCAAAATCCTTTCTTCTTGATTTCCACCGAGATCGGAAGAATCCCATGAACCGGACGAAGGCTCCCATCAAGCGCAAGTTCGCCGAGAATGACATATTTTTTCAACAGATCCTCACGCGCTTGACCGCTCGAAGCAAGCATCCCCACCGCGATAGGCAGGTCGTAGGATGAACCTTCTTTCTTCACATCCGCCGGCGCTAAATTGATCGTAATACGTTTGTTCGGGTATTCGAGCCCCGAATTTTTTATTGCCGTGGCGACACGCTCCCGGCTTTCTTTGACGGCGTTGTCCGGCAACCCGACCATGAAGAAGTTCGGGATGGTATTCTCGATGTTGGTCTCTATTTCAATGAGGTAGGCGTTGATACCGTAGGTTGCACTGCTGAGAACGACTGATAACATGAAGGCCCCCCTTCGGAAAGGAAATTAAAAATGAAAAATAAAAGATTAAAAATCAGGAATTAAACATTGAGCGGATCCCCCTTAGTGCAGTAACGAAACAATGATGAATCAACTTCAACGATGAGCGCGGAGAAAGTCGAGACGATCCTGAACTTTTTCGATCGGCGTCAGCAGCCGGTCCTTCCCGAACAAGGCATCTTTCTGATTTGAGAAGGCAAGCTCGTATTCCTTGCTCATGATGATCGCCTCCTCGGGACACACCTCCTCGCAGAATCCACAGAAGATACAGCGGAGCATATTGATCTCGAATTTTTCCGGGTACCGTTCCTTTTCGTCCTTCGTTTCAGCCGCCTGCACCTCAATAGCCAGCGACGGGCACACTCTGCTGCACAAACCGCAGGCCACGCAACGCTCGGTGCCGTTCTCTTCCACAAGGATCGGCCGCCCACGGAACGATGCAGAGGGAGCAAATTTCTTTTCGGGGTACTGAACAGTGAACTTTGGCCTGAACATTTGGGCAACGGTCAGCCTCAGCCCCTTCACAATTTCCGGGATATACATCTTCTCCAGAACCGTTAGATCCTTTTTCCGAACAACCTTGCTGTGTTCCATCTCGCCATTATCCTTTGATTTTCATTTCATCGTAGCACAAAATACAGACCCGTCACCAGGATGTTTGCGAGCGAAAGCGGAAGCATGACCTTCCATCCTATATTCATCAGCTGGTCATAACGGAATCGAGGAATCGTCCAGCGGACAAGAATAAAGAAGAGGAGGACAAGCCCAACCTTCACCGCGAAGGAGGCAACCTGAAGCAGGCTTACCGCGAGGTCCGAAAATCCCAGGTGCCCGACAAACGGCAGCTGCCATCCGCCCAGATATAATGTTGTGATAACGGCTGAGGCTGTTATCATGTTCGCGTACTCTGCCAGGAAGAACAGGCCGAATTTCATTCCCGAGTATTCGGTGTGGTAACCGCCGACCAGTTCCGGCTCAGCCTCGGGCAGGTCGAAGGGAAGGCGGTTCGTTTCCGCGAACGATGCGACAACGAACGTGATGAAGCTGACGGGCGTTCTCCAGAAGAACCACATCCCGTGCGCCTGGGCTTCGACGATCTTGTTCAACTGCAGCGTCCCCGCTATCATCAGCACACCGATGATGGAGAGGCCCATTGAAAGTTCGTAACTGATCATCTGCGCCGATGAACGAAGTCCGCCGAGGAGCGAATACTTATTGTTGGACGACCATCCACTGAGGGTGATGCCATAGACTCCGAGCGATGAAAGCGCCAGAAGATACAGTATCCCGACATTCACGTCCGCGATCATCAACTTGAAATCGCGGCCGAACAGGTGGATCGAATTGCCGAACGGAATGACGGCGAATGTCGTCATCGCGACAACGAGCGAAATGATCGGGGCGAGGCTGTGGACGAATTTGTTTGCCGCTTTCGGAACGATATCCTCTTTCAAAAACAACTTTATGATATCGGCAACAGGCTGAAACATTCCGGCCGGACCGACCCGGTTGGGACCGATGCGGTTTTGAATGAAGGCGCTCACTCTCCGTTCAACCAGCACGAGATACGCGACAACTGTCAGGTTGACCAGGAAGACGAAAACGATTTTTACTAACGGTTCAATGATGTTCATATAGTATATTTCTGGTCGAATGATAATACTTACGCCGTCACACCCGCTTTTGCCTTCATCACCATCCCTTTGGTTCCGATCTTCGGGTAGGTGAGCCCCTTAAAGCCGTCGACCTTTTGCGCAATATCGGCAAAGACTTCGTCGGATGAATTGTATTTGAATTTCGCTCCCATCAACGCAGCAAGGATCGTAATGATTTTCCACGAAGGGCGCGCATCGCGGCGCGGCCCTTTTCCCCAGCTGTCGTTCGGGGCAGCAAATCGATCCCACCTGCTCATTTCAAATCCATCGAGGGCCCGGTCCTGTTCAAGCGTTGTGACGGCGGGACGAATACGCTGAACACGTTCCTGGAAATTTGTCACTGTCCCGTTTTTTTCCGCATACGTCGAGCTTGCGAGGACAACATCGGCGAAATCGGTTGTCGCCGACTTATTTGAAGCGTGAACCGCGAAGAACTCAAGCTTGGAGAGCGCGTCCGCGACATCAGGGCTCATCGCGATATTGTCTTCCAGGGCATACAGCGCTTTGATTTTTCCTTCTTTGACCGCCTGAATGATCTCCTGGAATGCCATCCCTCCTTCCGCCGGAGCGACGCCGACTGCTTTTGCACCCGTGCTGTTCGGTGTCTTGTCGGCCCGGATCAAGATATTGTCTTCATCCCCTTCAACAATGTGGCGCATGAAATCGACGTTCTTGGTTCCCAATACTTCCTTTGCCAGCCGCTGTACAGCGAAATTATCCTCGTTGGTCGCAAAGGCCGAACCGAGAACGGCGATCTCCGATTTCTTAAACGACTTCAACTCCGAAGCAACTTTTGCGATCGCTTCATCCCAATCGACGTCAACAAGGCCAGCGTCTCTTCGTACCATCGGAGCCTTGATGCGTGTGTCCGCGTTGACGGATTTGAATGTTTCCATCCTTCCATGGTCGCACATCCAATAGCTGTTGACATCTTCATTGCGTCGTGGTGTAAGGCGGAGAATCTCGTTGTTGCGTACACCGATCTCAATATTGCATCCACGCGCGCAACCCTGACAGACGCTATCCGTGAACGACATTTCCCATACCCGGGATCTGAATCTGAAATCGCGATTCGTCAGCGCGCCGACCGGGCAGATGTCCACGACGTTCATCGAATACGGGTTGTCGAGTTTCTCGCCGGGGAACGTTTCAATGACGGTGTGATCCCCCCGCTCCACAAATTGAAGCTGGTGAACCCCTGCGACCTCATCGCAAAACCGAATGCACCGGGAACAAAGAATGCATCGCTCGGCATCGAACATGACCCGCGGACCGATCTCAACGCGCTTCGGTTTGTGAACTTTATCTTCCTGAAACCTGCTGAAACCTGCGCTGTGTTTGTACGCATAATCCTGAAGCTTGCATTCCCCCGCTTCATCGCAGATCGGACAATCAAGAGGGTGATTGATCAGCAAGAATTCCATGACCGCGTTCCGCGCGTGAAGGACGCGTTCATTGTTCGTATGAACAACCATCCCGTCCGCGACCTGCGTCGAACAGGCGATGGCAAGCTTCGGCATTTTCTCCACCTCGACAAGACACATACGGCAATTCCCGGACACCGAGAGTTTCGGATGCCAGCAGAAGTGCGGAATGGAAATGCCGTTTTCACGAGCCGCCTCAATGATCGTCCGCTTGTTGTCAACCTCGAATTGATTTCCGTCGATTGTTATTTTTGCCATAGACCTGAACGTTTAATCCGTTAAGAAACAACTTTTTCTTCGGCGCGGGATATTCTCTCGCAATACGATTCGTGAAACTCCTTCAACCTGATGACAACCTGCTCGATCTCTTCCTTCGGCGGGAGAAAGGTCGTTCTGAAATGGAGCGTGCCGGAGACCTGACCGAATCCCGATCCGGGCACGACACAGATGCCGGTCTCTTCGAGGAGCGCCAGGCAGTATTCCGTGTCCCGTTTTGCCTCGTATTCCCGCCTTTGTTCCTCCGACATTGACTGCACATCGACATGAGGCTCGGGGGGGAGCTCAAATTTGACGAACGCATACATCGCACCGTCAGGAATTGTCACCGACATTCCTCTGATGTTGTTGATCCGGGTCCCAAGCAATTCAGCCTTCGACTTCAACTCGGCGTACACCGAATTCAATTCGTTACGATACTGTTCGTAACTTTCTTCTCCTTTGCGGGGAGGAGAAACCATGACGTAGGTTGCGATCTGCCCCGGCACATTGGCGCACAAACTGATCGACTGCAGCTTGATCAATTCGGCCATCACATCGTCGGGAATATTCCTGAACTCGGCATATCCACCGCGATGGCCGCACTCTCCCAGCAATCCCTTTGAGATCGAATGAAAGCTGAAAAGAGAAATATCGTTCTCGCCAAGGTCGTGCATGACTTTTGCGAAAGAATAAAACTTGCACCCTTTTCCGTACACATTTTCCTGATAGACCTCGTCGGCCAGGATCGAGAGACGATGCTTGCGCGCAAAGCCGATGATCATCCTGATGTTGTCGTATGAGAGAACGGAGCCCGTCGGGTTTCCGGGATTGATCACTGCAATGGCGACCGGATGAGTGCCAGACCGCATTGCCTCTGTTATGCTTTCCGTCAAGGCTTTCTCATTTAGCTGCCATCGATTCTCTTCATCAAGATAGTAGCCGATTTGCTTGCCGCCGTACAATGCAATGGTCGCGCTATACAGGGGGTATTGAGGGATCGGAATCATCACCCCGTCATTCGGGCTCCTGAGAAGCGCAAGAAGCGCGGACTGAACTCCCTTGCTTGCTCCGTCCGTCAAAATGATGTGATCTTTGTCGGAAAGAATTCCGTCCCGCCGCTGAATGAATTCGGCGACGGCATTTCGAATGAACGGAATTCCCGCACTTTGCGTGTATGCGCCCGTGCCGGACGGATGCCGGGAAAGAATTGATCTGGCTTTCACCAGAACGTCGGCGGGATAAAGCCGGGCAGCTTCATTGTTGTCCAGCAATTCCGGATATTCAACGAGGCTGAGAATTTGACGAAGGTAGGTCAACGGCTTTTGTTTCAGCGCTTGCGGGTTTCCGATATTGCAATAAATGATCTTCTTCCCCTGCTCTTCCAATTGCTGAGCGCGGGAGACTATCGGTCCGCGGACGGCATATTCCGCCGACAACAAATCTGCATTCAAATCCCGGATCGAAATCATTCTGACCGTCTCGAAACAAAAAAACCTAGTTAGCCGCCGGTGAAAAAATTATTGTCGAAAACGAATCTTCCTTCAAGAGAAGCTGTGCAACGTCGGTGACATCACCCACATTTACCGAATCGATCTCCTTTGAGATCGTTTCCAGATCGGTAAACTCTCCAAAATACAATTCTCCCGTTCCCAATCGCATCATCCGAGCCGACGTGCTTTCAAGCCCGAGCAGCATGCTTCCTTTCAGCTGCGCTTTGGTTCGCTGCAATTCGGCCTTGGAAATCGGCTTGGTTCTCAGGGAATGCAATTCCGCGAAGACCAAATCAAGAGATTGCTGAACGTGCTTCTTGTCTGTCCCTAAATACACTCCGAACGAGCCCGTATCCCGCAGCATATTCAGAAACGAATAGACCGTATACGCAAACCCATACCGTTCGCGGATATTCTGGAAAAGCCGTGAACTCATGCCGTCGCCGAGGAGCGTATTCATCACAAGTGACGGAAAGCGGTTCTTACTGTGGACGCTGAACCCGATAGTGCCGGTGCAAACGTGCGCCTGCTGGATCGGCTTTTCAAATTCTTGTGTTTGTTTCTTGGTCCGTGTCAATTTCGACCGGACCGCCCTCCCCGAGGATTTCCGATGAAGTCTGAAATATTTTTCAATGAGTTCGACGAACTTCTCGTGGGGAATATTCCCGGCAGCCGCAACGACGATGTTGTCGGCAGTATAGCGATCCCGCACATAACCGATGAGATCTTTTCTCCCGAATAATGAGACATTCTTCGCTGAGCCCAGGACAGGAAACCGAAGCGTATGCCCGGAATAGATATTCGTTTCAAAATAATCGTGGATCAGGTCGTCGGGATCGTCCTCCGCATTTTTTAATTCCTCCAGCACGACAAGCTTTTCTTTTTCGATCTCCTTCTCAGGAAACAGCGGAAACTGCACAAGGTCGGACAGGACGTCGACGGCGAGTTCCGTAAACTCATCGAGCACTCTGGCATAGTAACAGGTGTGCTCTTTGGTCGTAAACGCGTTCAGGTAGCCGCCGACCGATTCTAGGCTGCGGGCAATTTGTTGCGTCGACCGGTGTTCCGTCCCCTTGAACACCATGTGCTCGAGAAAATGGGAGATCCCGTTGGTCGATTCGGTTTCGTTTTGGGAGCCGGTGTCGATCCAGATACCGATGGAAACAGATTTTACGTGGGGAATTTCCTCGCTGACAATCCTTATGCCGTTGGGGAGAACAGTCTTTTGATACGTCGCAGAGATCTCTTTTGAAGGGATTTTGTGGATTCGATTCGGCATTCGATTGTAACCATGGTGGAAGACGTAAAACTAACCAAATATAATCGGTTCCGCGGAGATAATCAACACGGCCCGACACGCGAACATTCGCGTCGGGCCGTTGATGTCACAGTCGTTGGGTACGATCAGACGACCGCAGTGCGAACTGAATAGATCGCCGGCAGCCAATCGGCCAACTGATGCCAGGAATCGCCTTCGTTCCTGCTGTAGAGAATTTGCCCGCCGCTCGTCCCGATGTAGACTCCGCTTGTATCGCAGGAATCGGCTCCCATCGCTTGACGATGAACGTGAGCGTACATGTTTTTCGTCGGCAGGCCTTTGGTCAGCTTCTTCCACCGCCCGCCCCGGTTCGTGCTGCGATAGACGCCGAATTTTCCGTCGACCGGTCCGCGGAACTCCGCCCCCTGTTCAGGAAGAACATAAATGGTGTCGGGATCATTGGGATGAACCTGAAGAGGAAAACCAAACCGGGATGGAAGTCCTTCGCTGATATCGATCCAGTTCCTGCCTTCGTTGTCGCTCCTGTACACGCCGCAATGATTCTGCTGGTAGAGAACGTTCGGCTTGGCAGGATGAAAATCAAGGTGATGCGTACATTGACCGACCTCAGGATATTTGTCGGGTTGAAAATCGGCCCGCACCCCCTTGTTTCTCGGTTCCCAGGTTGCTCCCCCGTCTTCACTGCAAAAAACCCCCGCAGCTGATATCCCAACGAACATTTTCTTCGAATCGTTCGGATCGATGCAGGTGCAATGGACCATGAGACCTCCCGCTCCGGGGTTCCATTTTTGTCTCGTGGGGTGGTTGGTCAAACTTTGGATCTCTTTCCAATTTTTTCCGCCATCGTCGGAACGAAACAAAGCGCCGGGATCTACTCCGGCGTAAAGAACATTCGGCTCACTCGCTCGGCCGGGAGCAACGTGCCACGCGCGAGCAACAGCCTTGCCTGACTTTTCGTCGAACTTGATCCCCGATTCCGATTGCTGCCAGGTTTTTCCGAGGTCTTTGCTGATGTGAACGTTCGAACCCCACCAATACGAATTGACGCAGGCGTAGAGTGTCGGTTCGCCTCTCGTGTCAAGGATGATCTCGTTGACATCTGCTCCTTTCAGAAGAGGTCCCTTCAAACTCCACTTCTTCCTCTTTTCATCGCTCGAATAAATAAATGCCCCTTTATGCGTTCCCACAAGCAGGTAAACCTTCTTCTTTGCCATGCTGAACCTCCAAAAACTTTATTAGGATTTTGGTTTGGCAGAGCGTGCTACTGCGTCTTCACCAGGGGAAAAAATTACGCCTGCGCTTCTTTCGATTCCTTGGCAAGCTGGTACCGCTCGCCGAGCCAGGCACCAAGGAGCGTTAGGAGAAATCCTTCAACAACTCCAAAAGCAATGTACCCTACCGGGACCGGCAATTGGATTCCGTATTGGATAAAGAGCCAATCTCCGATTACGGCGATCACGCCCGCAACGGCCGGTTCTTTTATCGTGACCCCCGGAGATTTGTAGCCGATGATGAAGCCGAGGATAACGAAGCTAACGGAGAATGCGACATGAATAAGGTTCAAATTGATGTTGAAGAGCGGGGCAAGAAGAAAAACGAACAGAACGTTAAGAACCAATCCGAGCGCGAGCCCGGCAAGAACCCATTTCCATTGAAAACCGACATCGTCTTTTGCTGTCCCGTCCTTCTTCTCAAAACTTCCCTGCAGCTTCTCTCCCATCCAGGCACCTGCCTGGGCAAGAATCCCGCTGAATACGAGGAGAAGGTACACCAGCGTTTTGCTCAGTCCTTCGCCGAGCGGGGTCGCGCCCAGAAGAAAGGCGAAGATGAACATCAAAATGAGTCCGGCAAAAAATGCTTCTTTGATGGTTATGCCGGGGGAAAAGTATCCCACAACCGCACCCGTCACCACGAAACCGATCAACAACACCAGCGATTGAATCGCCGTACTGTGAAACGTGGGAGCGACGATGAAAAACGACCCGCCGATAATGATAATGCCGGCGACGACTCCAATGATGACCCATTTCCACTGAGTCGGTGATGCAGTTTTCGTGACCTCATCTGACATAGGTTTCTCCTTGCATGAAATGTTTAAGAGGGATTGTGTTTATTTCGCAGCATTGTCTCTATTTTGACGGCGACCATATCGATTGCAACATGGTTATCTCCCCCGCGGGGGACGATAATGTCCGCCCAGTGTTTGCTCGGCTCCACAAATTCGAGATGCATCGGCTTGACGGTGGAAACGTATTGGTTCATGACGGAATCGATCGACCGGCCCCGATCCATGATGTCGCGTCGAATGCGCCGCAACAGACGTTCATCGGCATCGGTATCGACGAAAATCTTGATGTCCATCAGGTCACGCAGCTCTTTATCGACAAAAATCAGAATGCCTTCAATGATGATGATATCCTTTGGCGAAAGCCGGAGCGAATCCTTCATCCGGGAATGCGTCGTAAAGTTGTAGATCGGCTGGTCCACCGGAATTTCTCGTTTCAAATCACGAACGTGGCGGATTAAAAGCGACGTTTCAAGAGAATCCGGGTGGTCAAAGTTTATTTTTTCCGGCGTCAAACCAGGATAAGCGGAAATATCCTTGTAATACGAGTCGTGCTGGATAACGACAACTTTATCCTGTACTCGGAGCCGCTCCAGAACCTTCTGCGTCACAGTCGTTTTTCCCGAACCTGTGCCGCCGGCAATTCCGATAACGAGGTGATCCATTGAAGTGTGGAAAGTTTTGGAAATATACTCGAATTCTGCTGTAGATGCAAGGCAAACGCCGGTGGGTAGTGCCTGAATTGGGAATACGTTGTTCCCTGTATTTTCGCGGTTAGCCATTGACTTTGATTTTCCTACCGATTTTACCTACCTTTGAATCGGGGTTGGGGGATTCCCACCTCTTAAAACTTCCCATCTCAAGCTACTGGAGGATTTATGCCATTGCTTTCAATTACCGCTTCTTTTGCTGGCCCAAGGAATAATTTCGAGCACTATTTTCATACTACGTTTGGCGAAAAAAATATAACTTGGCTCGATATGAACAGCTACTTGCTATTTACGGATAAATCGCCCGCAGAGGTTCTAAAAAAGATGGTAGACGACAAGGCAATAGACTTAACCGTAGATACGGCAAGTATATTTACACTTTCTCTCCCGTTTGAGCTATCAACCCTTCCAAGGTCGATTGATCGCCACCTATTGCAGAGTCGTATTTATCGTACTCTAACAGACGAGCTTCTTCAAAAGAAATAGATGGGGAGAACTGCGAGACTACAGAAGCCTGTCCGCGCATATTAGACTCAAATTGGCACACAATCTTTAGAAGCCAGCGCATTCTCCCCATACGCTCCGATGGAATATCGCTGACAAGAAAGACACCGTTTTTCTCAATTACTATCATGCCTAAAAATAACCGCTAACACATGGCAAAGCAATCTAAAGGTGGGGTAACCACAAGGAAGCCGGTTTTTGAAGAAGATGAGAACGTGAGGAATGCCACGAAGAATATTATGAATCAGGTAAGAACATCTCGTCTATTGGAGGACAATTACTCTGATTATTTAGAGAAGGTTTTGTCTTATTGGGTAACAGAGTATTACTCAATCATATTCCCGCTTATCTCATATGGAACGCTCAAATTTGTTTACAAAGATGGAAAGAGTATGATTGAGTTTACGGAGAAAGAAATTGTTAGGATTGCTAAACAGAAATACACAAAGAAACATTTTCAAGAAGTAGATAGGCTAATTAAGAAGGGCTACAAGACGGAAAAAGCATACCAAGAGGTAGCAGACAAATATACCTTCTCAAGCTGGGAGGGTTTTGGAAAACAGTATCAGAAGCGGTATTTAGACAAGAAAATAACCCCTAAAAAGAAATAGCGGAACAGTACTTCCGCTATACCCGAACAGTAGTTCCGCTCAAACCGAATAGTTGTTCCGATCTACAGAACAGCACTTCCTTCCTATTTTTCGATTCCAGAAGTATCTTGTAAATGCAAAAGGGCAACCCCCTTTGGGAATTGCCCTTGAGCAAAGTCAACTGATTTTTCCACTATCAGAAGATGGGTCAAGCATCTTCAGAAACGGAGGTGAATATGTTTTACCGAGTTTTCCCTGGCACTACTCACAAAGCCAGGGACATACCATAGCTCCGTACCCCAAAAAGGTACGGTTAATTTCACCCAATAGTCAAGGGCAAACAAAGATAAAATAATACTTGACAATTGATACAGTATGTATTATATTGCACCATGACAAAGATGAAAGAACTAAAAATAGTGGATGGCTCAGAGTTCTTTACGATCAAGGAAACGGCTAAGATTTTAGGAATTGAACCCAATTCGATCCGCAATTACTTGTCTTGGGGCAAAATCACGGCCTACAAATTCAAAAGCCTAACCCTGATTAGCAGAGAAGAAATAGAGCGCTGGAAGGGATTGCAGAAGTAGTATAAATAGCGAAGCCGCAAGTGCTGATAACACCTACGGCTTCTTAAATCGCTTGCCCGCTTGAACGAGCAAACAACCCTAATACAAATATACGTTCAGGTAGGGCAAAAATCAACCCCAAATTAAAGGAGATTTTGCCATGAACGTATTGCCAATCGAAAAGAAAGCCCTCGTTTTAACCCTCCTCACAGAAGGTCAATCAATCCGAGCTACTCAGCGAATTACAGGCGTAGATCAAAATACCATTATGAGCTTGCTCGTCAAAGCCGGAGCGAAAGCCCAAGAAATTCTCGACCGCGAAATGGTTAATATCAAATCCAATCACGTAGAAGTTGACGAAATCTGGGGATACGTTGGGAAAAAACAAAAGCAATTAAAGCCCTTCGATAGCGAAGAGTTGGGCGACCAATATATTTTTGTTGCTATGGATGCGGAAACTAAACTTGTCCCCGCGTTCTTAGTGGGGAAGCGCAATCAGATTAATTGCGTTGCGCTTATGAAAGAATTGCAGTATAGAATTTCTACACGGTTTCAGTTATCAACGGATTCTTTTGCTCCGTACTTCAATGCCGTAGATTCTGTTTTCGGTACCGATGTTGACTATGGACAAATTCACAAAGAGTACCGAGAAGATAACAAGGGCGAAAGAAGATATTCCCCCGCTCAGATCGTGAGGGTAATAATAAATCCGTTAATCGGAAATCCTGATAGAAAACATATTTCTACCAGTAAAATCGAAAGACAGAACTTGACTATGAGGATGGGCATGAGAAGGCTGACGCGGCTCACTAATGCGTTTAGTAAGAAATTAGAGAACCTTAAAGCGGCAACGGCATTGCATTTCTACTTTTACAATTTTATGAGGATTCATCAATCATTGAGGGTTACGCCTGCTATGGAGGCGAAGATCACAAACAGAATTTGGGGATGGGATGACTTACTTTTGGATATAGCAAAGGCGGCGTGAATGTTACTTAATAATAAGCGGAATGTGTTCGGCTGGAATGAATCCCCAAAATTCGGCGCCCGACATCGGCGTTATCATTATTCTCATATTGTCGCCAAATCTTGCCCTTATACCTTCTCCTAATTGCTGTGCATTCAACGATGTATTTTCAAAAATACAATTCTCAAAACTATAGAACCATTTATCGTGTCCAGGCAACGTCCCCAAAAACTCAAGAAGCTGGTCTCGGTCGATTCCCGAAAAGACAATCATAAATGTCTTCATCGAGGTGTCCTTCTTCCACGTGTGAGCAATTTGGTACCTTCAATTGGAGAAACGTCTTCAATTTTTTTTGGTATTTCTCCCTGACTTGCCATTAACTCTATCCCTTGTTTCGCAATCAAGTATTCTTCACTGTGTAAATCTTCTGGACGATTCTTTCTGAACCACAAATAATTAAGCGCGTAAAATAGCAGAAGGACTACGACAATCAACAGTCCAACAGCTTTTACCCACCATTCGTTTGAGGATTGCGTGTACCAAAGAACTAAGCCGCCCATTCCCCACACAAGCCAATTAAGGGGTGTTAATACGCTGTTTCTTCTCCACTTTTCGCTCTTAGAACCGAACCTATTTAAGGGTAGCCCTGGAATCATATGCGCAAAGATATGCCTTCTTATTCTCTTAATCAACAATTTTATTTTGGCAAATCTTCTTTTTAGCATGGGAGTAATTCCTCTTTCCCGCACCAAAACGCATAACCCCCGATAACATTCTCTCCCTTGCGAGGATAACGAACTACGATATACCGTTCCTTCTTAGCCGTAGTCCTGGCGTTGGCGTTCTCCCATACCCGAACTAAGAACTTGGGTTCATCCACTGTGAGGCTTCGGGCAAAGCACACAGCTTCGCTCTTACTCATAGCGTTGCTGATTGCGAACATGAGTTCTTTCTTCTTCATCTTCTTTTGACTATTATTTCGCATTAAAGTTCACCCATGTTTAGAAGTAAATTCAAATTCAGGCACTACCCGCCGGTGGGGCTGCTTGCTTCGGAATTGTGATTTGCGTATTTTCTCATTATGAATGTTGAATTCTGCTTCACCCTCCTTTTGGGTCTACTATTTCTCAGCTATTGCACCCTGAACTCCTTTATCATTTTTGGACTAAAAAAGCTTCTGCGCCTTCAACAAAACACCTCAGCGGAAAAACCGAATATTTCCGTTATCGTCGCGGCTAGGAATGAAGAGGCAAACATCGGACGATGCCTCCAATCGCTCGTCCGGCAAAATTATCCGCCGCATCTTTTCGAAATCATCGTCGCCGACGACCGTTCCACCGACGGAACTGCCGCGATCGTAAAAAACTATCAGCGGCGATATCCCAATATCACTTTGGTCACTATCGGCGAAATCGCGTCCGGCCTCCCACCAAAGAAAAATGCGTTGAATGAAGCGATCAAGAAGAGCCGGTTTGACATCCTTGCTTTCACCGATGCCGATTGTGCTCCCCCCGACATTTGGCTGACGTCGATCGCGAGAGAATTCCTTCCCGACGTAGGCGCCGTCGCAGGCTATTGTCCTCTGGAACAGCAATTCCCCGAGACCCTGTTCGGCCGCTGGTTCAATCTTTTTCTCCGTTATCTTGAAATTAAGAAAACTGCGGGCGCTGCCGCCGGTGTCGGACTGGGCCATGCGTATCTTGCATCGGGAGGAAATTTCGCATACCGCAAGGCCGTGTTTCATGAAGTGAATGGTTTTGAGAAAATAAAGCATTCCGTCAGCGGCGACGATGATCTTTTCCTTCAGGTCGTCCAGAGGGACACCCGGTGGAAAATCCGGTATATGACCTCGAGAGAATGCGGCGTGGAAACCGTCCCGCCCCGGTCGCTCGGTCATTTCATCAAACAAAAGCGGAGACATATTTCCGCAGCCCGTCATTATACTCTTCGGATGAAAATCGAGTTCGGCCTGATCCATTCGTTCAACGCTCTGGCTGTCCTTTCTCTGGTGTTTTTTCCCTGGATCGGCCTGATATCCCTTGCAGCGAAATTCATCATCGATACGCTGGTTTTTCACCGGGCCACCTCCCTCTTTGGCGACGCGGGATTGCGCCGGTCGGTCGTTCCGCTGGAGATCGCATCGGTTATCTACAACTCATTGATCGGCCCGCTCGGCCTTGTCGGAACCGTGAACTGGAAAGGGGGCAAAACATAGTAGGAACGATAGAAAAAATCAGGAATATTCGCGTTCACCCCAGGATTGCGGTCGTCCTTAAAGTCGTCGTCGGCGTCGGCCTGCTTGTTGCCCTCGTTCTTTATATTGACATCGGTACTTTGCGCCAATCGATTCTTCACGCCAATGTCGTGTATTTGATCGTCGGTATAGGAATGGCATTCGCAAATGCAGGAATCCAGTTTGTTCGCTGGCGCTATGTTATGAGATTAATCTCCAGCACTGTCTCTAACGAAGAGATCTTTTCTTCTCTTTTTATCGGATTCTCGGCCGGTTTTTTTACGCCCGGACAAGTGGGCGAACACGGCGGCAGAATGGTAACGCTCTCTTCTCTGCCGGCGGTTCAGGTGCTGGCCGTCAGCCTTATCGATAAATTGTATATGTTGGCGTTGACGGTGATCGCGGGAGTCATCGGGGCATGGCTCTTTTTTATCTTCTACTTGCCGCAATATTGGACTCCGTGGATGACAGTGCTTGTCGGGTTGATCGTGCTTTCGTCGCTGGCTGTCGTCCTCTATCCGGATGTATTGAAAAATATTTTGCGGATGTTTCTTCACCGCATTCGTAGATACAGAGCTGTCTCAGCCTTCCTTTTCATGAAGGACGTCTTCCATCGGCGCCAGGCACGGGTCATGCTTCTGCTGACAATCGTATTCTACGTCATTATCATCGCGCAGTATCATTTCTTTGTCCGTGCATTCGAGCCGGTTTCGTTCAGTGTCTCTGCGATCTGCGCCTCGAGCATGTTATTTACAAAGTCGGTCATTCTCCCCATTTCATTCAGCGATTTGGGGATTCGGGAATCGACCGCCATTTTCTTTTTCTCACGGGCTGGTATATCCGCCGCTTCGGCCTTTAACGCATCGATGTGTGTTTTCTTTGTGAATATTTTTTTTCCGAGTCTTCTCGGCTCGCTCCTGATCTTCAGGCTTAAATCGGTGAAAGAAAAGGCATCGGCGTGAACGATTTTCTCTCTATATTTTGGCTTGTGATGCTCGCGCTCACGGCTATCTATGCGGGACAACTTCTTGTATTTTATGTGGGACTATCGCGATTGCGCCCCGGGAGAAACGAACGTTTGTACACAGTTTCAGTCGTCATCGCTGCAAGGAACGAGGAACATCATATTGAACGGTGCGTCGCCTCGCTTCTGGACCAGGATTATCCAGCGGAGAAATACACAATAACAGTCGTGGATGATCAATCGACTGACCGAACCGGCGACATTATCAATGAATTAGCGAGGAGGAACCGGAACCTCAGGCTTTTGCAGCTCCGCGGCCATCCGTTCGGCGTTTCGCCGATCATCGATGGGATCAACGAGGCAATAAAGAGCACTTCGGGCGAAATCATTCTTCGCACCGACGCCGACTGCGTTGTCGGGCCGCATTGGATTTCGTCGATGGTACGACATTTCAACGATGATGTGGGCGTCATCTCAGGGCTGACGCTCATTGAAAAAACCAAGGATATTTCCTCCTTATTGTTTGGCTTCCAATTCATCGATTTATTTTCACAGACAACGTGCGGCGCGGGGGCGATTGCCATGAACGCTCCCGTCAATTGCAACGGCAGTAATTTAGGGATCCGGCGTAAAGCATTTGAAGACGTCGGAGGCTTTGAATCGATGCTCACGGTGAATTCTGGGAGCGATTCTTTGCTTGCACAGAGAATCGCTGCGACACCCCAGTGGAGAATGCGATTCGCGTATGAACCCGAGTCACATGCAACGACCCTACCCGTTCTCAGCTGGCGGCAGCTCCTTCATCAACGTATGAGGTGGGCCGGGCATACTTCGCATTATCGTTTTTCAACGCTGGTATTTCTCGGCGCTTCGTTTTTCCTTTACTTGCTGCTGTTTTTTTTATTGCCTGTTTCCCTTTTCTATTTTTACCCCGTACCATACATTATTTTGGCGTTCAAGTTCGCAATCGATTATCGGATCATCTCACGATTCGCCCGGCTGACCCGTGTTGACGGTGTGATGAAATATTTCTTTGTTTCAGAGCTCATCCATATTCCGATTATCCTTGCAGCAGTTTTCGGAAGTGTTTTTGGAAGCTTTGAGTGGAAGGGGAGACGGATGAAACGCGAAATTGCCCAGCACGCCTAGTACTTACTTTTTGAACACGATGATCTCGCACAAAAATCGTATCCATCGGATCCTCTTTCCGTGGTTCGTCTGGAAAATGGATTCCCCCGATATTTTCCTAACGTTTGACGATGGGCCGCATCCCGTTGCCACGCCGATAGTGCTGAACATCTTGCAGAAGCGTAGAATCAAGGCAACTTTTTTTCTGAGCGGAAGGGCTGCGAAGGAACATCAATCTCTGGTGAAAGAAGTTGAATCGGAAGGACACAGCATCGGTGTGCACGGGTTCAATCATACCCGGTCGATGGCGTGGTCCAAGCAGATCACGCTCACGGAAATTCAACAGACGGAAGAAGCAATTGCACTTTCCGGAGCCCGCGCCGCGAACATCTTCCGTCCTCCCTACGGTTTCTTCACATGGAACACTATCTCGGCGATACGAGAACTGCACTATCGGCTGATTATGTGGACGACGTCGTCCGGTGATTTTCGAAAGAACTGGACCGACGAGCGTGTCCGTGTAACCGCGATGACAAAGCTCTCGGCCGGGACGATCCTTCTTATGCACGACAACGAATTAACAAAATCCAGAGTTCAGAATGTGCTGCCGCGGGTCATTTCAAACATTCAGGAACGCGGCTTTACCTTCCAACCGATCCATTGACGACTGAGAGCACGCTTTTCATCATTGTTGCGGGATTGTACTGCGCGCAATGTCTTTTCTTCATCTTCGGCTTGACGAGAGAACGGTTTGAGAAAAGGATTTTTTTTGAACCTACAATTTCGATCGTCACCGCCGCAAGAAACGAAGAGGACAACATCGGCGCCTGCCTCAATTCGCTTACCCGGCTCGACTATCCTATCGATAAGCTTGAAATTATTATTGTTGACGACCGTTCTACGGACGAAACGCTGAGCATTATCCGTGATTTCGCCGGTAAGCATCCTCACGTCAAAGCGATTGAGGGAAAACGATCTTCAGACCATCTTCGCGGCAAAGCGAATGCCATCGCGCAAGGGATCGATGCTTCCACGGGAGAAATTATTCTCATGACCGATGCGGATTGCATTGTGCCGGCGACATGGGCTCGGTCAACAGTTCAGCACTACGCAGAGGATACAGGCGTCGTTGCCGGGTTGACATTGCTTCGTCCGGAAGGATGGTTCGCCGGAATGCAATCGCTCGATTGGGCCTATATTCTCGCTGTCGCCTCCGCGTCGATGGGTTTGAAGAATCCGCTCAGCTGCATCGGCAATAATTTCTCATTCAGAAAAAAAGCGTATGACGAGGTCGGCGGTTACCGGGGGATTCCATTCAGCGTCACGGAGGATTTTGCCCTCTTCAAAGCCATCACTCGCAGCGGTCGATGGGGCTACCGATATCCATTGGAGGAGGGGAGCCTCGTCTTCAGTAGAGCATGCAGAACAGTTCCGGAACTCTACAGACAGAAGCGGCGATGGGGTGTGGGCGGCAAAGCTATGCCGGTGAGCGGCCTGTCGATCATGGCAATTGCATTCTGCATGCACGTCTATTTGCTCACGGGCTTCTTCTTTCACCCGTTCCATTCGTTCTTCATTTCGGGAATCATTTTAAAACTTGCTTGTGATTATATCCTCCTCAGAATACCGCTGCAAAGGACACGCCAACTCGGCCAACTGAAATATTTCTGGCTTTTCGAACTCTACTATTTGTTGTATGTCATCATCCTCCCTTTTGCCGTTTTTCTCGGGGGTAAAGTAGTATGGAAAGGGAGAACGTATTAGCGTGAGTGAGCGTAAAAAAATATTAGTGGCGCCGTTGAACTGGGGCTTAGGACACGCCACTCGCTGCATCCCGATTATCAAAGGGCTGACCGACCAAGGGGCCGAGGTCATTATCGCAGCCGACGGACGACCGTATGATTTATTGAAACGAGAATTTCCGACGCATACCTTCGTGCGATTTCCTGGTTTCTTGGCAACCTATCCTCCGGACGACCGCATCGTTTCCACAATCATCCGGCAAATTCCGAAGCTGGTTCGATCTTTTTTCCGAGAGCACCGGGAATTGAAAAAGATCATCCACAGTTTGAAGATCGATGCCGTAATTTCCGACAATCGGTTCGGATTGTTTACGAAGAAGATCCCCTGCATCTATATCTCCCATCAGATCAGCATCATGATGCCGAAGGGTCTTCAATGGGCGTCGTATATCGTATATCATCTCAATAAAGGACTTATAGAACGATACAGCGAATGCTGGATACCCGATTATGCGGACGAGAACAATCTTTCGGGAAAGCTGTCACACCGTTATTCTCCCCCGAAAAATGCGCGCTACATTGGGCCGTTAACCCGGTTCAAACAAAAATCAAACGTTCAAAAAGAATACGACATTCTCGCTCTTCTCTCTGGCCCGGAACCGCAGCGAACGATTTTGGAAAACATTTTACTGGAAGAGCTGAAAAAGGTTCGTTGTAAATCGTTGGTGGTAAGGGGGATCCCGGAAAAGACACAGCGCATTAAACTATCGGAATCAATTTCCGTCATTTCTTCGCTTGATTCTGAAGGACTCAACAACGCTATCCTTGCTTCCGACATCGTCATTTCTCGTCCGGGTTACAGCACGCTCATGGATCTTGATGCGCTGGGGAAGAATGCGATCCTTATACCGACACCGGGGCAAACAGAACAGGTGTATCTTGCCGCGCGATTAAAAGATACTGGAACGTTCTGTGTTTCCGATCAGGAAAATTTTTCACTAAGCAATGCATTGGATGAAGCACATCGCTATCGAGGATATCCGCCACGAGAATCTCATACTTCTTCGCTTGGTGTTTCTATAGAGAGGTTATTAAGGCAAATTAAGAGCATACCGGAGGATAGCGAATGATGCCGTTCCCGGTCGTTTCCTTTCCGTTGTTGTATGCCGAAACCCATTACCGGTTCAAATATTTTTTCAGCTACCTCAAGCAGTCCGAACCTGAAATCCTTGCGGATATTCCGCACCGCCTTGAACCGAGCTCCCCTCTCCCGATCCTCCTGCTCATCAAAGACAGCGATCGTTTTCCAATAACATTAGACTCGGTGAAAATTGAGCTCCGCCAAAACGCCAGCATTGTTCACACGAGTGACCATGCACTCTATACCCGGATAACGGATAAGATCTGGTGGAAAGTTCTTGCTATTCCTTTTGATAACGAAATACGCGAAATATTCGGACATATCGATGTGGATGTGCACATTCGCTATACGATCGGCGGAGTTCAGTATTCGTCAAAAAACGACAATCACAAAACCTCTTCGAAAAAGAGTCTGCGCTTTTACCGGTCCGAACAGGCACTGCCTACTTTGGCGGGATGGATTCAGGGAGACACTCACACTCACTCGTCGTATACTGATGATCAAGTCGAATTTGGTGCACCGATTGGTGCATCTGTGGAGCTTTCCAAAGCGATGGGTCTAACCTATTTTTGCGTCACCGACCATTCGTACGACCTAGATGACCGTGTGGACAATTTTCTCATCAACGATCCCGAACTGCCAAAATGGAAACTGCAGCAAAAAGAAATAGAAGAAATAAATCTCGAGAATGAGCACTTTGCAGTCGTGCGCGGTGAGGAGGTTTCATGCTTTAATTCTGCCAACCGGAATGTTCATTTGCTGTTATGGGGAACGAAGAAGTTTTTTGCCGGATCCGGAGACGGGGCAGAAAAGTGGTTCCGTACAAAAGCTGAACATACGATCCGCGACATTCTAGTCAAAAAAGAGAGAAGTGTCGTCGCCTATGCCGGTCACCCTACGGAGCCGGCTCCCTTTTTCCAGTGGCTGCTAATTAAGCGGGGCACGTGGGGCCTCGATGACATGGACCATGATGGATTAGCCGGCGTTCAAGTGCTCAACGGTGAGATCAATCATGCATTTTTCAAGGGCATGGAATACTGGGTTACGCTTCTCCTTCGCGGAAAAAGAATTTTCATTGCAGCGGGAAACGACGCACATGGGAATTTCAACCGCTTCAAGCAGATCGGCATCCCCTTCTTCACCATTCGCGAACATGACCGCCAGCTCTTTGGAAAAATGAGGACAGCATTGCAAGTTCCATCGACCACAGAAGCGGCAATCCTTGAATCGCTCCAACTCGGGCACTCGGTCATCACCAGCGGGCCCTTGGTGATCTTTTCAGTCATCAATGAATCGAGTGAAAAAGCGGCGATCGGAGAACGCATTCGAGGGGCTCGCCTCAAGATTCACATTCAGGGCACGACGACGAATGAGTTCGGGGCGTTTAGCGAACTCAGGATAATTGCCGGAACGATCGGGACTACCCAGGAGACTGTGAGAATCAAAAGGGAATTCTTAGGATCCTTTGCTATCGATTCGACATATAACATTGAAATACTTCGTTCAAAGAGCTTATCGTATCTCCGCATAGAAGCCTGTACCTTCCAGGCTCACATTAATGGGGCATTCGGATTTTGTTACACAAACCCAATATGGATTCAGCATTTATGAACAAAAAGAAACTCTTAGTAATATTTTTTGCGGTTGTATCTCTTCCTTATTTGACACTGTTCTCAGCGGAAAAAAGGGACAGCTCTTCCGCAAATCAACTTACGTTTGTGTCGTCCGGCCTCCTCTTCAAACCTCTTGTAGCCAACACCTACGAGCCCCGAGACGGCATGCTCGCTGAGGCCGGAAAAAACAGGCTCAGGCTCGACATCGGCAACTCAGTTGACCTGCTTCAATACCGGTTTGCAAATGACAGTTCTCTGCTCACAATGGGTTCCGATTTCTTTACATATACCTTGCTCCGCGGAGAGCAGCATTTTCACTTTCCGGTCGACGCCTCGGATTATTTTTTTGGAGTCAATTTCAACTATAAAAAGGACCTTGATGGAGGGATATTCTCATCCCGTCTTCGCATCAGCCATATCAGCTCTCATTTTGTGGACGGCCATTATGACAATACTGTTGGAGCGTGGAAGGATTCGCGTCCGCCAGTTGTGTACAGCAGAGAATTTCTCGACGGTGTAGCGGCATTTGAGCCGGCATCGATGAACAACAACGTTCGTGTGTATGCAGGATTAACGTATCTTTTCCATGTTGATCCTAAAAACCTAGCTCGGTTTATCGCCGAAGGGGGTGCGGAATACCATAATTCCTTGTGGAGCAGTGTGAATCTCTACGCGGCATACCAGGCAACGCTTCTAAAGATCCTGGAAACCTCGGTCCGGCACAATGTTCAGATCGGGGGAAAATTCGGCCAGTGGGATGGAAGGGGGTTGAACCTGTATGCGAGTTACTTTTCCGGCTACAGCATCCATGGAGAGTATTACAACGTCAAAGACAATTATTTTGCTCTCGGATTCCTGATCGAATTTTGAAAAAAAAATCCCGTCGCCAGGACGGGATTTGCAGGGTCAACATACCCTTTTCAGACTCTTTGGTGGGAACTTGCTATCCCTAGTCTTCGAAGTTTGTACCGCAGCGTTTGCTCCGTCATCCCGAGAAATTGGGCTGCTTTCGATTGGTTGAGTGAGAAGCGATCCAGGGCCCTCTCAATAATTCCCTTCTCGATTGTGTCCAGCGACCGGTCCAGGACAAATTCCTGACCCGCAATAATATTGTTGATCATCTTCACTACCTCGGTCTTCTCATCCACCAGCTCAGGAGGCAGCGTAAATCTGCCGCCTTGGGAGAACAGGACCGATTTATCGACAACCGCTTTTAACTCACGGATATTTTCCCTCCAGGTTTGCCGCACGAGGACGTCGATAGCGTTGATGTCGATAACGATATCGCCCAAGCCGAGCTCTTTGCTGATTTCCCCGATGAAGTACTTAACGAGCAGCGGTATATCCTCAGCGCGCTCTCGGAGAGGCGTCACATAAATTATTTCAAACTCGGCAAGCTTCTCGTACAATTCCGGGATAATTTTTCTTCGCTCGAATAAATTTTTGAGTCCATCTTTAAGAGTGATGATCAGACGGATATCGACTGCTGCTGATTTCATGCCGCCGATGCGCCGAGTTTTCCGCTCGTTCAAGAGCGTCATGATCTTCATTTGATTGCGGAACGACGCTTCTTCAAGCTCCTCGATAAGAACCGTGCCGCCATTGGCAATTTCAAAGATACCCCTCTTCGAGGTGTACGGCAATCGTTCTGCACCTCTTTCAAATCCGAAGAGAACGGCCTCCATTTCTTTATCGTCGATAACCGAAAGATTCACTGAGACAAATGGCTGCTCGTCATTACCATCCGTATTCTGGTAATGAATATTCTTGGCAATCGCCCCCTTCCCCACGCCGCCTTCACCGACGATGATAATATCATTCCGTGTTCGAGCGAGCTTTGCGATAAGCTTGCGAACATTCTCAACAGCTTTGCTCTTGCCGATAATAGGATAATGATTTGATACCGGTGTTTCGGGCATAGTGAGACTCTTCATAGGATCTTGTTTCCCCCGCTATCGCAGTCGAAAAAAATTCAACAGCTGCACAATAAAAACACTTGCTTTAGTTTTTGGCTCGTTGTGAAAAAAATACTCCCTTAACCGCTTTCGGGTTAAAAAAATAATGTAGAATAAAATTATCAAGCCAATCACGCCAACGAGTAATATGTTGAGCGCTATGAACCAATTCATTCTCATAAAACTCTCCAGCTACCGAAGTCACAAAACGCAATCGCAGCGCAAAGAACATTGCAATCAACAACAGAATAAATATAGTAACATATTGGCCAATAACAAAGAGCTGAATAAACTCTTCCCATTCTATTGCGTGAATGTAGCTCCAAGCATGGAAAATTTCCATGGAACAATAAAGGATCAAAAGGAACATGATTTTGTCGACGTATGCTCCTTGAGGAGGGTCTTTACGGTACTGGTAGCCGAAGAACAAAATGATAAAGAAGCAGGCGACGACGTTCATCTTGATGACGTACAAGTTAATCGGCTTATACAACAGGATGAGGTAGTTCTCGCCGTCGAGATATGGCAATATTTCCCTTATTCGCAAAATATTATTTTCAGGAAACAACTTGCCTACGGATTGGTTGTCACGCCACGCTGGAAGCGTGATTGTCGCTGCAATCTCTTCTGCGCTGGGTGCTTTTCCAGTCTTTTTTTCAAGCAGGGAAAATGCATGGTCCACAACACGGAAGTCCTGGATATCCGCAGTCGAATAACTGAATTTAGGGTTGACGATAATGTCACCAAAATACATGACGAAAAAAACGCCAACAATGGCGAATGCCGCCAGATATTTAAGGCGCACACCGAGTTCGCGGAAGAGCGAGTCTAATACGAGGTAGACAACCGCGAATGCTAGCATAAGATAATTGGCCCCTTTAATCCATTGGACGAGAACAAATGGAGCGTACTGATCTATTCGGGAAAGAATCGGGGCGAGCAAATTCACCGTTAATGAAAAAAATCCTAGGAAGAAGAAAAGGGCAAAGTTCACAAAAAGAAATTTGTTTTTCTTGTTCGGCTCGTGAAAAATAAGAAACACCGATATAATTCCAATGAGGAGCGTAGCAGATGTCATTATTAAAGTTGCGTATCCCAACTGCGGCGCTGAACGGACCAGTGACGACAACCCGATTAAACTGGAGCCCGCGCCCCACAGCCACAATATTTTTGAGCTTTTTCTCATGGTTCAATATTAAGTCTTTTTTCTTTCTTTGTCAAGAAATTTGTCAGCTATTCAAAAGCAGTGAACCCGAAAAGGCGCATTTTTCCGCTAAAATCGAGGAATTTTACTTTCTGCTTGACAAACCTTCTTAATTTCGTTATTTTTTTGCGAATAAGTAGGTGACATGGATCACTCACTTCCTTGAAAAAGATTTCTCGACAGTATTACATCCGTACTGTTACCTAGTAACTTCAATGTAGGTGGAGCACGTAATGGTTAAGTATTTTTTGAGGATTCCGAAATTATATTCCTAAGCTTATTAATAATAAACCTACCCAACACACTTACACACTCAAAGGAGTAATAAAAATGCAAAATAGGGTTAATGCAAAGAAAGCACGCGCTGTCGTAGTGACTATCGCGCTGATAGTAGCGACAAATTTTGCAATTTCGCGAGCAGAATCGATCTTGGTCAGCAACACTCTAGCTGCTGGTAATGAATGCATAGCGCCTGATGCTGCAGGCTTGCAGCAATCGACGTCAAATGCAAGTTTCGCCGCCGATGCCGTCATATTCCAACCAGCTCCGCGACCAAGCAAGACTTTTGCTGCGGATGCGGTCATATTCCAACCAGCTCCGCGACCAAGCAAGACTTTTGCTGCGGATGCGGTCATATTCCAACCAGCTCCGCGACCAAGCAAGACTTTTGCTGCGGATGCGGTCATATTTCAACCAGCTCCGCGACCAAGCAAGACTTTTGCTGCGGATGCGGTCATATTTCAACCAGCTCCGCGGCCATCCTGATCTCTGGCAAAAAAATAGACGATCAGTGGTATTGTTGTCCAAGTATTAGAGTACGGTTGCAGATGCTTACCCAATGCACTGCGGTTGGTCTCTAGGCTATGATTATTCTTTGTGTGTTTGCGTTGGAGTAATTTACGCGCGCTCTCCAATCGAGTATTTTTCGGGTCTTAACTTAATAAGAACCGCTTTGAAGCCTGCCTCGTGGGCTCACTCACCAATTCGAATTATCGCCATATGCCCTTCGAATTTTTAGAAGGGCATATGGCAGTCGCAGTATTACTCGGCATTCTTTCCTTGTTCCTTAATTCCCTCCTATTCCTTTTCATGGAAAAATAAGCTACCTTTCTTATGCAACGGCCCTTTAGGCTACGCCGGCAAGAAACCACTTCGATTTCCCCGTGAAATTCTCAAAAATTATCATCCATTTGGTTCTTTTTGTTGTCTGTTTTTTTACGATCACCGTCGCCGGAGTCCAGTGGCTGAACCGCGACCCGTTCGACTTAGCAAACTTTTCTAGCGGGATCCCCTATTCACTCTGCATTCTCTTTATTCTCGCCTGCCATGAGTTCGGCCACTACTTTGCAGCCCGAATTCACGGGGTCGACGCAACACTCCCATATTTTATCCCTTTCCCAACTCTTCCGAGCGTCGTCAATTTCGGAACTCTCGGTGCGGTCATCAGAACAAGATCAGCCGTACCATCGAAAAAAATCATGTTCGACATCGGCGTTGCCGGACCTATAGCGGGATTCATGGCAACGCTCATCGTATTGTCATATGGATTCCTTGCACTCCCTGGAAAAGAATTTATCCTCTCAATCCATCCCCAATATTTCTCTCAGGTTCAACCCGAGGGGGGCGTCGACTTGACCTTCGGCAGTCCCCTGCTCTATCAATTGCTATCATTCGTATTTACGAATCCTACGAGACAATTCGTTCCGCCTATGACCGAAATGTATCATTATCCGTATCTTTGTGCCGGCTGGTTCGGTCTGTTTGTGACTGCGATGAATTTGCTCCCCGTCGGCCAACTAGACGGCGGACATGCGGCATACACAATGTTTGGAACAAAGCATAAGGTCATTGCGCGCGCAGCCTTCGTCGTCATTGTCGTCATCGGTCTCCTTGGACTCCTTCCGGTCATCAATGTCCATGTATCATTTGGTTGGATAGGCTGGCTCTTCTGGGCACTCATCCTTCTGCTTGTGGTTAAGCTTGATCATCCTCCGGTGCTTGATGAAACTCCGCTGGATCCAACCAGAAGAAATATTGGTTGGATCACTTTCGGCATTCTTTGCCTTTCATTTGTTCCGACCCCGTTCACGATCTCCCTGTAAATACACAATTGACATTGATGCCAACTTTTGGTACACTTCTACTAGAGCTTAATATACTCGCACTCTCTTATTGATTAGATTGATACTCTTTTATTGTGTTGTAATGTCTGAAGATTAATCAATAAATAAGAGACTGCGTACGATAACCGAGTGGCTGACGCAGTCCTCGGTTTTTTTGTGACCATGAAAATGAAGAGATACTTTTGCGTTTTCCTTGTGTCCTTGGCAGCCGGATGCAAGCTTCCCGACAAGGGATTGATCGATTCGGAGACTCCGCCGTTCCTCAGTCAGGCGAGCGCATCCCCAAGCCTTATCGATGTGACAAATATCGCAAGCCAACCCACCGACCCTGTCGATACAACAATCCTCTTCTCGGCCGTTGTTAACGATGCAGGGTCATCGACCGTAGTAACATTTACTTTGCTGGACCCTTCAGCAAATGTTCTCGTATCGGGAAATTTGAACAGCAACGGCAGCGGTAAGTTCTCGTCCACTATTCACTTCCATATCCTCAAAGAGGATGTCGGAATTTATACTGTTCAACTTCAAGCTGTAAATGATCCCGAAGCTCAAAGCAACATTGTCGCTCAGACCATCATCGTAAAAAACACTAATCATGCACCCGTCGTATCCAACCTGGCGATGCCCGATACTGTCGCTCTCCCCACGCCAGGTGATACAGCGTTCGTAAAGGTCACTATCGCGGCAGCAGATTCCGACGGACAAACAGATATTGTCTCGGTTACGTTAACTTCTCAAAAGCCGAACGGAAGTTCTGCCGGCGTGTTTTATCTTTATGATGACGGAAGTCAGAACGTCAATACTCAATTTGGTGCTCCCTTTACAAGCGGAGATGCAGTCGCAAACGACGGCATTTATACAATTGTCATTCCCCTAACAACGGTCTCCGATCCGCTTCCGACATACCGTATTTTCTCGTTCAAGGCAACTGACCGAACCGGCGCTTTCTCCAACGTTATTTCAAGGCAAATTACAATCATCAGATGAACGTGACCGTTCGTACCATACTTTGTCCCATTGTGATGGTTTCCCTGAGTTTGACCGAAGCATACGCACAATTGCTCAATCAAAATTCCTACCGGCTTGAAAGTACCAAAGCCGTGTCGACGTCGAATGCGCCATTGAGCAACAGCGTTACGGACATTGTCATTTCCGGTAACACTGTGTGGCTCGGCACTGGCAAAGGACTTAGCCGATCGACGGACGGCGGCCAAACCTGGACAAACTATTTTGGGAGACCCGAGTTCGGGCAGGAAGATATCTCTGCAGTTGCGATCCATAACTCTGAAGTGTGGGTCGCGACCGCCCACGATACCACAAGCGAAGGGAGCGACCTTCCGGTAGGAAGCGGTCTACGCTATTCTTCCGACGGAGGAGAAACTTGGACGGTGATTCCTCAACCGAGGGACAGCAAGGATGTCGACACGCTCTTCTATAATTCTAAGAGTACTATTCTTGCCCTTGGCGTGAAAACCGACGTTAACAATATAACATACGATATTGCCGCCACAGACAGCGCCGTTTGGATTTCGTCATACGCAGGAATGGCGCGCAAGTCAACAGATAAAGGAAAAACATGGCAGGTTGTCATAATTCCTCCCGATGGTCTTGACAGCATTTCACCGACAGACTCGCTTGCGTTTGACATGTCCCCTGTCTCAGGAAACCTCGGACTCATCGGCAACCTCAATCATCGGGCATTTTCCGTGTATGCAGAGGATTGGTCTCATGTCTGGATCGGAACAGCCGGCGGCATCAACAAAACAACCGATGGCGGAAAATCGTGGGTAAAATACAATCACACCGATGAAGCGCTGCCGGTTTCCGGAAATTTTGTCGTGGCACTCAATAAACAAACTTTCGGGGGACGAGCTATAATGTGGGCGGCGACCGTGAATGCCGATGATCCAAACGAGAAACGGGGCGTAAGTTTTTCTGCGGACAGCGGACAGACATGGAGCACAACGCTCCTCGGCGAGTTTTGCCACAATATCGGCTTCAAGGATTCATTGGTTTATGCCGTAACTGATAATGGGATCTTTCGTTCATCCGATGTCGGGAATTCATGGATGGAAACTGGAACAATCTACGACGATTCCACAAAGCAGCGCGTCACGACAGCGGCATTTTATTCGGTCAATGTCTTAGGGGAGACTGTTTGGTTCGGCGGTGAGGACGGTGTTGTGCAAACGGAGGACGATAATGCTCACTTGTTCGGATCGTCCTGGCGCCTTCTCCATGCCGCCCAGGGCCTTTCTTCCGCTCGATCAACATACGCCTTCCCGAACCCTTTTTCACCGGCGAACCAAAGCGTGCGGCTCCACTATTATGTCGACAAAGCATCCGCAAATGTCACGATCCGTATATTTGATTTCGGGATGAACTTGGTGCGGACCGTCGTTTCTGATGCAAGCCGCAGCGGCGTTTCAGAACATGATGAAATCTGGGATGGAAGGAACGACAAGGGTCGCCAAGTCTCCAACGGCCCTTATTTCTATCAAGTCGTGGTCGGTTCTGAAAAACCTGTGTGGGGAAAAATCCTTGTCCTTCAATAAGATGACTAAGAAATTTCTATTTTTCATTCCGCTTTTGATTCTGATTGTGGTTTTGCCTGTGCAAAGCCAGATTGCCGGAACACCGGGCGCTTTTTCTCGGCTCGGTTTCGGCGGACGGGGCATGGGAATGGCCAATGCACTCACTTCGGTGATCGATGGAGATATTTCGAGCTACTACAATCCTGCGGTCACTCCTTTCTTGACGGACAGGGTCGCTGCTCTTTCGTACGGGCTCCTCTCTCTCGACCGGTCGCTGAACACCCTTTCGTATTCTCAGGCAATAAAACCAACCGCGGGCTTTTCCGTTGGCATCATCAATGCCGGCGTAAGTAAAATCGACGGCCGGGATAATGACGGATTTCAAACAGGAGATCTGTTCACATCGGAGAATCAGTTTTCGTTTGCGTTCGCCAACAGGATGTCGAGGTTTATTTCGCTTGGCATCGCCTTCAAGATCTACTATTGCCGCCTTTACGAGAACATTTCATCAACCGATCTCGGGATCGATGTTGGCGGGATCGCGCGTCTTTCCGAAAACCTTACCCTCGGTGTCGTTCTGAAAGATCTGGGAGCAAAATATAAATGGGACACCTCGAACCTTTACGGCGATCAAGGAAACACCACCACGGAACCTTTTCCCCTTCTCCGAAGGGTCGGTTTAAGCTATGCGTTCAACGACAACGTTGGTCTGATCTCGGTGGATTTTGAGAACAGCAATCAGAACACAAACATTATTCGCGTGGGCGGAGAACTGGTCTTGAGCGATTACTTCACCGTCCGAGCCGGACTTGATCATTGGCAGACCGACGACCCGGCCCAGGCAGCTCCAACATTCGGATTCACCGTGCTAACGAGTACAAGCCCATTGACGCCAGTAATAACATATGCGTATGTGATTGAGCCGTATGGACTTTTCGGAATGCACCTCCTTTCCCTCTCGACAAGATTTTAGGATCGATCATGACAAGAGCACACGTTACGCTTCTCATTATCAGCTTATGCTCATTTTCGCTCTGCGCCCAAACAGAAAATGCTTCGACCGGACTTGCATTTTTGAAATTAGGAGTCGGCGCGCGTGCCATCGGCATGGGTGAAGCATACAGCGCCCTTTCCAGCGACGCCTCCGGCGTCTATTATAATCCGGCGGGAATTTCTTTCGGGTCGGACGATGAAATCACCCTCATGCACAAGCAGTGGGTCTTCGGCACAACGTCAGAATTTCTTGGAGCCGCGGTTCACTCACAGCATTTTGCGTTCGGCTTCGGGTTCAATTCAACAAACGTGGACGATATCGAAATCCGCCAGCAGCCCGGACCGCCCGAGGGAACATTCGGACTGCACGACCTTGCAATCTCCGCCACCGCCAGCTGGCGCATCGACACCTCGCTCAGCATCGGAGCGACGGGTAAATTCCTCTATGAAAAAATCTATGTCAACGAATCCGACGGCGCAGATCTCGATATCGGCGCCCGGTATCAATACGATCGACATTTTGCGTTCGCTGCCGTGTTGACGAACATCGGCTCAATGAGCAACTTGCTGACGGAGCCGATCATTCTTCCCGCAGGCGCTCGGTTCGGAGCTTCATTCCAAAGCACTCCCGTGGATTACCTCGCATTTACGCTGGCCGGAGACGCGTTAAAGACTTTTAAGGACGACGGAACACGCATCGACATCGGAGGCGAGCTGGCGTACAATTCCTTCATCGCTTTTCGGACGGGTTATCAATTCGGTTACGACGCAAAAGGATTCTCCGCCGGATTCGGCCTTCGGTACGGCTTGCTCCAGCTCGATTATGCCTACGTCCCGTTTCTGGATCAATTGGGAGACACTCATACCTTTTCGCTGACGTTCCGATTGTAAATTCAGGAATGATATCTGTTGGCTGACCAACCTCACATACTGTTCACGTCAACATTCCATTCTTCGTTCATCGACGAAGACATCCGGCTTCTCCAAAAGAATTTTCATGTCACTACAGCCATCACAAAAGGGTGGGTGGCGCCATTCGTGCTCCTCCGAAACCTTTTTTCCGCAGACCTCACCTTTTCATGGTTTGCTTCTACGTATGCCTCCTTCCTGGTTTTCTTCGCGCATCTCCTTGGGAAAAAGTCGATCCTTGTCCTCGGCGGAGCCGATGTCGCAAAGGAAATTGAACTGGGGTACGGCATTTGGAATAGCCGGTGGAAATCGTACATCGTCCGGTACGGCATCAGTCATGCCACAGCCGTTCTTGCGGTCGACCAATTCTTGAAGCAAGAGGCGATTCGCTTGGCCAAATACTCCGGCGATAACATCACCGTCGCCCCCACGGGCTATGATCCGGAATATTGGACCGCAGACGGCGCCAAAGAACAGCTTGTCCTGACGATCGCTTCGTGCCCGGATGTGATGAGGGTTAAACTTAAAGGAATTGATATCTTTATTGCCGCCGCGGAAAAAATGCCCGACATCCGATTCGTATTAATCGGTTTGAATGCAAACGTTGCTTCTTCATTGAGCATTCCATCCAATGTTCAATGCCTCTCTTTTATGCCGCAAGAAGAGATAAAAAAATGGTACCAGCGGGCAAAAGTGTACTGTCAACTTTCGCTTCGTGAGGGATTACCAAATACCGTGTGCGAGGCAATGCTGTGCGAGTGCATTCCGGTGGGAACAAACGTCGGCGGGATTCCAACGGCCATTGGGGATGCCGGCTTCCTCGTCAGCTACAACAGCATCTCAGAGACAGTAGAAGCGATCCGTTCGGCACTGCTCCGACCGCCGGATGACGGCGTCCGTGCGCGAGCAAGAATTTCAGAGCGATTTGCCCTCGCCAAAAGAGAACGTACCTTGCAGGAAACGGTCGCAAAATTGGCGCCATGAAACCGCACGCAAGAAATATTCTCTCCCTTTTCGGGTTTGACGCCCTCGGGCGCTTTCTCGGTTTTGTTTCGACAACATACTTAGCGAGAACGCTTGGCAATGGAGCGTTTGGAGTAATGAATTTAGGCTTGGCGGTTCTTTCGTATGGATTGATCTTCGCAAGCCCCGGCGTGCACATTATCGGAACAAGAATGGTTTCTCAACACACATCCGATGATTCGACGATTCTCAAGCAAGTGACAACACTGCGCTTCGTCCTGGCTCTCTGTACTACGGCGGTCATGACCGCCGGAACAGTTATTCTCGTTCGCGATGTGACCACAGCATACGTCGTCATTTTCTATTTGGCTTCTTTACTCCCGTTTGCCCTTCAGCTTGAGTGGTTTTTTCAGGGCACGCAACGGATCGCCGCTTTAGGAGCGAGCCGTGCGGCAGGGCTTCTCGTCTTTGTCCTTCTTGTCATCTTCATCGTGAAATCCGAGGCCGATATCATTCTGGTCCCTGCAGCGTACTTCGTGAGCGCGGCCGTGAACGCAATTGTCCTTTATTTTGCAAATCAAAAAAAGAGGACCGAGGACCGCGCTCTGATCAAAAATACGCCTTCGGCAACCGTCCGCTGGAGCTCAATCCTTCGACAATCCTTGCCTGTCGGCGCCGCGGTCATTATCGGGCAAGCCGTCCTCAACCTTCCGGTTCTCCTTCTGGGCGTTTTTGCGACAACGGCGGATATCGGAAATTTCAGCGCCGCATCGAAGCTGATATTTTTCCTGCTCGCGATCGACAGGGCAATCTACGTACTGTTCTACCCGCTCGTGGCAAAGTCGATCAAGTCGGCGCCCATGGGGGTCGGAAAACAAGTGAGCCGAATCCTCAATTATGTCCTCATCGTTGTGTTACCGATTTGCACCGGCGGGCTGGTCCTTGCGCGTCCCATTATCGTTCTCATTTTTGGGCCAGCCTACGAAAATTCGAGCCTCCTCCTTCAGATTCTCCTTTTTTATTTCCTCTTTACGATATTAAATAGTATTTTTGCGTTTATCGTGATTGCAGCGGGCAACGAAAAACGATATTCAGCGATCATGGTCACCGTGTCGAGCGCGCTGATCGTTGCCCTGGTTCCGCTGACATATTATTGGAAGGCCGCCGGCGCTTCATGCGGAATGGCCGCTGGAGAATGCTTCATGATGGTTCTGATGTTCCGCGAATGCCGCGCATCAATTTCTCCGCGATTGCAATTCCAATCGATCAAACCCGCGGTTTCTGCCTTATGTATGGGGTTGGTCATCGTTTCTCTGCCGTTCACGGCACTCTATGTTTTGATCCCCCTTGGCATGATCATTTACTTTGTTTCAATGATTGTGTTGCGGGGAATAGGAAAAGAAGATCTCATCTTTCTTAAAGAGCGTTTCCTTTGAAGATCTCAATCGGTATCATTCATGATGAACCTGGCTGGGAAATTCTTTTCAGCCAGATCGGCCTCAGCTGGAAAGCTATTTCGGCTTCGGACGAAATTACACCGGAGACCTTTTCGGCTGTTGTGGTCAATGCCTCGCCAAGCTCACTCCAGGAAAAAGTCCTGGCAGATTATCTTGCCAGCGGAGGAGCAATTCTCGCGGTCAAAAATTACGCACACCCCTTAACCCGTGCAAAATCAAAGAGCAAATATTTTACCTCTCTCCCCCCTTCAATGTTTGATGGCTTTCATCAGGGATCGATGATGGACATCTATGCATCGGGCTTCACCGACGCGGACTCGTCGAAAAGCCGGCACCCTCTTCCAATAATCTATCGGGTTGGGAAGGGAATCATAGCCACAATTCCTTTTGATATAAATGCCCTGATCCTCGACGGACGGTCAAAGAGGAAAAATTTCTATTTCGAAAAGGACCGCCTGCCCAACGAGATCGTCGCCACCGTCTCGAAGGGAGCACTCCGTAAGTTTGTGACGGAGGTGCTGCAATTTCTTCATCACGCCAGGAATATTCCCTTCATCCACAAATGGTATTTTCCCGAGGACCGGCAGACTATTTTTACCTTTCGCGTCGATTCCGATCAAGGCTCTCCCGGCGAGGTCGACGAATTGTATGCGTTGTGCAGGGATCACGGCATCCAGACGATGTGGTTTATTGATACAAAAAGCCATGAAAAGTGGCTGTCGCATTTCAATAACTTCGACAGGCAGGAAATCGGCATTCATTGTTACGAGCATATGACGTTCCCGACCGAGGAGAAAAATCTTCAGAATATTCTAAAAGCATTGTCACTTCTCAACGCACAGGGGCTGCATCCAAAAGGGGCCGCGGCCCCGTACGGTACGTGGAACATCTTCATCGCTTCGGTTTTTGAGCACATCGGTGCGGGTTTTTCGTCCGAATTCGGCCTGGACTACGACGACCTCCCGTTTTTTCCATATGTTAACGGTAAATTCTCCCCCGTCTTGCAGCTCCCGATCCATCCGATTTGTGTCGGAAGCATGAGAAGGGTCGGGTATACAGCGGATGACATGAAGAACTATTTTTTGCAACTGGTCGATACGAGGCTCGCGGACCGGGAACCGCTTTGCCTTTATCATCATCCGACTCATCACCATTTGGACCTATTTGCGGACGTGTTCAAGTACATCCGTTCCAAAAAGATCGACAATTATTCGTATTCCGAGTACGCCTCATGGTGGCGAATACGCAACCAGACTCGCTGGATGCACGATTTCGACAACGCAAAGAATGATGTCATTGCGGAATGCAGCGACGGCAACGCAGGGGTCCACTGGCGCATTGTTTTCCCCTCCGGAGAAGAGTCCATCACGAATGCGGAAGGGACAGTTCATTTGCAATCGCTCCCCCATCGGCCTCCAACGGCCAAACCGGATCCTCCGAAGGATATCGCCCGTTCTCGGACGTTCGACGTTCGCCACCTGGTGGTCAATTTACTTGACGCGTGGTACAAGAGGACGCAATGAAAATTACGATGGCCTGTTATCAATCGGTGTCTCTTATTCGCGGCGGCCCGCGCGTGCAAATCTTGCAAACAAAGAGCGAGCTTGAAAAACTCGGCGTCGACGTGTCGCTCTTCCAAACTTGGGATTCCGCTTCCGGTTTCCACCCCGACATTTTTCATCTCTTTTCGGCCAACCTTGGGACATTCCACCTTGCAAGGAATATTGAGCCCCTCGGAATTCCGCTCGTGACCTCGCCGATCTTTTTCACACGGCACTCAGCGCGGTCAATTCGTCTTGCACTCGGGCTCGAACATACGTTAAAACGCGTTCGCACCGGCATCTGGACCGACTATGGCTACACGGAACAAATATGCAAATGGTCCCGGGCTGTTCTCCCGAATACGACGGATGAAGCTCGCTTAATCGAAGACGGCCTCAGCATCCCGTCGCAAAAGATCTCTGTCATACCGAACGGAGTCGATGCCCGGTTTGAGTCCGGCGATCCATCGTTGTTCAGGAAAAAGTACGGACTGGACAATTTCATCCTCAACGTCGGCCACATCGGGCCGGCGCGCAAGAATGTTCTTGGGCTTATCCGAGCGCTGCGAACCATCGATCATCCTGCTGTTATCATCGGAACAATTATCGGCAAGGAGGGAGAACGGTGCGTTAAGGAAGCGGCAGAGAACAAGAGGATACTTCTTATCCCTGGATTGGAAAACGATTCTGAAATGCTCGCGTCAGCTTATGCCGGTTGCGACGTCTTTGCGCTCCCGTCGTTATTTGAGACACCGGGCATTGCCGCTCTTGAGGCTGCTCTCGCCGGCGCAAAAATTGTCATTACTCCGGTCGGCGGAACACGCGAATATTTTGGTACGATGGCACAGTATGTCGACCCGTACTCAGTTGAATCAATCCGCGCCGGAATTCTTGCCGCATTGAATAGGAATCGTTCGCCGGAATTGAAGCATCACATCAAACAGGAATATTTGTGGAACAAAGTCGCCGAAAAGACTTTGGCGCTGTATAAAAAAATCTTGTAAGCGTGCGCCCGTGAAGAACCAACGAATTCTCATTATTCGCCCCGACAGGATCGGCGATGTCGTACTGGCGACTCCGCTTATCAAGTCGGTGCGACAAGCGTTTCCACAGGCGTTCATCGCGGTCATGGTGCATCCGTCGAACGTATCGTTGCTTGAGAATAATCCCCATATCAGCCGGATATTAACCGATGACCCGAAAGGGGCCGACGCGGGGACGCTGGGGTTTTGGAGACAGGTAGGGCAACTCAGGAAGTTGAAGTTTGATACAGGATTGATGCCGTTCCCCCGCGAACGGCACGCTTGGATGATGTTCCTTGCGGGGATTCCAACGCGAATCGGCGTTGGAAAAAAAATATATCAATTATTGACCTTCACAAAGAGCACGAGCCGGCACAAGTATATTCCTCTGAGGCATGAAGCCGACTACATGCTGGACCTGGGGGTGAAAATCGGCGCACCTCCGCGCGAGATGAAACCGGAGCTCTTCCTCACCAACGATGAGAAAAAACATGCGCGGGATCATCTTTCATCGCTCGGAGTTTCATTTACCAGGCCGGTCATCGGCGTGAATCCTCTTTCACGCAGTTCGTCGCCTAATTGGAAGCCCGATCGATATTCTGAATTGATCGAGCGGCTTCTATTGCGATTCAACGTTATCATCAATCTTGGACCCCACGAATTGCAGCAGCGGCACCTGTTCGAACCGCTCGAACAGAACGGAGCAATCATCCTCGCTCAACCGTTACGGCAACACATGGCAAGCGTGTCGCAACTGTCGGTCCTTGTCTCTTCATCGACGGGTTCGATGCATATTGCAGCTGCGCTCGGTATCCCGACAGTCTCTCTCTTTTGTCCCCTGACTGCCTGTTCGCCGAAGCTCTGGGGACCGCGCGGAAACAGAGCCGAGGTCATCCTTCCTCAAGAACATTATTGCCAGACTCGCTGTCCGGGGGACCCGAAAATATGTCCGCTCGATGATATTGAAATCCCCCAGGTGATCGATCGTATTGAACTGATTTTGCAAGAAAAGAAAAATCCGTAATTGGAACGAGTGTCGCGGCATGCATGTTGTATACAGTAATTTATTTACGGAGAATTCATGAAATATCTCGTAGTTGCTCTTATCCTTTCGGCCGCGCTGATGAACGGGGTTCTTTCCGCGCAATCAAGACAATCCGCCATGCATTGGAATTCTTTTGATGCCGGGATGGAGGAAGCCAAGGCGAGTCACAAAAAGGTTTTGGTGGACATTTACACCGACTGGTGCGGCTGGTGCAAGAAAATGGACAGCGATGTCTACACCGACCCAGGGGTGAAGGACTATCTGTTCAAGAATTATGTCATCATCAAGATGAATGCTGAAGGGAGCGGGAAAGTACATTACAAAGGGCAGGAATATTCCCCCGCGCAGCTTGCCGCGGCATTCGGCGTGAACGGCTACCCATCAACCTTATTCATGAGGGATAACGCCGAACCTATCACATTGCTTCCAGGATACGCTGAAGCCCCGATGTTTCTCCTCGTGCTTTCTTTTATCGCCGAGGACCAGTATCAGAAAAAACAGTTCAGCGATTACCTCAAAGAAAAAGGGGTCAAAGAGTGACTCCGCTTCATTGCACCTGAAGTTTCTTCTGCACAAATCCTTCGACGGCGCGAACGATGCCGTCCAGATCGATCATCTGAATGCATTCGAGGTTGTACGGGCATGCTTTTTTCCAGCATGGCGCGCATTGCAATCCCTCGGGGATAAATTTTATTCCGCGCTCATATAGATCGATCTCGTTCCAACAACTGAGCCCAAACCAGGCGATCACGTATTTTTTCAGGCCGATCGCCACGTGCATGCCGAATGAATCTCCAGTAATGATAACGTCGCAAATATTCTCATAGCAGATCCCCCGCCGCACCCCCTCCGTGGTAGGCGTGTTGATGACCTTCTTCCCCGCACGCCTGGCAATTTCCGCGTTGCGCTCGGTGTCTTCCGGACCGCCGACCAGGACGAGTGCGACCCCCTCTATCTCCGATAATTTTTCAATCAGGATCACGTGTTGTTCAATTGTCATTTTTTTGTTCGGATAGAGGTATGAACATCCCGTGTTGAATCCGACCACCACTTTTCCTGCAGTCAGGCCGATGTCTTTCGCATACTGAGCGCAATACCCCTTCTCCTCATCAGAGAGGTTTAAGGAATAATCATCGCGGCGAAACTTCAGCTTCATCGCTTCCTGCAAAATTTCCGTTCCGTATTTCTTGTTCCTCCTGAATTTGAGGTCATCGTCGAGGCCGAGCAGGTAGCTGTATTCAGCTTCTTTATTCAGCGGGATAATGACTCCGTCCTTATTCAATCCGAAGCCGATCTTCTCCCTCGCTTTCAGGGTGTTACAGAAGGCACAGGATCGCTGTGTTTTGTCGGTGCTGTACACGATATCGAATTCAATGCTTTGGAGGATCAGCCAGTTTTCCGGCTCCCAGGTGTACACTGCATCGACGTATGGATTGTTTTCAAGAAGCCGGTACGCATTTTTCAGCGTGATCCATGAAATATGGCTTTGAGGGTACTTCCTTTTGATCGCCGGCAGCATCGCCGTTGTTTGAAGGACCGCTCCCATTGCATCGAGGTTGATGATCAGGATCCTTCTCCCGATCGGATCCGGGTCAGCACATTCTTCATAGCATATCGTTCCCGGGAAACACGGCTTGTAGCCGGTGAACCTTTTGCAATCGGGAATTCGAACCTTCTGCTGCCGCTTCTTCGACGCGGACCTCTTCTTCATGCTTTTTTCAAGTCGTTGGAGTGAATTGCTCGTTGTTTTGTGATTTGCCGACAAGAAGCGTAAACGCTTCCATAACGCGGTCGACTTCCAATCTAGTCATGCAAACATTTCCAATGGGACAGGACGTAAGGGCGCATTCGAGGCAGTCAAGCTCTTCGTTCCTTACCCATCTATTCTTATCACCGAATGGTCCTTGCTGACGCGGATTTGTCGGTCCGAAAATTCCGAGGGTTGGAATCCCAAGCGCCGCTGCAATGTGCATTGGGCCCGAATCATTGCTTACCACGAACGAACATTTCTGAATGAGCGCTCCAAGTTCGGAGAGCGTCGTCCTGGGGATGACATGCGGCGGTGATTTCATCTTTTCAGCGATGACACGAACGTCTTTCTCTTCTCCCGGTCCCCAAAGCAAGGCGATATTGGCTCCGCAACGTTCACTAATGAGGTCACCGAGATGAGCATAATGTTCTAGCCCCCAACGTTTAGTATACCAACCTCCGCTCGGATTTACACCAACCACGACTTTTCCGTCCAAACCCTCCGCGCTAAACCATTGGGCCGCTTTCTTTTTTGCCGGTTCCGGCACTGGAAAATAAGGCTGCGAATGGAGCACCGGAATATCGAGCCTCCGTAATGCATCCAAGTTAAAATCTATATTATGGGTGTTTCCGGTCCGAGGGGAAACGATAATATTGAACGCATACTTTCGCCAACGGAACGGGAATCCCACGCGCCATCGAGCGCCGCTCAGCCGGGTTATGATCGCCGACCGAGGGTTCGAAAATAGATCAATGACGAGGTCGTATTTCCTCTCCCTCACCTGCCGTATCATACCTGCGCTTGAATCTTTTTTTCGTTCGAACGTTAGCACACTCGACAACCAGGGATTCCCAACGACAGCCTCCGCGGCAAACTTGTCGGTCAAAAAATCGATCTGGGCAAGCGGATATTGTCCACGCAAATTCTGGACGACCGGAGTAGATAACAAAACATCTCCGATGGCGCGAAGTTTGATAACAAGTATTCGATTGATATGTTCTGGCTGAAGAAGGATACGAAAAGCGCCTGATTGAACGGGTTCGTGTTGATGACGGCTGAAAAATACGAAAATTCAGAAGGGATGTCAACGAAAGCTGTGGACGGCTAAATTGCATCCAAAAGCATGAAATTTGCATTTTGACGCTTTGAAACTGGAGGTTCCTCGGAAGAGAATTTCTCTTTGTCGTGAAACGTACATTCGTCATAGAGCGGACATTGACCGCACCGAGGACGTTGAGCGAGGCAGACCGTCCTTCCAAACCGTATGAGGTTTGTATGGAAGGAATACGATTTCCCGCTGGGAACAAGCGGCCTCATCGCAGCGAATGTTTGATCCGGATTTTTCGTTTTGACCAGACCGAGACGGTTACAAATTCTGTGAATATGGGTGTCAACGGGAAATACTTCCCGCCGAAGGGAAAAGAGAAGAACGCAGGCAGCGGTCTTGAATCCAATTCCGTGGTACGACGTGAGCGTTGATATAACTTCGTCATCCTTCATCGTTTCAATTCCACGCAGCCGGTATGATCCGTATTCATCATGGACCTTTTGGAGCAGTGCCTTGATTCGCCGGCTTTTCTGATTCTTCATCCCCCCCACCTTGATCGCAGAAGCGATCGCACCAACCGGAGCTTCGGCCACTTTTCTCCATGTTGGAAATTTCTTTCGCAATTCAACGTACGCCCGGTGGCTGTTCCGGTCATTGGTATTCTGAGACAGCAGCGTCCCTATCAGCATGTCGAGTGGGGCGCTGCGTTCCTTTTTTTGACGTGGAACGCCAAAATGATTTTCGAGGATCCGAATACAACGAATTGCGTTCTGTTTTTTCTTCATTGATTGCATAGGCCGATGGTATGAAAATACAATACAAGCGATTGAATTCCAAACGGTTATGAGCATTGATGGTGTTACAGTTTGAGAATTTCCCCTCTCGCTTCCAAACTCAGTTTGGGAACGGCTTCGGCAAATTGTTTAGCGGCTGAACCTATTCACTTCGTTCCCGATAGGAGATTGGGAATAAAAGAGCCTTGCCCTACCCTTGGAATGTGGAGCCGTGGCACTGCCTGAGCATTGATTTGCGATGAAAAGAAGCATATATTGAAAGCAATTGAGATGCAGTATTTGTCAATGCAGTGCACCGTTATTCTATGATTGTCATGAAGTTCGGCGGAACGTCCGTCGAGGATGCCCGCGCGATCGACAACGCCATCACCCTTGTCGCACGACAAAAGAAACAAGGCCCGGTTGTCGTCCTCTCCGCTATCGCAGGTGCCACCGATACACTGTTGAAAGCCGCTGAACTCTCGGTGGCCGAAAAGCTCGACGATGCGACGCTTCTATTAAATAACCTCCTTGAACGGCACGTTCTTATTGCTGAAAACCTCATCGATTCCCGTTCTACAGTTCAGCAGCTTATCTTCCAGCTTCGAACCAGATTTGAGGAATTGAGGAACCTTTCGCAGAGCATCGCCATTCTTGGAGAACTGACCAAGCGCTCCCTCGACACGATTGCCTCGATGGGTGAATTGATGTCCTCGCTGATCTTCGCCGAAGGCATGAAGGCGAAAAATGAGTACGTCGCGTGGGTCGATGCGCGCACCTTCATGATGACCGACGATCATTTTGGGAACGCAACTCCCCTTTTTACAGAGATCGACAAGAAGACGCAGGAGATCATCACACCCCTTCTCGATGATGAAGCCGTCGTCGTCACGCAAGGGTACATCGGTTCAACAGTTAAAAGAATTACCACAACGCTGGGACGAGGCGGGTCCGACTACTCAGCGGCGATTATCGGGGCAGCCTTAAACGCGGAAGAGATACAAATCTGGACTGACGTTGACGGCATTCTCACCGCAGACCCGAACATCACTCCAAAGGCGAAAAAGCTAAGAACGATTTCGTATAAAGAAGCCTCCGAGCTGGCGTACTTCGGGGCAAAGGTCCTCCATCCAAGCACCATTCGCCCTGCGGTGCAGAAAAATATCCCGGTGGTCGTGCTGAATTCTCGGCGGCCACGTTCGACGGGAACGCGCGTTGTCGCGAATCCTCCGGAGTCGAACATTTCAGTAAAGTCGATCGCAAACAAAAAAGGGATCACCGTCGTCAATCTCCAGGCATCCCGCTTTCTTTCAGCGAACCGATTTATCGAGTCTATTTTCGAGGTATTTGACAGGCACCATACCCTTGTCGACCTGGTGAACACTTCTGTAGCATCCGCATCTCTCACATTGAGCAATGCCGAAGTGCTCGATGCCATCGTGCCCGAACTTGAAGAATTCTCGGACGTCGTCGTCTTCAGGAACAAAGCGATCGTCAGCATCATTGGGGAACGGCTTCATTCAACGGTCGGAATCGCCGACAGAATTTTTCAATCACTCGGCGACATCGACGTGATGATGATCTCACAAGGGGCATCGGAGTTGAATGTCAGCGTAGTTATCGACAACGACAATGTCACTGAAGCTGTACGCCGTCTGCACAAGGAATTTTTCGAGCCTCTCCCTCAAGAGGCTCTTTTCGAAAATATCGCCACATCATGAACCACGATCTTCTGTGCGACCGTAAAACACATCCAACCGAAAACACTATTGTAACACTATGGCACGCCTAAAGAAATTCCGCGGGACAGGAACTGCGCTCGTCACTCCTTTCAAGAACAACGGTGCCGTCGATTACGACGCGCTTCGAAGATTGATAGATTTTCAGATCGCCGGGGGCGTTGAAGCCATCATCCCGATCGGCACAACGGGAGAAAGCCCCAGCATTTCTCCGGAAGAACATCGCCGCATATTGGAGACGGTTATCGAACGATCCCACGGCCGCGCAAAAATCTTTGCGGGAAGCGGGAGCAACTATACCACCAAAGCGATCGAACTGACCCGTTTGGCAAAGCAGCTTGGAGCTGATGCAGCCATTCTTGTCGCTCCGTATTACAATAAGCCCACACAAGAAGGTTATTTTCAGCATTACAGAGCCGTTGCAGAAGCGGTCGATATCCCGTTGATCGTCTATAACGTTCCGGGGCGGACGGGGGGCAACATCATGGCGTCGACAACCTTGAGGATGGCAGAAGAAATTCCTTCGGTCATCGCTGTGAAAGAGGCTTCCGGGAACATCGCGCAAATCATGGAGATCGCACGCAACAGACCGAAACATTTTTCGCTTCTCTCAGGCGACGATGCGATCACCCTGCCGATTTTATCCGTTGGAGGAGACGGCTGCATCTCCGTTGTCTCAAACCAACTGCCGAAGGATTTTTCCGGTATGGTACGCGCCGGATTGGCCGGCAATTGGAAGAAAGCGCTGCAGCTCCATAACAGACTTCTGCCGTTGATGAATGCAAATTTCATCGAGACAAACCCGATTCCCGTCAAAGCTTCCCTCGCCATGATGGGAATGATCAACGAGGTTTACCGGCTGCCGCTTGTTCCGATCGGAGCGAAAAACAGAAAAGTCCTCAAAAAAATCCTGCACGACCTGGGCCTGGTTTAGCGCAGAGTTCGGGTCATTTTCATCGTACGGTACAGCAAAAAGCCCCGACGGCGGGGCTTTTTTACTTTGCAAATTCAATCGTCTTACCATGTCCTTTCTTCTTTCCACGGATCGGCGGTGTTGCTATATCCGTTCTGCTCCCAGAAGCCGGGACGATCGTCCTTCATGAATTCCAACCCGTTCACCCACTTGGCCCCCTTCCAGGCGTATCGCCGTGGGGTGAAGACCCGCATCGGACCGCCATGCTCCCTCTCGAGCGGTTTGCCGTTCACGGTATGGACGAACATGACCTCCTCATTCAACATCCATTCCAACGGAAGGTTTGTCGTATAGCCGCCGTAAGCGTGTTGCATAACATATCTGGCGTCGGGTTTCGCTCTAATCGTACCCATCAAATCCGAGAACATCACTCCCTCCCACTCGTCGCCATATCTGCTCCAGGTGGTCACGCAATGGAAATCCGCGGTGAGTTTCCTCTGCGGCAGTTTCAAGAATTCATCCCAACTGAAAGTGACAATCTCTTCGACAAGCCCCCATAACTTCAGCCGCCAATCGGCTGTCGAAATTTTAGGAGTTACGCCGTATGTCAGAACGGGGAATTTTTCCGTGGTATATTGCCCCGGAGGAAATTTCGGCTTGCCGAAATAATTCAGCTCGCTTGAACCAGTTACCTTTGAACGAAAGATTCCCATACCGCGTCCCTTGAATTTTCTACCTTCATTCAACACAGACAGAGAACACAAAGTTCGGCGCGCAAATAGGGTTCAATAGAAATAGTAGTGGCAGGCGATCTGGGGCATAGGGGCAATGTCTCCGTTCGAAAAATAGACAAAGACTCCCTCGAGAGAAACGTTGATGGCTTCTTGCACATTCAATTCACCTCCCACCCCAATACCGAGCCGAAAAGGAGCAGCAAAACTGTTGCTTCCAGATCCGTTGTAAAAATAGCTTGCCGACGGTCCGAAGTATAGACGTGTCGAACGGGCGCGAACCAGGTCATATTGGAACTCACCCCCAATCGATGCAGATGTCTGTCCCCCGCTTTTGATGATACCGCCAATAATCTGATATGATACTTTGGATGGAAGATGATTCCGGAAGCTGATTCCAACACCCGACGCGGGTCCGGCGGAAAGGCCGAGGCCGTAAACATTCTTTCCCAGATTTTCAGCCTGCTGGCTTCCCTGGACGCTCACCTGCGGGTATACCAATGAAGGGACAACAATGAGTATGAGTACCAAAGCATATAAAGAAATTTTCACTCTCGCCTCCTTGAATCATACATTCGTGGTAATCCAGCGATACATTTCTTTGAAATTCGGCCGTTTGCCGGTAAGCAAGATCCCGATGCGAAAAACCTTCCCTGCCACCCACATCATTCCCACGATCGACGCGGACAAGGTAACGAGCGAGAGGGCAATCTCCCAGAGGTCGGGAGCCTGAATTGAAAGCCGGAGCGCCATCATCGTCGGGGTCAAAAGCGGTATCTGTGACAACACTTTGACCATCAGTGAGTCCGGATTTTGCATCGCAGGAACTGCCAGAGCGATCGGGAACATCACCAGCAGGGTGACGTACGCCGTCATTTGCTGCGCTTCCTGTTCTGTTGAGACAGGCGCCCCTGCGGTAACAAAGATCGCAACGTAGAGAAGATAGCCGAGCACAAAATAGAGAAGCAGAAGCGCGATGTGATCAAAGGAGACGAATGGCGTCTGCATGGTAAAGTTCACTCCAACTAAAATCAAAAGCCAGAATGAGATCGTGGTCAGTCCAAGGAGCGACAGACCCAATATCTTACCCATCAGCAATTCACTCGGGGAACAGGACGACATCAATACCTCGACGATCCTGTTCGATTTCTCTTCGATAAGGCTTCGGATCAGCATCTGGCCGCTCGTCATCACCAGCATGAAGAGCATCATAATGAAAATATAGCCGGTGAAAAATGTTTCGAGGAAGCCGGATTCCTTTTCCTCTCCTTTGGATGAGACCTTGATCGTTTTTACATCGACATCCGTCGAGAGGCCCCGTATCTCTCTGGAGTTATAGCCTTTGGCCTCAAGCCTACGTTCGATGATGACATCTTCGAGAATCTTTGAGAACCGCTCCTGATCCCTGATATTGCCCACATTTTCCGAACGGTATTCGATCTTCCCCTTCTCCATAACGTCCGACGGGAGAAGAAAATATCCTTCGATCTCGTTGTCCAGGATTTTCGCGGTTGCAAGTATCTTCAGGTGATCGCGCGATGAGTCATCGTCGGTGATCTTCACAAGCTCATAATTTGCCGAGCTGTCGGGAAGCTTGAATTTCGCGATGCGTTGGCTGAGATACGGAAGGAGCGAATCTGTTTCGTCGATCACACCGATCTTCCGTACTTTCTCATCGGCTTTTGACGCGAGGAAACTTGGAATAATTGTGAACACGGCGATGATCGTCGGCATCATGAACAGACCGATGATGAACGCCTTGGTCTTTACACGTTCCAAATATTCCCACTTGGCGATCCGAAAGGATTTATTTTGCATTGGCTGTCTCCTCTCCGGTTCGCTGCAGTTCGGCAGTAACAAGTTTTCTGGCCTTCAAATACCTCATGAACGAAAAGAGAGAAACAGCCAGAAGGACCATCGGAGCATCCCACGATGCCTCTCCTTTCTTCAACGTGATGACACCCAAGACCAACGTTCCGACAAGCGCGAAGATAAAGAGAAGCATCGCCTTCCTTACGCGCGCGTCGCCCGAAACTGTTTTCGTTCTCACCGCAGCCGGTTTGGTCTCCTCGCGCTCTGCCGACTCATCAGGAACTCCTACCACATCGAGGAAGATCGAATTCAGCGACGGCTCGACAAATTCAAATTTTCTGATATCGACTTTCGGGACGATGGAAGAAAGGAGCTCGCGGGATGATACACTGCCGTTGAGCTGCAGTTCTGCATAATTTTCATAGATCGTCGCTTTCTTTACCTGTGGCAGCGATGAGAGAAACGAACCGTCGCCGGCAAACTCCACATGAACGGAATTTTTCCCAAACTTTTGTTTGACCTCCTTCATGCTTCCTTCGAGCACAATCTTGCCATGGTTGACCAGGCAGATCTCATCGCACAACTTTTCTGCCGAATCCATCTGATGGGTCGAAAAAATAATCGCCTTCCCCTGCTGCTTCAATTCCTGGAGGATATCTTTCAGAATGATCTGATTGACCGGATCGAGCCCCGAAAATGGTTCGTCAAGCACGATGTAGGAAGGATCATGAAGGATAGAGATAATGAACTGGACTTTTTGCTGGTTGCCCTTCGAAAGCTCTTCGACCTTGCTTTTCGCATACCCTTCAAGGTCAAACCGCCTGAGCCACTCAAGAGCCTTTTGTTTGACCCCCGGCCCGGTCATTCCCCGCAAGCCGGCAAAGTAAAGGATGGTGTCCAGAAGCTTATTTTTCTTGTACAATCCCCTTTCTTCGGGAAGATATCCAATGCGATTTTGGATATTCCCGTCAAACGGCGCGCCGTCAAACGTCACAGTTCCTTTATCCGGCGTCGTGATGTTGAGGATCATGCGGATCGAAGTGCTTTTCCCCGCTCCGTTCGGACCAATAAGGCCGAAAATTTTTCCGGGCTCTACTTGAAGAGAGACATCGTCAACGGCCAGAACATTGACATACTGTTTCCGAAGGTGCTCCGCGATAATCATAAATTTTCAGATATGAGGGAAGTTTATGGTGTCAGCCGATAGATCATTCGTGCAAACGGAATAGTCTCGCGAACATGGTCCAGGCCGCAGATCCATGAGACGGTCCGCTCCACGCCGAGGCCGAATCCGGCGTGCGGCACCGAACCGAAGCGGCGTAAATCAAGATACCACTCAAATGCCGATTGCGGGAGATTGTGCTCTTTTAAGCGCGCAAGCAGCGTATCGTAATCGTCCTCGCGCTGGCTGCCGCCGATAATCTCGCCGTATCCCTCCGGCGCAAGCACATCGACAGCGAGCGCGAGCTTGTCGTTTTTGGGGTCGCGCTTCATATAGAACGCCTTCACCTGCGACGGATATCGATGCACCATCACCGGACGGTCGAACTGCTCGGAAATCACTGTTTCATCAGTCCCCCCGAGGTCGTTTCCCCATTCAAACGGAACTCCTTTTTTATGAATGATCTCGACTGCTTCATCATACGTGATACGCGGCAGCGGGCGTTTTACATTTTCCAAGAACTTCGTGTTGCGCTCGAGGGTTTTCAATTCGGGCATACGGTTCTTCAACACGTTCGTCACGATATGTTCGAGGAATTCCTCAGCCAAATCCATATCATCATCCAGATCGTTGAAGGCGACCTCCGGCTCGACCATCCAGAATTCTGTCAGATGGCGGCGGGTTTTCGATTTCTCCGCCCGGAAGGTCGGGCCAAAGACGTAGACTTTCCCGAAGGACATGGCGCCGGCTTCGCCGTACAATTGACCCGATTGGGTCAGGTACGCTTTGCCTAGATCGAAATAGTTGGTCTCGAAAAGAGTGCTTGTCCCTTCGCAGGCGGCCGGGGTGAAAATCGGAGCGTCCAGAAGAAGGAATCCTCGCCCGTCGAAAAATTCTCGTATCGAACGAATGATCTCGTGGCGAACACGCAGGATGGCATGCTGGCGTTCGGAACGAAGCCAGAGATGGCGGCGGTCCATGAGAAACTCGACGCCATGTTCTTTGGGGGTGATGGGATATTCCTTCGCCACGGAAATTATGTCCAGGCCGGCGAGGTCCATTTCATATCCCCCCGGCGCACGGTCTTCTTTGCGAATTTTCCCCGTCACGCGAAGGGACGTTTCCTGGGTCAATTCATCAAACCGACTAAAGATATCTTCGCTTACGTTCGCTTTCACGATCACAGCTTGCATCAATCCGGTGCCATCGCGAATGACGATGAAGCGTATTTTCCCGCTTGAACGTTTGTTATAGACCCAACCCGAGATGGTAACTGTTTCACCGACGCATCGAGCAAGATCTTCAATATATATTCGAGTACCCATGTAAAGCCGAATCCTTTCAAAAAATAACGCCAATATACAAAACTTAAGAGACATCTACAAACACGAAATCCCGCAGCGACGCGGGATCTCTTTTGCTCCTTATTGCGTACAACTCGTTATCAACTCTCTACTCTCTAGCTCATCGCGAGCATCCTTTGAATCGGCACCAGTGCCTGCTGCAAGAGGTCCGGAGTCATCGTTATCTCCGGCGATCTGTTCTTCATGCAGAGATAGAGCTTTTCCATCGTGTTCCGTTTCATATGCGGGCATTCGTTGCAGGCACAATTAGCATCGGGGGGAGCGGGAATGAATTCCTTCTCAGACGCGCTCCGCTGCATTTGATGGATGATCCCGACCTCCGTGGCGACGATGAATTTCTTAGCCGGGTTCGACTGGACGAATTTCAACAAGGCACTCGTCGAACCGATGAAATCGGCGCGCGACAGAAGAGATTCTTCGCATTCAGGATGAGCAATCAGTTTTGCGTCTGGATGCTCCATTTGCAAACCGATGATCTTGCGCTCGCTGAAAGTCTCATGTACGATGCAGCTTCCATTCCACAGGAGCATCTGCCTCCCTGTTTTCTTTGCAAGATATGCGCCGAGGTTCTTATCGGGCGAAAAAAGGATCGGCTTATCTATTGGAATCTGGTTAATGATCTTTTCAGCGCTGCTTGACGTGCAGATGATATCGCTGAGCGCCTTGACCTCAGCCGAACAATTGATATAGGTGACCGCGACATGGTCCGAATGCATCTCTCGAAAACGCCTGAAATCGGCCGCCGGACAGCCTTCTGCTAGAGAACAGCCGGCCTCAAGGTCCGGAAGCAGCACCAATTTATGGGGGTTAAGAATTTTTGCAGTTTCGGCCATAAAATGCACGCCTGCGAAGACGATGACGTCGGCGTCAGTTTCTGCCGCGCGCCGGGCCAGCTCCAGGCTGTCGCCGACATAGTCCGCGAGGTCCTGGATCTCCGATTCCTGGTAATAATGCGCAAGAAGAACCGCGTTCAGATCCTTCTTCAGGCGAAGGATCTCCGATTCGAGGTTGAGAGGAATCTCTGTCCTTGGTGACGCATTATGTTCTAAAGCTGCGATCATTTCCTATGAAACTTAACAATCGTTTGGAGTACAATCAAACCAAAGACTTTCCGGCATATTTATTCATCGCTAAGATCACAGCCTCCTTCACCTGTTCGACGGTGATCGACGTGATCAGCGCGTCATCGGCCCTGACGGCAATATGGCGCGGATGCGGCGGCTTCCATATTGAAGGATCGCTCAGCGAATGAAAGGAGATCGTTGGTACACGCTGCGACGCGGCAATATGCAGCGTCCCGGTGTCGTTGCACATGAGCAAATTCAAATGCCGTAAAAAGGCCGCCATGATCCGCAACGGCATGACCGGCGCCGAATGAACGTTGTGATGCAGCGATGATTCGATGATTCTTTTGCGGTCAACTTCATTCGGGCTGACGATGAGAACCGCTTCCGCCCTGTACCTCTCGATCGTCCAATCAATCACCGCAGCCAATTTATCGAGCGGGAAGCACTTCGAAGGATTTAAGGCTCCAAAATGCACTCCAACAACAATTGCCTTGGGAGCGATTCCCAGTATTTGATAGACCCTTTCCGCTTCATACACTTCTGCATCTGTTAAAACAAGATCATACTCCAAATCGTTCTCATCCGCCCCAAGACCACGGACGATATCCAGATTGCGCTGGATTTCATGTTTTTGTCCTTGAGGGCGATGAACCTGGACGTTGTAAATCTTCTCCGGGATGGACGGATCGAGCTTCAGATGGTCAGGACCAACAATATATTTTGCCCCGCTCAGCAGGGCGATGAGGTCGGAAGAAAGCGAGCGGGAAATGGTGTTCAGGAGGATGACGCACTCGAACTTATTCCGCACCGATTTCCAGAATGAAACGAACTTACGAATATTCCATCGGCCTAATTTTTCATAGAAGACGATCACTTCGTCCACGTATGGATTGTGTTCGATGACCGGAGCGGTGTATTCCCGGACGACCACGGCGATGAAGGCTTTTGGAAACTTTCTGCGTAACGCACGAATTGCCGGCGTCGCAATCATCAAATCGCCAAGCTGGTCGTGCTGGCGGATGATCAGAATACGATTAAATGACTCGAGAGGAAGCTGCTGCGGGGAATATCGGATACCGGGACGAAATGAATTGACAAGGCGGAAGAGAGATCGTTTTAGAAATTGTTCAAGCGACTGCATCGAGCGAGATGATGGTGGGTGAATTACTTTTTATCTGTAATATCCTCGAAATCGGCATCCTGCACATTGTCAAACTGGTGGTGTGTCTCTTTCTCCCGGACGGTCGGTTCCTTCTTACGAGGCGGCTCGAAGAACGGGCGGACCACCTGCAGCAGTGCCCCGAGCATTTTGGCAAGGATATAAACGCACACAACCCAGATGATGAGCTCAAACATACCGGCGCTTACACTTTCTTCGAGCGCGGATTATAGTATTCCACGGCTGCTCTGTTCGGGCGGAGAATTTCGTTGTAGAGTTCTTCAAAATCGGACTGGTCTCCGACAAAATCGATCTCAGTGGCATTAACGATCAAAAGCGGAGCGGTCTTATACCGGAAGAAAAAATAATTATACGCTTCGTTCAGATCTTTGATGTAATCTTCCGAAATGTTCTCCTCTATCTTCCTGCCGCGGTCCTTAATATTTGACATCAGCCGATCGACGCTGGATTGAAGGTAGACGACCAAATCAGGGACCGGGATATTTTTTTCGATCGAGCCGACCAGCGTCTCATACAATTTCAATTCATCGTCGCGCAGGTTCAGATACGCGAAGATCTTGTCCTTCTCGAAAATGTAATCGGTCACCAGGACGTTCTGAAAGAGGTCGGCCTGAAACAACGCCTGCTGCTGCTTGTACCGGCTCAATAAAAAGAAAATCTGAGTCTGAAAGGCATAGTGCACGGAGTCCTCATAAAAACGTTCGAGGAACGGATTCTCTTCAAACTGCTCAAGGACAAGGCGGCCGTTGAGGCGTTCGGAGATCTTTCGTGCGAGCGAGGTCTTTCCCGCCCCGATGACTCCTTCTATGGCGATATAGCGAACATCAGCGTGTCGAACCGGCAATCCTTACTCCTGCAGTGCTGTAAAAAATGTTTGAGTCATTTCGGGGGACTTGCGCACGAGATTCGAGTCTTTACATTCGGCGATCAGCTCTTCAATCGTCTTGTGAGTTAACGGATGAACCGTGCTCGGCCCAATCTCGGCAAGAGGCTGAAGAACGAATCTGCGGTTCAGCATCTCCCTGTGGGGAATGACGATCGTCGGTGTATCAATCACGCGATCCCCGAACAACAAAATATCGATATCGATTTCCCGCGGTCCCCAGCGGGCTCTCCCCACCCGGCCGATCGCCTTTTCTATGAACTTGATGTGTGCGTAAAGCTCTTCTGCGCCAATAGCTGTCTGCACGGCGACGGCCGCATTGAGAAAATCACTCTGATTCTTTATTCCAACGGGCTCTGTTTCATACACGCTTGAAACTTTTACCACTCTCGTCGCAGGAACCGACCGCAACTTGAGCACCGCATCACCAAGGAAACGGAGCCTGTCGCCGACATTTGAGCCGATTCCCAGAAACACATGTTCCATGCGGGCCCCTATGGTCGTTCATCCCTGGAGGACTCTACCTCTACTTCCACGTGGTCGATGATCCCGTGCACCGCGGCCCCCGGTTTTCTGATACGGACGACGGTTTTGTGAACCGCCGGAAACTCGCTGAAAATCCCTTTCGCGATCGAATGCGCCAAAGCTTCTATGAGAAAGAATTTCTTTCCAACAACGGTCTGCTTCATGACGGCATAGACTTTTTCATAGTTGACCGTCGCAAGCAGATCATCCTTTTCCTTTGCTTCCGAGAGGTCGCAGTAGAGTTCAACATCGACTTCGAACTTGCCCCCGAGATTTTGCTCGTCGGACATCACGCCGTGATAAGCATAAAAAACGGCGTTATGAAGACGAATGATATCCAGCTTTTTCATCGGCGTATGGTCGTCACAATTTCTTTATCTTCTCCCATGTATCCCGCAGCGTCACGGCGCGGTTGAACACGAGCGCGTCCTTTTTCGAATCCGTATCAACACAGAAATAACCGAGCCGTTCAAACTGGAACCGGTCCTGAGGAGCAGACGAAGCGAGTCCGGGCTCAAGCTTGCACGATCTCAATACCTGCAGAGAATTCGGGTTAATAAATTGCTTCCACTTCTCCGCATCCGGATATTCTTCCAGGAACAGCCGGTCGTACAAACGGACCTCCGCTTCGATCGCATGTGGCGCCGAGACCCAATGAATGGTGCCTTTCACCTTTCTAGTGCTTTGCGCTGAACCGCTTTTTGTCTCCGCATCATACGTGCAACGCAATTCGGCGACCTCCCCCGTCTTCGGGTCCTTGATCACTCCGGTGCACCTTATGATATAGGCGTAGCGGAGTCGAACTTCATTTCCCGGAGAAAGCCGGAAGAATTTTTTAGGAGGATTCTCTTGAAAGTCATCCCGTTCGATGTAAAGAATTTTGGAGAAGGGAATTTTCCTCGTTCCCATCGAGGCATCTTCAGGATTATTAACGGCCTCGAGCTCTTCGACGACGCCGTCGGGATAGTTCTCGATCACCACTTTGAGAGGCCGAAGGACCGCCATCACGCGCAGAGCGTGCCTATTTAGATCGTCGCGAAGACAATCTTCCAGCCACAACGCATCCGATGTATTCTCCCGTCGCGCAACTCCGACACGCTCCGCGAATGCGCGTACCGACGCCGGCGTATATCCGCGCCGTCGAATTCCAGAGATCGTCGGCATTCGCGGATCGTCCCAGCCGTTGACGTGTCCTTCTTCGACCAGCTGCAAAAGTTTTCTCTTGCTCATGACGGTGTACGTCATGTTCAACCGCGCAAACTCGATTTGCTGAGGATGATGAAGGTTCAACTCCTCAAGAAACCAATCGTACAACGGCCGGTGATTTTCAAACTCAAGGGTGCAAATTGAATGAGTGATCCCTTCGATAGAATCGCTTTGGCCGTGGGCCCAATCGTACATCGGATAAATACACCATGCATCCCCGGTGCGATGATGAGTAGCGAAAAGTATCCGGTACATGACGGGGTCACGGAGATTAATGTTCGGCGACGCCATGTCGATCTTGGCCCGAAGGGTTCTGGAGCCGTTCGGAAATTCTCCGTTGCGCATGCGTTTGAACAGATCAAGATTTTCCTCGACCGTGCGATTGCGATACGGACTTTCTTTTCCCGGCTCGGTCAGCGTCCCTCGGTATTCGCGGATCTCGTCGGCGCTGAGGTCGCAGACATAGGCCTTCCCTTTTTGTATCAGCCGAACAGCGTATTCGTGGAGCTGTTCAAAATAATCGGAGGCATAAAATAATCTGTCTTCCCAATCGAAGCCGAGCCATCGGACATCTCTTTTGATCGATTCGACAAACTCTTGCTCCTCTTTTGCCGGATTCGTATCGTCGAACCGCAGGTTGCAGAAGCCGTTGTAATCTCTTGCCAGTCCGAAATTGAGGCAGATCGATTTTGCATGGCCGATGTGAAGATATCCGTTTGGCTCGGGGGGAAAACGGGTATGCACCTTCCCCCCGAATTTATTGGTCTTCAGGTCGTCGTCGATGATGTCCCGGACAAAATTCCTCCGGTCAGGCATCTCTCCGTTGTCTTTTTGCTCTTTGATGTCTTTTTGTTTCTCAATCATGGTCATTGTAATCTTTCAACCGCTGAATGAATTCTTGCCACGGTCTCTTCCTTGCCGAGGATGAAAAGAATATCAAACAAACCCGGACCAGAACCGACGCCGGAGACTGCGAGCCGAAGAGGATGAATCAGATCGCTATTGTCAACCTTCAAGAATTCCGCGGTTCGGTGGAGGGCGGCTTCAAAATCTTCTTTCTTTTGACTGTTTAGCGCGGAAAATTGGCCGGCAAGATCCTTCAGGTGAGCCGTTGACTCCTTCTTCCAACGTTTTTTGATAGTATCCTCATCATACTGGATTGGGGCCCGGAAAAAGTACGGGCTCTTCTCAACGAAATCCTTCACGAATGTCACCCTCTCGCGCATCGCGTTGATGACGCGCATCAAATAAACATCGCCAAATTGCCGTTCATCGTAACCTGCAACCTTCAACTGTTCCCTCAGGTTCTGGATTAATTCTGCGTCCGGCTTCTTCCTGAGGTATTCAAAATTGAGCCAGTCAAGCTTTTCAATATTAAAGACAGCGCCGGAGTTCCCCACCCGTTCAAGCGAGAACTCCTTCGTCAACTCATCAAGCGTGAATAACTCCCGGTCGTCTCCCGGGTTCCAGCCAAGAAATGCAACAAAGTTAACGAGCGCTTCTCTGAAATATCCCTTTTGCCGGTAATCTTCAACTGCCACATCCCCCTGACGTTTGCTCAGTTTCGATTTGTCGGGATTAAGGAGCAGCGGCAAATGAGCGAACCGGGGCAGATCCCATCCAAAATGGTTGAATAATATCACATGCTTTGGCGTGCTCGAGAGCCATTCTTCGCCCCGGATCACGTGCGAGATCTTCATAAAATGATCGTCGACGACGACCGCCAAATGATACGTCGGATAACCATCCGATTTCAATATCACCTGGTCGTCCAGCACCTTGTGTGAAATCGTGATGTCGCCGCGAATCATGTCTGTGAACGTCAGCTCACCGTCAAGCGGGACCTTCATCCGAATGACATGCGGTTCGCCCCGTTTCAATCTCTCGGAAATTTCCTGTTCGGAGAGATTCCTGCAGCGGCGATCGTATGATGTCGTCAACTTCGCGGCCGATTGTCTCTCCCGGACTTCCTTGAGCCTTTCGGGAGTGCAAAAACAAAAGTACGCTTTCTTTTCTATGACCAATTGGTTTGCGTACTTTTGATACAGGTTGATCCGCTGCGATTGGATGTACGGACCGTAGTCGCCTTCACGATCCGGTCCTTCGTCATATTCGATGCCGGCCCATCCAAGCGTATCGATAATATTTTGCACGGCCCCTTCGACTTTGCGCGATTGGTCGGTGTCTTCGATGCGAAGGACGAACGATCCCCCCTCCTTCTTCGCCAGCAAATAATTATAAAGCGCGGTTCGCAAACCTCCAACATGCAGGAATCCCGTTGGGCTCGGAGCAAACCGCGTTCGCAGGGCTTTCATGCGTCAAGTCTATGGAAGCAGCACATTAACACTCGTCACCCAGTTCGTCAATAAATTGAACAGTGATTAAAAAGATAGCAAACTTTTGATGGGAACGCAACCGGAGGCCAAGCGTGCAAAATCGCGTCGTCACTCTTTTGATTTCGCCTGCTGCATAAGAAACGTCATCAACCGCGAGGCGGGCACGCGGGGACTGAACGAGGTATTGTCGCTGAGGTATGAAACAAATTTCCCCTCGCGATACAGCGAAGGGGGGCTCGGACAACTCTTGTTGAACGGGCTAAACACTCCTTTTAACCCTCCGTATGGACAGTTCGGATTAAAAATACTGGTGGGAGAGCCCTCAAACCCGTATTGCCCCCATGGATTGACGATCGAGTGCGGATGGGAGGTATCAGCCCAGACCAAACCCAGATATGCACCGTCGGAGGCAATAATTCGGCACCCGAGGAATTGAAAAAGATCCTCATTGATGCCATGAGTCTCCGACGTATCCGGCTGAACGTAATCTGCCTGGATACTCGAATCCGGAAACTCCGGGTTTGTCTCGGAGGAATATTTCTCGTACAAATACTTCTGGAGGGTCTTCGGCTCATTCACCTGGTCGAATACGATCCATTCTTTCTTGTTCCCTTTGCGGTCATATTTGTAGATGCTCTTGAAGGGGCGCTCTTTCTCAACACCCGATTCCTCAACAAGATCCCCCCGTTTGTTGTAGATATATGCAGCGCTATAGTTGACATGCCCGTCCCCGGAGTAATCCACCTCAGAAACCAAATTCCCTCTTCGGTCATACGTAAAGGTGGATCTCGCCTTCAGGCTGCTGTCCGGCTTATAGACATACTCGCTCGATAAATTTCCGAGACTGTCATAGACAAAGGCAACCCTATCCGCCAAATTATAGACCGCCGAATCGACGTTATTAAAATCCCTTCCGTACTTGATCATTTCGGTCATATTGCCGTCATCGTCATAGGCATAGGTGAAGCGGGAAATGCTGTTGAGCTGCTCGACGACATTGCCGGTTGAATCATACGTGAACAGGTCTTTCGAGAAAATTCTCCCGTCGGAAAGATATCCCCTGTTTTCAACCATATTGTTTTCACTGTCGTAAAAATAGACGCTTTTCCGGTCAACCGTTCCATCCTGTTTGTACGCAACCGTCTCCTTCTTGTTTCCGGCTGAATCATAACGATAGATGATTTTGGTTTTCGCATCCCCCTTGGTCGTCGTCTCTTCGATTAGCTTCCCGCCCTCGTTGTACCGGTAATTCGTCTTTACAAGAACCGATCCGTCATTCGGATTGTAGACTGTTTCTTCGGTCTTATATCCGTCGGGGTTGTACCTGGAGGAGGAGATTTCGAACCCTTTCTTATCGGGTTTCCCAAAACTGTACGTGTACTTCCACACCGACATCAAGAGAATGCCCGAGGCCTTTATTCGATTGCGCTCTTTTTGCTCCTGACGCTCTTCCTTCAACTCCTCTTTTTTGCTTTTTTGGGATAGTCCACCATCGGCCCATCCTTCACGTGCAACGAGAAGAGCGGAGAGCATAAGAATGATGCTGGAATACAAGCGCGGCCGACTATTCATCCAAACAATCGTGGATACTTAAAAAAGTCAAATGCGGGATAGAGTGTAATGAGAACTACCTATCACTGCCAAAATTGAGGCTGGCACTCAAGGTACTAACCAGATAGTTACGATTCAACCTTATTTTTCTCTGGGATTTTGGAGGGAGAACAGATTCGAAGCCAACCAAGGGAACGTTTTCGGCCAGCGATAGAATTCAGGTCTCAACGATTATCGCTTTTTGCCGGAGTTTCTACAATCATCAATTACTTAGGGCGAAAGCCCGACAGAAGGAAATAGGCGAATTACGATGAAATAAAGCAATTTCGTTCTTCAGCTCGACGTTCATCACCGAGCTGACTGCCGCACCCCTTTTCCAATAAGCACGAATTGATCCGCCAATATCAGATATCAGTTCAACCGCTTGATAAGATCAATCAGAGCTTTCGCTCTCGCTTCAACCCTAACGGAATCTTCTTTGATTCCTTTCACGAAACTGTTGCCGTCGTACGTCCCGCGAACAGCGGAAAAATCCGCATCCCGTACGGATGCGCCGCCGTCGATTCCATAGCTAATTTTTGACTGGACATCGAACTCCTTTCGGGCATCATCAAGGACCATCACATTGTATTTGTCGGATGCCGCCTTCCATTCTTCGATGAGAGAGACGAGTGTGGCGGCTGTCATCTCCCTCATCGAGATATGAGACCGGGTTTCGATCAGTCGGGCGCACCAGTTCCATTCATATTCATCGTACTTTGCATGAATCTTCAACAGCTCATCATCGAAACTCTTGATATCGTTGATCTTCCCGCCGGCAACGTTGCCAACAAATTCGGCAATGACCGATTCCGGCGCCATGAGGCCGTTGACATCAACCCATTTTACCAGATCGTTGTCAACGGTCCGGGAAAGCGCGCTGCGGACCTCGTTGAGCGTCGTGCAATTTTTCAGCTCGTCAAGTTTCCTGCCTAGGCAATCGCCGATAAACATTCTAATAGCCGTTTCGTAACACTCGCAAGCAGTGTTTACAACTTTCTTCTGAATGAGAACACCGCCGAAGTTCAGCGTCTCCTGGCCGTCTGAAGCACTTTTTGCGAGGTCGTTCAGCAACTGGATCCCGCGGAGCATTTTCCCGATCACAAACGGGGAAAGAACTTGAAAATGTATAAGATCGCGTTTCGCGTCTTTTCGGCCGTCGCGGCCCGGCCATTTCATGCCGTCCCGCTTTACGCCGACCGTGAAGAAACTCCACCCCGGGATGCACACGGTTTTTCCTCCGCTCTCCCTGATAAGAGAAAACGGAAGGTCGGTGGTATCGAAATTTGCGTAATTCTTGCCGATCACGGTGCTGAACGCGCCGACGCGGTTCTCCCATGACAAATAACTGAACGAACCTGTCTTCGATCCCCGTTCAAGAACTCCTTGATGAACCGGACCGAGTTTATACATGTGGTTACTTTGATTCGATCCGCTGCCGGCATTATAGAACGAAAAGAAACCTGCGATCAAAAGGGTCGACTTATGGTGTGAAACGGTGTAAGGGCCGGCAAAGGCAGAGCATCCTTCGCCGTGAAATAGTTCCGAATTGCAAAAGAACGCAGAGTTCTCAGCAGAAAATTGTTTGCCGACTTTTACGCTTTGGCCGACAAAGCATTTTTCCAGAATAGCGGACTGATCTGCTTTCGAGCCGGACAGAACAATGAATTTTTTCGCTATGACGCCGGTTCCTATGTACACCGGAGCCAGGGCTGAACTTTGGACGGTTCCCTCTTCGAGCGTCAGTGCTCCGTCGATGATCGCGAACGGCCCAACCGCGACGTTTGTTATCCTTCCCGCGCCGCTAATCCGAGCGCCCGTTCCGATCGTTCCCCTTGACGCCGTCCTTGTTTTGGTGTAGCCGTCGATAATTTCATTGAGCTTGTCGATCAGCGCTGAATGGTGTCTGTAGAAGACAATGAAGTACGCCATTTGAGCGGAGAGGCAATCAAATATTTTCAGGCTCCGGCCGCCCCCCTCGTTTAACACATCGATCTCGACACCGTTGCCGAACGACGACGTCCCGACGACCATCACCGGGCCGCAATTTTCGATGACAACATTGTCTTCAAGAAGATAATTTCCAAGGTATGCCACGTTTGACAGATAACTATTGCTCCCGATCGAGCAATTATGGATCTGGCAATGGTATAGTCCGCAGTTTTGTTCGATACCGCTGGACAATTTCACTTTCGCGGTAAAAGCACCAAGCTCCACGGCGCCGCTGAACGAGACGTTTCTAAATCTTTTGATATCAAAAGGTTCCTTGACGAGGATTTGGCTCCAATCACCGGCCTGACACCCGCGCGCTTCCAGCTCGTCTATTTCCTTCCGTGATAATGTTCTCGATTCCATGTCCGGTATGCCTTCCTAAAGCAAGCGAGCCGCTCATTGGCTTGAGCGGCTCACGGTGAATTTTATTATTCCAATGCTAGGTTTAGGTGCTCTTTTTCAATGTCCTTAAAATATCTGACCGTACTCACTCTCAGTTCCATCGTCGAATCGTCATCGCAGACAATAATCCCGTGTTTATGCAATTGAAGCATTGAGACGGTCCAAAAGTGATTGACCCCCTCTTCAACACACTGTCTCAAAGCCCTTGCCTTTCCGTATCCATTGATGAGGATCATGACTTCATCCGCATCCATGATAGTCCCGACACCGACGGTGAGGGCAGTTTTCGGAACCTTATTGATATCGTTCTCAAAAAACCGCGAATTAGCTTTAAGCGTGTCATAGGTGAGCGTTTTGACGCGCGTGCGGGAGGTGAGCGACGACCCCGGCTCGTTGAACGCAATATGGCCATCCGGGCCGATACCCCCCATGAACAGGTGAATACCGCCGTACGATTTTATTTTTTCTTCGTACCGTTTACATTCTTGCTCCAGATCGGGGGCGTTGCCGTTGAGAATATTGATGTTGCCAGCAGGAATATCTATATGCTGGAACAGATGATGATGCATAAAGTAGTGGTAACTTTCGGGGTGTGTTTCAGCAAGCCCGATATACTCATCCATGTTAAAAGTGACTACATTCTTAAACGACACTTTTCCTTGCTTGTGATACTTTGCAAGCTGTTGATACGTGCCGATCGGAGTGCTGCCGGTAGGCAATCCCAGGACAAATGGTTTTTGAGCGGTCGGTTTGAATTTATTAATCTTGTTGATGATGTATGTCGCCGCCCAGTTGCTCATGGCTTCCGCACTTTGTTCGATGATGATCCTCATGTATACTACCTCCTTCGTTTACGGTTGACGGATTGTATGTTGATTGAGGAAATGAGAGCAGCAGACTCATCGCGGCGCCGTGCGCCTGACGGAAGCCGACGGAATCGAAAGGGGGCGCCGTCAGTTGCTTGATTCTGTTACTTTTTTTAAGTCTCTGACCTTTTGATAAAAGTCCTGGAGCTTCAGATCCTTGAGAAAGATCAACCCGCGTGCTGCCCGAAGGCGCGGATGCGCATGCTTATGGAAATACTCTCTCCCCAAACAGGTCTTCACCATGTCATACTGCTCGACCATGATCTTCTGCGCCAGCTCTGAGAACGGGCCGTCGTATTCGTAACTCGGGAACGAAGCCGCACTCTGCGACCCAAAACAGTTCATAAACGCCGTGTTCATCAATGACAACGTGTTGAGCGAGGCCGGCACAATCACATCGGCCTCCGCAGCCTTGAACCGATACCAGACATTCCGGTATCCCCACACACGGACCGACGAGTCCCTGCTCTCCTTCTCATACATCCTCAAGGCTTCAGCCACCGCCATGAGCACCTTATAGTGCGTGTCCGGTCCGCTCCCCTCCGGGTCCAGAGCAACCGTCACCACATTCGGCCTGAGCTTCTTCATTAACTCGTAGATCGGAAGCACATCCCTGTCCACCTTCGGCTCTTCCGAGAAGATATCCCCACGGTAGAACCCCAAACGCAGAGGATGAATGGCCGTCGGCTCGATCCCAAAATACGCCCACAGAAGCTCCACCTCCCACTCCCGGAGCATCCCTTTCAGCGTCTGGATATCGGCCGGGTCCTTCGCCCCCGGATACTGCCCCAAGAGGTATTCTTCCAAATTCTTCGCCCGGGCCCGTATCTGATCAAGCTCCGTGGTGCCGTACACCTCGATCAGGTTTCTGAGCATCCGGCGGGCCTCGGCCTCATTCTTGCGCTCCTCGGAGCGCTCCGCACTCCCGTCTAAGAACAAATACATATCTTCGATCCGCTTGGCCTCGTTCTCTACCTCAAAATACCCCTTTGCAAGAAGCGATGTAAAATCGCCATGCTCTATGTAATGCCTGAGCTTTTGAACGATCGACAAAAAATACGCGTTTGAAACAGCTGTGAACCCGGAGGTCAAATTGGCAAAATAATGATGGTTCGTGGCATCGCGTACCAGGTGATAAAGATATGGCAGATATCCGAGCATGATATCGTCATGATGCGGCTCGGTATGAAAGAACGTCGTCTGGGTAACACTCTGGAGCCCTTTTTCGATCTTCTTGATCAAGCGCTCGCGTGCTTGGCGCGAAAGTTCGCTGTGGGAACGCCCGCTGCGTTTCAGAAGCTCGGAAGAACAACGGTCATACTTAAAATCCTCCTGGCTCAGCTCGGTCAGGGGCTTCCTGAACTGGAGCGCCAGGCCGATCACAATATCGTCGGCAATGTCGTCCTCCACCTTCTCTCGTTCGACCAAACTCAGATACCGGCGTTCACTCAACAGGCTTGCCGCCCCCTTCGAGAGGTAGAACCTCGCATGCTTTAAGTTCTGAAGCACACTTGCCGGGTATTGAGGCCCCTTATCTTCCTCGATCGCCTGGCGCACGATCTGCGCCTTGGCATCTCCGGCTGCAATGATGATCGCCGTTGAGGTAGGGTTATAGGTGATCGTCGATAGCCCGATCGTGATCACCAAGCGCTTCCGGGCGATCTCTATCCCCCCGAGGTCCGTGGCTGCCGCTGCCTGCGTCTCATAGTTGGTCCCGGTCAGCCTTGTCACCGAATAAAAGCTCGAACCTCGGACGTTGAATGCGATATGCCCGTCAGGACCGATACCGCCGAGAAAGAACCCTATCCCCCCCATCTCGCGGATCTTCCGCTCGTATTCCATGCAGAACCAATCCACTCGGTTGATCGTATCGCGCTGCAAGCTCTCCAGTTCCGTCCTCGTCTGCCGCACTCTCAACGAAAGGTCGACCACGCCGTCCGGAAATACCTCGGCCATCGTCTTCCCCATGGGGATCCCCAACCGTGTCGTATCGATCAGCAGCGCCTTATCGATCGAGAGCCCAAACCCATCGATATAATACTTTCTGACATAATGATTGAAGCTGTTGTGCTGCTGGGAATCGATCGGATAGAACTCATCGATCTGCACAAACGAGAGGCTCTCCATCTCCGGGCGCTTTGAGGACTCAATACCATAGGATGCAAGCATTGACTGGACCTCTTTTGTCTCCCAGCGCTCAAGGATCCGGGTCACCCATTTGATGAAGTGTTCGGGCGTCTTCCCGGTCGGAAGTGAGATCACTCCGCCTGGGTTCTTCTGAACCCACTCGATGAACCGAAACGCCGAGAGCTTCCCCAAAAGCGGAAAATTATCCACCTCGATCACATCGATTTTCTCCGTCGGCGAATACCGGAGCTTCCGATTGATACGAGCTAGTTCTACTGCCTCTACCGACGATGTCCCATCATACACCATATGCCGCTCCTTTTCCTTTCCTTTCAAATATTTTCCCGATCTTTCCGCTATTTCCCATCGTTACAATGACTTCATGGGACGAGCCGGCATCCTTTGGCGCAACGGGGCCGCTCATCTCTTTTCCATCCAGAACAATTGAACGGACACCCTTCTCTACTCCGTCCGGATTTTTGACCCTAATTTTATATGTCGTGCCGCGCCACTTTCTCGTCACCTCAAATTCCTTCCAGTCCTTCGGAATACATGGATCGATTATCAATGAATCAAAATCGGGGCGAACGCCGAGAATCCACTTAGTCGCTGCAGTGTATGCCCAGCCGGCGCTCCCCGTAAGCCATGGATGACGCGCTCTTCCGTATGCCGTATGATCTTTCCCCATAATGAACTGACAGTACGAGTACGGTTCTGACTCCCGAACCTCGATCTTGTCGTTCTGATTGTATGGGAGGAGGTCGTTATACAACTTCATCGCGAGCGTTCCTCTGCCGAGCTTACATTCGGCGATCATCGCCCATGGGTTCGGGTGACTGAAAATTGCCCCGTTCTCTTTGATCCCCTTATAGACCCTGGTCAAATATCCGATATCGTCGTTCGGTTCAGAATATGTCGGCCAACAAAGGTGAATGCCGTACGGCGATGCTAAATATTTGTGGATCGAATCCATGCATTTTCTTCCCCGTTCTTCCGACGCTGCTCCGGAAAGCACCGCCCAGCTGTTGCTTTCCAAAAAAATCTTCCCCTCGGTATTCTTGTCGGTTCCGATCTTGATCCCCTTCTTGGTAACTCCGCGGATGTACCACTCCCCATCCCACAATTCTTTCTCGCATGCCTGCCGGACTTTCTCAGCCATGGCTGAATAGCGTATCACATCATCTGAACGGCCCAGAAATTCAGCGGCGGCGATAAACTCTTTCAGCGCCCAGAAATGCATGAATGACACCATCGCGCTCTGGCCGCCGCCGAGGTTCAAGCAGTCGTTCCAGTCCGCGCGGAGTCCGAGGCAAATGCCGTTCGCGGCGGTCTGTTCGGCTGAGAAATCGAGCGAGCGCTTCATGTGCTCGTACACCGTTCCTTCCCCCTTGTCGGCAAACGGAACGACGAGGTCGAAGAATTTTGTGTCGCCGGTCTCTTTCACAAATTCGCAGATGGAAGCGATGATCCAGAGTGCATCATCGGAACAAACATCTTCCATGCCGTGGATGATATCGCTCGCGGCCGGCGTGGGCACTACGGTGGGAAGCTTCACGCCCGGAAGTTTTGCTTCTTGTGGAGCAAAGACTTCAGGATCAAAAAGGTGCAGACCATACCCCCTGCTCACCTGGCCGTGAAGAAGCTCGACGATCCGCTGTTTGACTTTCGCCGGATTCGTATGCGGAACAGCCATCACGTCTTGTGAAGTGTCTCGATACCCAAGACCCGTCCGTCCTCCCACCTCGACGAATGAAGCGAAACGGGACCAGACGACGCATGTCTCGGCCTGGAAGAGCGTCCAGGCATTGATCATCGTATCGAAGCCCTCGCTCGGCGTTGTGCACTTGAAGACCGATTGTTTGCGCCTCCAGTACATTGCAAGCTCGTTGAAGGCGTCCTCGACATTCTTTGGGTTGGAATATTTTCCCCTCATTTGTTTTCCTTCAGCGCGCGAGCCCACACCCAGCATAAAAACGAGCCGTGACTCTTCACCGGGCTTCAGTGTCAGCTTCTTATGAAGTGCGCCGCAGTGATTGCCGCCCAACTCGGTGCTGCCGCTGCAGCTCCCCCGTTCGACGGCAAGAGGATTTGTTTCTGTCCGGTACGCACCGAGAAATCGGTCGCGGACACAATCATACCCGTCAGGGGTGACATTTGAAGTAAAATAATGGTATGTCCACGGTTCATAAAAAAAGTCATATTCAATGATGCCGTCAGCATAATTGGACCCGCTGGCATACAGGGACATCTGGAGATTCTGATTGTCGATCTCGATGTGATGGAAAGAAAATTCAACGTAAGAAAAGATACTGAGCTTTCTCGGCTTGCCGTCAGTATTCTTGATTTTCACATCCCATAGCTCGACATCGTCGTCAACCGGAATGAAGATCGTCTGCTCTGCACGAATGCCCTGATAGTCGCTGATGAATTTTGAGTACGAGAGCCCGTGCCTGCACTCATATTTCGCCTTCGCCAGATCCTTTCCGGTCGGCTGCCAGGAGATTGACCAGAACTCGCCGGTTTCATCATCTCTGATATAGACGTAGTGTCCGGGCCGATCCAACGGCACGCCATTCTGGCGAAATCGGGTAATGCGATGATGCTCGGCGTTCTTATAGAATGAATAGCCGCCTGCATTATGAGAAATGACGGTGCACAGGTCCCTCACGCCGAGGTAGTTCGTCCAAGACACCGGAACGTCCGGCCGGTCGATCACGTACTCAAAAGTTGTGTTATCAAAATAACCGTACTGCATGATTCTCCTTGTTCATGAGCTCACTGTGATGAAAATGTCGTATACAGAGCGTCCAATAATGGGGTCCTCCCGTCCGTCAAATAATCTGCGGTGATCTCCCAAATAATCACGCCGCGCGCATGGTGGTCGACAACATAGTGTGCTTTATATGTGATCGATTCCTCGTCGTCATACGATACGAAAGTCTTCGTCGACGGGACGACAAGATACGGGACTTTTGCTTTATCATCCCAATGCCTGTACATGCCGGAATACTGGACGATGGAATAGTAGTCCGCATCGCCGCCGGGAAAGAGCGTTGTGTCGACTCCATGATATTCGCCGCCCACCATCGTACACTGCGCAAACGCATGGCCGTAGAACGGTACTCCCAGATTGATCTGTGAAGCCGGAACATGGAACCCTTCAGTGAACAGCTTGAACGTAGCCTCGATATTCGACACACTGTCTGCCTCGCTCGAGGCGTAAAGGGGCGAATTGTGCCCGCTGCGGGGAGACCACGAGCCGTTATAGTCGTACGTCATCACATTGAACATGTCGAGAATAGGGATCAGCTTCTCCACTTCGTAACCAGAAAGATGCTCGGCAGTGGCGGCAAGAGCCGCAGAAAGGAATAATTTTTTGTGTACCTGCGAACCGTAAGCACCGAGGCTATCGCGGAGAGTCCTGAACAAAGCAGTTGAATTTGTCCGGTCGGCAGGCGTTCCGTTGTGCTCTGCATAGCCGGGATATTCCCAGTCGATATCGATGCCGTCGAAATCGAATTTCCTGACCGCATCGAGGCATGCATGGGCGAATGTTGTGCGCAGCTCCTGCGTCGAAGCGACCGCCGGGAAATTCTCTGAATCCCCCCATCCGCCGATCGAAAGCATCACTTTGACCTTGTTTTCGTGGGCAAGATCGACGAGAGACGGCTTGTCTCCGCCGCCGATCAATATGAGACTGTCGCCCCGCGGATTGATCCCTGCAATCGTGCCATCGAGCAGCGGATGCCAAAAAGCATAGTCGATGATCGTTACTTTCTTGAAGGGAATTTTATCATACGTCATCAAAGCATTTTTATGCTCCCAATTCCAGGACGGGAAATAACCGACGACCTCTTTTTGCTGTCCAATGGCGGAAGCAAAAAGAAACGCAATAAGCAGAAGCGGGTGATAGGCAAAGCACTTTGATTTCATGGTTTACTCTCTGAAAATCCCTGGCATGGTTTTTACGATTCTTGGATCTCACGGAACGGAACGAACCATGTCGCCAAAAACGACGGGATCGTCGCTATGATGACCCAAATGAAGAAATCCTTATACCCTAAAAGATCGCTTAAGAAGCCGCTCAGCATCGAGGGGATGTTGAACCCGAGAGCCATCAATGCCGTCGCAAACGCGTAATGCGCCATCTTGTATTTTCCGGGGGCTATCTGCTGCATCATGAACAACGTCAACCCGATGAATCCGAAGCCGTAGCCGAAATACTCGAAAACAACGGCGGATTCAATCACGTAGAAGTTGGCCGGCTGGGCGATCGCAAGAAACGTATAGACAACAAAAGGAATGTTAAAGAAGCAGCAAAGGATGAACAACGATTTGCGCAGCCCCCGATTCGCGGTGAAGTATCCGGACAGCACCGAGCCAAGAATGAACGCAAGCGGCGGGAAAAATCCGTACAACAAGCCTATCTCTTCCGTTGAAAGACCGAGCCCCCCGTGCTCGCGTGCTGCGCGCATGAAGAGCGGAACGATTTTAATGGCCTGTCCCTCCGCGAATCGATACAAGACGAGGAAAATGATCCCCCACCATATATATTTCTTCTCGAAAAAAGTCTTTACGACATCGGCGAATGCCGCGAACGTCTCTTTTATCGAGCGGACATTCCCCGACGCTCCTCCTGTCGGAAGGTTCTTAGCGTGATACAGGCTGAGCACGATGAGCACGGCTGCAAACATCCCCATCACCGTTCCCCATGCCGGAACCACGCCGATGCTCTTTTCCAGCGTTCCGGCAACGATGACAAAAACTCCCTGAGAGAGGATCTTGCCGACGTTATAGAATGCTCCCTGCCAACCGACATATTCCGATTGCTGTTTGTCCGAAAGGACGTTGACATAGACGCCGTCGGCCGCAATATCGTGCGTCGCGAAGTTAAAAGCGATAATGGCGAAGAGGACGAGCGACCACTCGAAATAACTCGGCAGCTGCAGCGTCAGGGCGAGCATGCCGAACAGCACGCCGCCGATGAACTGCGTGGCAATGACGAAATACTTTTTCGTCTTGAACATTTCAAGGATCGGCCCCCAGAGCGGTTTCAACATCCACGGAAGAGCGACGAGCGTCGTAAAAAAGGCAATTTCGCCGTCCGTTTTTCCCATGCTTTTGTACATCAGGACGGAGACGATGTTCACTGCGACGAACGGCAGTCCCTCGGCTGTGTACAATGTCGGCACCCAGAGTGCAGGATGCCGGGGCTTTGATTCGTTATCGGTTGACATGACGAAGTTCTTTCAACAAAGAGCCTATTGGACGAGGATCATCTTTTTCGTTTGCACGAACGATCCAGCCTGAATTCGGTAGAAGTACACGCCGCTTGCCACCGCATGCGTTGAAGCTTCGAAATGAACACTGCCAGTTCCGGCATTTCTTTGTTCGTTGAGCAAAGTCGCAACCTCCCGTCCGAGGACATCAAAGACCTTGATCGTCACGTGCGCAGCCGCGGGCAGCAAAAACTGAATCGTGGTCGAAGGATTGAACGGATTCGGAAAATTATCGTAAAGGACAAACCCGCCGGGAATATTTTGCGGCGCGTGCCCCGCGGCAACTTCGGTGGGTACCATCTGATCCCCGATGACATCCATCAGCGGCTGAGTCGTGCCAATCACGTCCTGGCTGATCTCCCATATCATCACGCCCGAAAGTCTTTGGGTCTTCACATATTGGCACTTCACCGCTATCGATGCCGAATCATCCAGTGTAATAAACTCATCCGGACGGGACGACGTATAGTATGGAGCTTCCGATCCGCTGTCCCAAACGTAGGTCCATTGCCCGGATTGAATCGTCGTCATGATGTCCCGGTACGCAAGGTCTTCTTCCTGAACATAGGAAGTATAGATAGTCGACGTGCCGAACATTTTTCCGTAAAACGGTAGGCCGAGCACAATTTTATTTTTCGGGATGGCACGGGTTCCCGCAAGATACTGGATGCTTTCCACGATCGAATAGGCATCGGGGTCGGTATTCGGGTCGCTGCCGATATTCAGAGGAGCGTTATGGCCGGCGATGCTGCTCCAGCTTCCATGAAAATCGTACTCCATTGCATTGAACCAATCGACGTATTGTTCAAGCGTTGCAAAATCGCGCCATTGTCCGGACCAATCCGACGCGCCGATGGCCATCGTAATGAGCCATGAGGAATCGGCCGCTCGAAAGGCGGCACGCAGCTCTTTCACAAAAAGGGCCTCGTTGGACCTCTGAGCGAGGGTTCCCGGCCCTTCCCAGTCAAGGTCGGCGCCGTCATAATGCGCAGTGGATAGCTGCGCGACGATATTGTTGATGAATGTCTTTCGAAGGTTCGAGTCGGCAGTCACGGTCGCGTAATTGTCCGTTTGTGTCGTTCCGGCGCCTCCATACGACAGAAGAATTTTGCGTCCGGCGCGATGGGTCGTATTAATGAGCGCTGTGTCGACGACATTGTCGTCCGAGGAAATCGTACCGTCTGCATTCGGCCATGCGAACGCATGGATGATATGCGTTAAGGAGGTAAATCTAATTTCTGTTGCGGGGAGCGTCGTCCGTTCCCACATCGGGTAGTATCCGACGACGCGGTATTGGCTATGTAGTTCTGTGATAGCAATGCAGGACAAAAGCAAAAGAACGCAGCCAAGCTTGTGGAAGAGCACCTTCATGCGGTTGTCATCAGCGATGGGGATCAAGAATCATAAGATTTGCGGCCGGGATTAGCCAGCATGGAAGGTCAACGACTTTTCAGGTGACCGACCCTGCTTTATCGCTTCTACAATATCGACATTCACACGGTCGTTCTTGCATTCACCGGGAATGATGAGCTTTTATACGCAATCACAGGAGGCGCTGTTTGACGGCGCCCCCTGTGATGGTAGGAGGAATGAAAGAAAGCAACTATTACTTCAGCAACATCATTTTTTGAACGAGGCGGTTATTTCCCTGCTCGAGAGAATAGAAGTACACGCCGCTGGTCAAGTTGGACATGTCAACATGCAATGTGTATTCGCCTGCTTCCTGATGAGCACTGTTCACGAGTGTCTTCACGACCTGGCCAAGAACATTGTACACTCTCATCGTCACGTTGCCTGCGTTCGCGAGACTGTAACGGATGTTTGTGCTCGGGTTGAAAGGATTCGGATACGCTTCGGAAAGCGAGAAGGAATGCGGAAGCGTCTTCGGTGCGGCTGCAACGCCCGTTAATCCATTGAACCAATACGGATCGCCGATAATGCCGCCATCCGTCGCGCCGGTTTTCAGCGACGCATTGGTGTATTTCAGATCGTTCGCTTCAGGGAGAGGCCATGCAGGAGCCCAGGTCGCAGATGTTCCGACTTTGGTCAGATCATATCCATACACCTCCGTCGTTCCGGTCCCTGTCCTGACTGCCGTGAACCAGCCCAATAACCCGGCTCCGTTAGCACTGTCGGTGCCTGGATTCAACGCACCGGTTATGGAAGCGCCAAACCCGGGATCAACATTCTGATTTCCCGATTGGACAAATCCCGGCCACAGCGTGCTGTTCGCGAAGAAAGCGGCTGTGGAAGTGTTCATCCATTGCGTTGTATAAACTGAATCGAGATGAGCAGTATCATTCCAGGCAGTATAGAACGAGGTCAGTCCCGAAGGCCAAAAGTACACATTGTTCTTGACTTCGACCTTCCTCAATAATTCAGCTGCGGGGTCGCCTTTGCCGGTCGAAGCATGACCGAGGAGAATTGCCGCCGTGGTCGAGTCGAGCAATCCCATCGTAATAATCGACGGCCCAGTGTTGGCATCGAACGAATCCCAGCCTGCGTACTCCGTCTTGTTTTCACCGCCGGCATACGCCGCATAGAAGATATTGTTGTCGAATTTTGCGTTCACCATCCTATCGAGGAAAAATGGATTCTTGAAGGTGTAGACGACATCATTATGTGAAAATTCGTAGTAATTCACAATTCCGCCCGTAGCCGCAGTGGCATAGCCACTGACGAAGAGCATCGTGCAGTTCTTAATGACAATTGAATCGGTTTTAAATGCGCCGATGTAATTTTCATTTCGAAGGACCTCACCGACATACCACTGGTTCGGCTCAGTCGTCATGTTCCTGAACTTACAGTTCGTCATGATGAAATCATCAGAATTTCCGGCATAGCCGACCGCGAACTGCGACCATTGTTCAAACACAACATTGTTCGCTGCGAACCGGACATTGTCGCCTGAAATCTGCACCGCCTGCCCGGAGCCATAATTGACAACGTTGTTGACTGCGATCCCGAGGAGGTACAGATTCTGGAGCGACGCTGAAAGGCCGTTTCCATTCACCGTGAAAAGAACGCCGGGGATTGAGTTATCCTGGAGAACGTCCGGCTGAATCACGGGAAGCTTCCCGGTCGATGGATCCGGCACTCCCCAGACAGTTATATTTGCATTTGTGGTAATCGTTGCATCAAAGATATACGTTGTGTCTCTGGAGACGAGTTTATAGACATGGTGTACTTTCACACCAGCGGCAGTAGTATCTCCCATGATCACTTTATCCAGCGTCGCACCTGAAGCATAGACAACGAGGGTATCGTTTGCAGCGAACAACTGGCACGGCGCTAGAACTACAAGCACCATGATCGTCGCAAAAAATGCTGCGGTAAGTATCCGTTTCATAACTGCTCTCCTTTTGTTGTTTAGATGATTGATGAATCTACCACTTGACACTCTTGCTACAGATTTGCCGTGATCACCTCCCTTGAAGCGGAACCATTGTTTGTTGAACATATCGTGCGTTGTGATTTGTTTTATCTTTTAACATGGCATTAGCCTCACTACATCGTTTTCTTCACCACGTTTAGAACTGCCAGCGCAAACCGAGGTCGGCCGTGAGGCCGTACGATTGCTCGGAACTCGGGACGCCCGTCTCCGCCTGAATAACACTGATATCATTTGCACTGTTGAAATTATTGAGGTCGCCGTACACTTGCAGCCCGTACCATGGCAGGGCTTGTTTGACTGAAAGATCCCATCGCGTGTATGCGGAGGTCGAACCTTTCAACTGCGGCCAAATGCTCGGATTGGTCCAAATATTTGCCTGATAGAGCATGGACACGCGGATGGAAAAGCCTTCGTAATCGTATCCGAGCGACAGGTTCACAATGTTATCCGGCTGAAAGAGCAAGCGGTCTGTAAAAGCGGTATCGACGTACTGAACCAGCCGGCCAACTTTCTCAACAAGCGTATACGGATATTTCGCTTTCGAATATATGTGGGTGAAGTTGACATTCATGACTAATCCGTCGAAGGGATGCGGCAAATACCAGAAGTGCGTCTGCCAGTCGAGCTCAAGGCCGTAGTTATTGATCCTGTATGGATCGTTCACGTAGGTTGCGATGTCGTACTCTCCGTTGGGTGCGGAAGTTGAAAGAAACGGCGGATAATATTGAAGCGCACTGGCTCCTGAAGCGTAAAAGTTCCATGCATAGATAAGATTGTCTATCTGTTTGATAAAGCCGCCGACCGTAAATAATCCTATTGAGTTGTCGTAAAAGGAAAGATAGCCGTCATAATTTGTAGACCTCGACGGCGACAGCTGGTAATTGTTCCAACTGATCGCGCCTCCTGTTGCAATATCAATTCTCGGTATAATAGCATTGTAGTCGGGATACGCCAAGGTATTCGTGTATGAAAAGCGGGCATCGAACCACGGCAGAGGTTTATAGCGCAGCATGACATCGGGGAGCCAATAACCGTGATTCACGGTGAGCGTCGTATCATAATGCTGATACGCTCCTCCCCCCGTTGCAGACGCCGTGCTTTGGATACCGCGCGCTCCCGAATACGTTGTCTGGAGGTTCTGAAACCGGACACCCGGGATCACTGTGACATCCGACCCGACATTGATGGTGGTCATCGCATAAACGGCGCTTTGATTTTCATGGCCAGCGTAATCGTTTGTTGCGGAGTTAAAGTTGTCGTAAAAATACGAGATAGCGTCGTTGTTCTGCTGGATAAGCGAGGCGTTACTTTTCACGTAGGAAGCTACTTCTGAAAGCATTGAGTAGTTCAACGGAAAAATCATAGGATAATTTCCGCTGAGAAACGTTCCATACTTAAAATTCGGATCGACGAACGGCCCCATCGGAATGCTCGTGGTATTGGCATATTGAGCAGTCGATGGAAAATGAGCGGCGATCAGCTTGTCGACGTATCCAGCGCTGGTCAGTCCCAGTCCTTGACCGCTGTATTGGTCATAGTCGTACGCACGGGTCTGGTACCGGAATTTTCCGCCAAATTTTATCGTGGCACTCAGCTTATCCGCAATATTGATCGGAGTATCCATATCCAGAGAAGCGGTCAATGCCCGTTCCTTTGAAAAACTGTTGCTCGAGACAAGGCTGTTGAGATATGTGGAGCTAAGGTCGTCACTCGCCGCCTTTGGTATTTGCTGCGGAATCAAATTCGCAACGTTGAGGAACGGCGCCAAACCCGCGGACGCTTGTTTGAATCCGACAGTCCAATCGCCCGGGTCGTTCGTTTCAGAATAGGTATGCGACAATTTCGCATCGACGTGGAAGATAGACACTTGCTGATCTGCGTCAATCGTGTTCGTGATGATATTCACCGTGCTCTTGGAATAGGCAAGGGAGTAATCGTGGAGATTATTCTGGATATCGTACACCTCTCCCCGGTCATCGACTGTCGTCGTCCCCGAGCTGAAAAAGTTCGACAAACTAATCTTTCCGGCCGGAGTCCGGTAATCCATGACAACAGTCGCATTGGCCCTCTGCCGGTCTCTCGGAACATCATCGAGGTTCAAACTCTGAGTGATGTAGTCTGTCGTGCTGCTCCCTAAATGCGTGTAGGAGGCCCCATATTGATTCGACGAGAGGTTCCTCCTTTCTAAATCCGCCTGTGCAAAAATTCCAAAGCTGTGATCCTCAAAAAAACGGCTTTCGACGCTCGCGATATATTTGTAGTTGTTGTACGGATTAACTGCATCCGACAAACCGTTGTATCCTCCTTCAGCGATAAGATTGACTCCTACGCCTTCTTCCTTCGTCGCTTGTTTCAGTTTGAAGTTGACTGTGCCGCCGAGCACATCCGCATCCTGGTCAGCTGTGTTCGCTTTCGTGACTTCAATTCCCTCAAGCATATACGGAGAGATCATGCTCAAATCGGTGCTGCGGTCGCTCGGGTTCGACGATGCCATGCGGACGCCATCGATCGTGATAGCATTGTACTTCGGCTGTAAACCGCGGACGACAACCTCATTCCCTTCACCGCCGCTTCTCAGCACTGCGATACCCGGAAGCCGGCCTATTGCCTCGGCGGCGTTCGCATCCGGCAATTCCTGAATGCGGGCAGCCGAGACAACGCTGACGATTTGCTGTGATGAAAGCTGCTGGTTAATAGCCTCGTTTTGTCCCGCAGCCTGCGCAGTGACGACGACCACTTCGCCCTGAATCGCAACACTATTCAGTTTGAAGAATAAGTTAAGGTCTTTTCCCCCCGCCACCTGAGCATTCAAGGACGCGGCTTCGTATCCGATGTACGTGATGCGAAGCGTATAACTTCCCGGAGGAACATTCCGAATAATGAATTTGCCGTCAACGTCTGTCGATGCACCGAGGCTCGTTCCTGCAAGTACGATCGTTGCCCCGGGGAGAACTTCGCCAGTCTTTGAGTCCGTCACCACACCGGTAATGTTTGATTCCGGTGCTGCTGCTGCCGGAGAGCTCTGCAGGGCTGAGAGCAATGACAAGAAGAGGGCGATAATGATAGTTCGCTTGAGCATAATATTCTCTTTCAATAGTCTGCGTGGATTGAAAAAGGCTCTTTGGCTTGTTGATAAATACATAGAATCACGTTTGAAAACGCCGGCTCTTGACCACGATGACAAGCGTCAGCCGGCATTAGGTTTCCTGAAACATCGTCGGCGATGCCGGAATATTTTCTGATACCGCTCCACCGTCGCCGATCAACGAACTGGCTCCGAGTATCGCTGCCTCGCCGTCCTTCAATTGTGACTGGAGGATGACCGCTTTCTTCTTGTGGAGTTTCAGGACGTTCTCATGATACGCTTTCGTGGTCGGTTCGAGGAGCAACCTTCCGGCATGCATCAAACCGCCGGAAAGGATAATCGCTTCGGGGTCGAACACCGCGACCGTATTCGAGAGAACACGCCCGAGAATTCGCCCCGTGAAGTTGAATGCCTGCACGGCGACAGGATCTTCATTCCGGGCCAGCTCGTAGATTGTTTCCGCGGAAAGATCGTTGAAGCTGATCTTCCGCAGTTCAGAGTCTTCAGTAGAATCGGCGAGCAGCTCGAAAACGGTGCGGCGGATGCCCGATGCGGACACATAGGTTTCGACGCATCCTTGCCTCTTGCATCCGCAGTGACGTCCCCCCGGCTCGATCGTCATGTGCCCGAGTTCCCCCGCGACGCCGTTCTCTCCGTACAACAAACGGCCGTCGACGACGATGCCGGCTCCCAGGCCGGTTCCCATCGTAATGACAACGAAATTTTTCATCCCCCGTGCCAGCCCGAACTTCATCTCGCCAAGCGCTGCGGCATTGCTGTCGTTCGTGAGCACGACGGGAACGTTGTAGTATGGTTTCAGCAGTCTGACAATGTCAATGGTCCCCCATTGAAGATTTGCGGGACTCTGAATTGTACCATCGATGTGCCGGGCGGCGGGCGCGGCAATTCCGATCCCGGAAATATTTCGCGCGGCCCCGTTTTTCTGGGAAAGCTGGGAGATCCCCGCGACGAGCTTCATTTTGAAATCTTCAACGGAAGGACATTCCTGGGTGAAAAATCTTGTTTTCTCAACGCAGGTTCCGTTCCATGAGACAAGGCCGAGCACTGTGTTGGTACCGCCGATGTCGATCCCGAGAGTAAATGTTTCGTTGTGCATGAAGTCCGAATTCAATTAGATGGCGATCCTAAAATCAGTGAATATTTTCCGTATGGACAGGGCGGCAGCACCGAGAAGCGGCGGATTTTCGGAGAGGGATGTCGGAAGCACAAGCGTGTTGCGCTGCTTTCCGAAAAAACCGCGCTTGTTGACCGTCTCCATGATGACCGGATACATGATGTCCCATGCTTTCACTGTCGATCCGCCGATGATGATATTTTGCGGGTCGATAGTGCGGATGATATTGGCAATGCCTAGTCCGATGTATTCCGCGGACCTTTTCAGCGATTCAATCGCGTTGGTATTACCGGCCACCGCGAGCGCAGTGAGATCGTCCATCCCTATCTTTTCGACGCGCTGATCCCCGGAACCGCTGCGATTCAAGTAATGAAGTATCGTCGCCCGGTCCGAGGCATACATTTCCCAGCAGCCTCTGTTGCCGCATGAACATGACTCCCCTCCTTCGATGAGCGTCATGTGTCCGTACTCTCCTGCGGCGTGAGAGTTGCCGCTGAGGATATGATTATCAACAACGATCCCAGCACCGATGCCAGCACCGATAGAAAGGAAAATAAAATTGGACGATGCGATGCCATGCTTCCCCAGCATCAGTTCTGCAAGGGCCGATGCTTTGGCATCATTCTCGACCGTCACAAGCTCGATCTCCGGACATTTCTCCTGGGCGATCGAACCGATGTCCAGATCCTGCCATCCAAGATTCGACGAATACGCGACGCGCGAATGGACTGAGTCGACGATGCCGGCGACGGAAATTCCGATTCCCCGCAAGGGACGGGAATGTAATGCGAGGTGCATTTTTTTCAACGAGTCGAGACAAAAAGATATAAAGACCTTGGGGTCTCCGGACTTTGTTTCGATCATCACTTTATTCATCAGCGTACCGTCAATGTCGACGATGGCGAGAGTCGTATGGACCGAATCGATGTAAATCGCTCCGACGAAATTCTTTTCACGCTTGATGCTCAGGTCCAAAGGATTTCTTCCGACAACCTGGTTCCTCACAATTTCCTCCATGATCAGATCCTCCTTCAGGAGAGATGAGACAATGTTCGAGACCGTGCTTTTGTTGAGTCCCGTTATTTGAGAAATTCGAGTGCGTGAGATCGGCTGCTTTTCCCGAACGGCGTTGAGAATAATTGCTCTATTGATATTTCGACCAACCTTAGGATTGATGCTGGTGATCTGGTCGTATCTCTTCTTCATTTAGAGGTTGGTGGTAACAGGTTTAATTCATCGTTTCAACAAACTAATAATGTGTCACGTAATAGCTCTTTCCGACACAATATAACCATTTAATTAGTTTGTTGAATAAACAAACTAATGCGATAATAGACCTTTATTACCCAATTGTCAAGTACTTTTTAATTAATTTGAACATTTTTCGGCATTCCCTAAATTCTATGCCAATTTTTTGTCTGCGGAAAATAGAACTTTTGGGTGAATAAGCACGGAAAATCCCCCCCTCAAGTCAACCGGACCAAATCACCTGAAGAAATTCTCTCCGGGTCAGAAACCAGTGATTTCCGGATACTCAAACCCAAATGTCAGTGGGAGCTGCAACGAGAAGAGATTAGTGTTGACGAGCCGGCGTTGAATAGGAGATAAAATAGGTGGGGATGCAAACGATCTCGGGGGAGTGCGAGTCAGCCTGCAACTGCTCCTTCGAGCCTCGTGAATGAAGATATCCTGGAGGCGTGGAGTGAAATCGTGTGAAGAGGTTCGAACATTTCGTACAACACGAGGCCGGCTGCTCCCAATGCAACGGCTTCTTCCCCCTTCGTTGCAGCTTTGACCACAACAGCTTCGGCAGGAACAGAAAGCAAATCCTTGTGAATATTACCGCGCACCAATTCGACGATTTTCGGGTACAAAAGAGGAAGTTTACCCCCCAGAATAATAAGCTCCGGGTTCAGTGTGTTGATCAGATTGATGCTGATATTGCTGAGCAGTGACGCACATTCTTCGTAGATTCGGAGCGCAATTCTATCGCCATTGAGCGCCTTATTTGCGATATCGGGAGCAGAGAGCTCCCCTTTGTGAGCATCCGATACGTTTCTTCGGTATGCGTCGATGATATTTGCATCGGTTAGAATTTGACCGACGATAGACTGACCGTTGTACAAAAGCGGGAATTGTTCTTTGTAAAAGAACGCCGGTTCAAGCTCGGCATATCCGATCTCTCCTGCGCTGGATGTAAATCCCCGGTGAAGAAGCCCGTTGATCATGATGCCCGCCCCCAGGCCGTCTCCGATAAAGAGATAGACAAGATTCTTGACCCCTTTGGCCGAACCGAGCAAATATTCTCCGAGCGTCATTGCTTTGACGTCGTTCTCGACGTACACTGGCACCTTGTACTCCCTTTCCAACTCATCGCTCAGCGATTCCCCCTCCCATGATTTTTTGTTGTGCGAAACCATGAGGAGATTGTTTTTGTAGTCGATCAAACCCTGGACGCCTATGCCGATGCCGACCAGGCGCGATTGCGGCGTGTGTGTTTCTTTAAGGAGAGAGGAGATCGTATCAACAGCAATCGACAGAACTTTTTTCGCGGGCGTTTCGAGCGAATAGGCAAAGGTTTTTTCCCGAAGGACTGCCGCGTTGAGGTCGGTGAGAACGATAGTCGCATGAGTCATGCCGATGTCGACACCGGCGACGAGTCCAGCAAGAGGGAGAAACCGGAGAAGCATTCTTTTTCGCCCCACTTTATCGTTGGCCTCCGTTTTACCGGTCTCTTCGAGGAATCCTGATTGAATCAGCTTGGCGACAATTTCGGAAACATAGGCTTTATTGAGATTGCACGCCTTGGCAATTTCGACGCGGGAGATTTCTCCGCTGTCTCTCACGAGACGGAGAACACGCACTTCATTGGGCTCCCGAATTAACGATGATCGTTGACTAATGACATCCCACAAAGAATTTGGCCCGGCGCATAGAGATAAAATGGGTACGAGTTGAACGGTACAAACCTACCTGAAAATGTGATAAAAATCAAGGGAACGAAAAAGGAGGTTGAGGTCATTTAACTTCCAAGCACGATGTTCACTCTTCAAAAGACCCCGCAACCAAAAGATGAACGTCAAGCAGCACTTCTTCGACAACAGACTTTTTTCCTTCTTTTTATTTGACTCTTTTTTTTGTATTTTTGAGCGGATGAGGAGAGCTGGCAGAACGGCTATTGCATCCTCCGAAGGAGGACGCGCGAGAGCCCTGTAGATTAGTTAGCGTTTAAGATCGTAATTTCTAAATGAGGAGAGCTGGCAGAACGGCTATTGCACCGGTCTTGAAAACCGGCGCCCGTAAGGGCTTGTAGGTTCGAATCCTACGCTCTCCGCAAGTGGGACAATTCTTTGTGTATATTCTTTGCTCGCAAAAACATTCCCGGTCGTATGTGGGTCAGACAAACGATTGTGAGGCTCGACTGGAACGCCACAACAGGGGCTATGTCACTTCAACAAGACCTTACCGTCCTTGGGTGATGATCCAACGGGAACAATTTGAGACTCGCGGTGAAGCAATGAAACGAGAGCACTGGTACAAAACCGGTACAGGACATCGCCGTATTAAAAAACTCATCGCAGAGTATCTGGAAGCAAAACGGCTATTGCATCCTCCGAAGGAGGGCGCCCGTAAGGGCTTGTAGGTTCGAATCTCGAAGATCCGCCGCTCTTTTTAGCGGACAACGCTCTCCGCAAGTGGGACAATTCTTTGTGTATATTCTTTGCTCGGAAAAGCATTCCCGGTCGTATGTGGGCCAGACAAACGATTGTGAAGCTCGACTGGAACGCCACAACAGCGGGTATGTCACTTCAACAAGACCTTACCGTCCTTGGGTGATGATCCGACGGGAACAATTTGAGACTCGCAGCGAAGCAATGAAACGAGAGCACTGGTACAAAACCGGTACAGGACATCGCCGTATTAAAAAACTCATCGCAGAGTATCTGGAAACAAAAAGGCTATTGCATCCTCCGAAGGAGGACGCCCGTAAGGGCTTGTAGGTTCGAATCTCGAAGATCCTCTGCTCTTTTTAGCGGACTACGCTCTCCGCAAGTGGGACAATTCTTTCTGTATATTCTTTGCTCGGAAAAGCATTCCCATGAGAAAATCCAACGTCAACTCATCAATCATACTAAACGCCGTCGCTCTCTAAGAAAACTCAGCAAGGAATCCAGAGCCAGACTATCTACGATCTTGCAAATTTAAACTTGACTTTGATTTTGAACAGGACGAAGTTTGAACCATCGATTCTTCGGGCCGGCTCGATTCGTTTGAGAGTTGATTCGGAATAGACCTTACTATTGAACATGCTTCAAGGCGCCCAGCTAAGAAGCTCCAGGGGGCAGACGCAGCTAAAATTCAGTGAAGTATCTTCCAATTCATTTCTTTTCCCAAACAACTCCTTCGAGCTGTCTGCAATCCGCTTAGTGCAAAACTATTTATAGTTTTCGCAATTGACAACCATGACTCCCACTCGGCTTTTCGTTCAACTCGTTATCTTTCTATGCGTCTTGTCGAGCCTTGAATGCAAGAAAGGATCTCCTGTCGGACCCAGCCAACCCAGTAGTCCTGATTCGACGTCTCATAATATCTCATGGCAATCGTATTCACTTGACGGCGGATCCGGCGTTGAAGGCGCAAGTCTTTATGATGTTTCAATAATCAATGATTCGCTCATTCTTGCAGTCGGTGAAGTCTACTTCACGGACTCCACAACTGGAGTTCCTGATCCAAGGCCTTACAATCTGGCAGAGTGGAATGGAACTTCTTGGAGCTTAAGAAAGGTCGCCGTCGCGACTCCTTATGGATCTGCCACCACGCCAATATACGGGATATTTTCATTTTCAGCCACGGACATCTGGCTTCTCGCCGGATTCCCCGTTCACGGCGATGGCACAACGTGGAATGAATACGATCTCGTCAACATGGGAATCCTGACTCAGAACGATGGTTATATTCGCGGTGCATGGGGAAGCAGTTCCAAGGACATGTATTTCATTGGAACTAAAGGAACAATAGTCCATTACGATGGGACGAATTGGAAAAAGATTCAAACGGGAACAGCGCTCGATATGCAGGCGATTTGGGGTGGATATGACCAGAAGACTTCTGAATACCAGATTTTGGCCCTGGCGTCATACCCATTCACTTTTCCAGAGGGCAAATTACTTCTACAACTCAATGGGTCAACGGCGACTGCAATTGCAGACAGCGGGCTGGCGCCTAGTCTGATGGGTCTTTGGTTTATACCATCCGAGTGCTATTACATCGTTGGTGATGGGATTTATCAAAAGAGTATTCTTGGCGACCCAATGTGGTCATCTCTACCACTCCTTACAACCTTTTACACCTCAAACGCAAGAGGAAATAGTCCAATTGACGTCTTTATTGTCGGATCCTTCGGGGAATGTCTACATTGGAATGGAAAATCATGGAGGAGTTTCTTTAATGTTACGGGGCTAGAAAATGGGGCTTATTCACAGGTTGCGGTGAAGGGAAACATTGTTGCGGCAGCGGGATCAAACAACGCAACCGCTGTCGTTCTGATCGGCCGTCGGGCAAATTGATTTGGCCGAAACGGGGTTTTGGATTATTGAAACAATGGGCTTTTAAAAAAACATCCCCTACCAGCGATTCCCATAACGGCCCATCACTGCATCAAAAACTCATCGCAGAGTATCTGGAAACAAAACGGCTATTGCATCCTCCGAAGGAGGACGCCCATCTGATGCCCCTCGCCCAGCAGAATATCTCACACTTTTTGCGAGCTCCTTCTTTAGACTAAGATGATTTAACTTCTTATATTGGTTGTTGATGAAGTTCTTTCATGCTCTCAAAATTCGTCTTTTGTTCCCGCCAAAGAGCGTTTTGATCGCCGGTCTATCATTCAGACTAATTTGTGCTCTCGCCTTCGCGGATTTGCACTCAGATTACTACTGGGAATACGGCGAGATCGCCAAAAACGTGATCTCTGGGAAAGGTTACTCGTTTCGCGCCTTTAGCGGCGACACCATGATCGACAGATATCGGGAGGGCCTATCTCCCCTTCCGACAGCATTCATGTCTCCCGGTTATGTCTGGGTCCTGATTCCTTTCATTGCATTGCGCAATTCTGTCGTTGCCAACATCCTTCTCATTTTGCTTCAAACCCTTCTGTCAATGGCAACAATCGTTTTGGTCTATCACTTTACACGCGCAATGTTCAACCCTCGAGCGGCTTTGTTCAGCGCAATTGCAGCGGCGCTTATGCCAGATGTTGTCTATGCAGTTATATCTTTTTCACCGACGGTTTTCTATCATGCCGGCGTGATCATACTCTTGTTGTTAATTGGAAACGGGAAGTCTGAATCCCCGCGCTTGCACATATTTCTTGTCTCGGTCTTATGCGCAGTGCTCATTTTTTTCCGATTCGAGTTCGTTCTTTACGTCTTTCTTATTGCCCTTTTGCTGGCACTCGAACGCAGAGCCAAGGAGAGTATTGTCATTGTCATGACAACGATCTGTTTCATCCTTCCCTGGTCCGCTCGAAATTACGAGGTCTTCGGCGAGATGGTTCCTCTCGGAACCGGGGCAGGCTTGAATTTATACAGGGGAAATAATGCTGAAAATATTGGAAGCTGGGGGAATGAAAAGACCAATCGGGAACTCCTCAGAATTCCACGAGACAAAAGATTCGAGCTCGCTCTTGATAGTTTGTTTCGAGAAGAAGCATGGGATTTTGTCCGGAAGGAGCCGAAACGTGAGGCTGAACTTGTGGCAGTGAAGGTCGGACAACTCTGGTTGTTCAGCCCTCTTCACCCCACGCCGTACAATCTCGTGTACGTAGCGGCATCGTCACTTGCCTTCATTTTATTTTTCGTTGGACTCTTGGTAACTTGGCATTGGGCCAAGTACAAATATCTTTATATGTTTCTGCTCTATTCTACAATCCTCGCAATGATATTTTTTGCCCTCCCCAGGCATCAGACGATGATGCGCATCGGGATGCTCCCCTTTATTGGTGCCGGCGTTGACGCTTTGATGACGTATTTCAGCCGGCCGGCGAAGTTAGGTCTCGAGAGGCAAAAAACTTTGGAAGGCCGTTAGCTCCTACCTTAGCTATCGCTTGAACGCGAGGCATAAAACGCCCCCCGCAATCAGGGCTATTCCCAGCCACTCCCTCGGAGAATGACGCTCGCCAAGAAACCCAAAAGCGAAAACAGCAACCAGCACAAGACTGAATTTATCCACTGCCGCAACGTTTGAAGCGGCGCCGATCTGAAGCCCGCGAAAATAACAGACCCACGAGGCGCCTGTCGCTAAAGCGGATAAGGCGAGAAAAATCCATGTTTTTGGCGAAAGCTTGAAGGGGTCGGTCCACTTGCCGGCGTACAGAATAAACCCAGCAAGCAAAAAAAGAATGATAAAGGTACGCACCAGCGTTGCAAAATCGGAATCAACATCTTGCACGCCGATCTTTGCGAAGATCGTCGTCAGGGCGGCAAAGGCCGCCGACATTGCCGCCCAAAAGAACCAATTCTGAAACGTCGCCATGTGATTCCCTCCGGACATCACATCCAAAGTGAGAGAATAACTCCCATCAGAAGCAGGGAAAGAAGCCAGAAAGAATTATCGAGGACCCAAAGACTCCATGGTTTTTTCTCGTAGAGCTTTGTCGTCAGCGTGACCGGTGCTATGTACCCAAGCCATCCAAAAAATCCTCCCATCAGCCCCCCTCCGATCCCTCCCATTTTGAAGTACGCGTCGCCGAACACGATCGAATGGTAGAGGACATAACTTATCACAAAAGAAGCGACAAACGAAAAAACCATGTTCATCGGTGCCGGCTTCATATCGGCAATGCCGGTGAGCTTTTGCCATTGTTTCGAAAAAATAACCGCTTACCAGACAGTAGCGAGAAGATAGTTTGCCACAGCGGCGACGATGACCGCGAGAAAGTTAACGTGGACATCCATTTAGATTCCCTCTTTCTGTTGGAATAAATTCACCAGCAAGCTGCGCTGATCGTTACATCTTTAAGAATTCGAGCAGCTTGTACATCAACACCGCGGGCCAGACGAGTGCCTTGAGAAACCCGAGCACTCCTTCCCAAAAGCTTGCTGAATGTTGGATGAAATAGACTGCCGCCCCTATAAAAGCCAAGCCGTATACTCCGCCGAAGGCATTGTGGTCATGTTTCATTTCAATATCCTGATAAGTTTATTCACTTTGTGAGCCCTGACTATATGCAGGTGTTCTCAGAATGAGACAAATATATCTGTTGCCCGGTGAAGAAACAACTATTGCATCAGTCAGAACGAGAGTTCTGAAGGCTCCGGACGGCCGAAGGTCGGAAGGTGAATGGGGAATACCGCATTATCGGGATCAAAACTGCCGGCAAAAATAAACAATGGCCTGTTGCCAGGCCATCGTTTCTTGCGGAGAGGGAGAGATTTGAACTCTCGGTACAGGTTTACCCCGTACGGCGGTTTAGCAAACCGCTGGTTTAAGCCGCTCACCCACCTCTCCGGAGAGTGCTTAAAATTTCTGCTTTAATGTAGCTAATCGGGAAAATACTTGCAACCCCTTTTTCGTCAGAGCGGAATGTTGCCGTGTTTCTTTTTCGGGTTGCGGTCAACTTTCGTTTCGAGCATTTGCAAAGCGCGGATGACCCTCGGGCGGGTTTCCTTTGGTTCGATGACATCATCAAGAAAACCCCGTTCAGCGGCAATATACGGGTTTGCAAATTTCTCCCGGAACTCGCTTTCTTTTTGCTTCACGGCTTCTTCTTTGTTCGCTGCTTTTTCAATTTCCTTTTTGAAAATGATCTCCACGGCTCCTTTCGGTCCCATCACGGCAATTTCCGCGGTCGGCCATCCAAAATTAATATCGCCGCGGATATGCTTGGAGTTCATCACATCGTACGCCCCGCCGTATGCTTTGCGCGTGATCACGGTGATTTTCGGCACCGTCGCTTCGCAAAATGCGAAAAGAAGTTTTGCACCATTCTTAATGATCCCTCCCCACTCCTGCGCAGTGCCGGGCAAAAATCCGGGGACATCCTCAAAAACCAGAAGCGGGATATTGAACGCATCGCAGAAGCGGACAAAGCGGGCCCCTTTCACCGACGCATCATTGTCCAGCACGCCCGCGAGTACCGACGGCTGATTTGCAATGATTCCCACGGGCTTTCCGTCCATCCTCGCAAAACCGACGATGATATTCTCGGCGTAATGCTCGTGGACCTCGAAGAAATCCCCCTCATCCACGACAGTATGGACAATCTGCTTCATGTCGTACGGCTTGTTCGGGTTATCGGGGACCACCGAATTGAGCGCGTCGTCCGTCCGCTGGATCGGATCCTTCGAATCGCGAAGCGGCGGATCGTCCATGTTGTTCGACGGAAGAAATGCGAGGAGCGTCTTGATCCGCTCGATGCACTCGGCCTCGCTCTCGCAAGCAAAGTGAGCCACTCCGCTCTTTGTTGCATGGGTAATTGCTCCCCCTAAATCCTCCGAGGAGACATCCTCGTGGGTAACGGTCTTCACAACATTCGGACCGGTGACAAACATGTAGCTGGTGTTCTTTACCATGAAAATAAAATCCGTGATCGCCGGGGAATAGACCGCTCCTCCCGCACACGGGCCCATCACAGCCGAAATCTGCGGGATGACGCCCGAGGCCATGGTGTTTCGCAAAAAAATGTCTGCATATCCGCCAAGGCTGACGACCCCTTCCTGTATGCGCGCCCCCCCCGAATCGTTCAGCCCGATCAACGGCACCCCGACCTTGAGAGCGAGGTCCATGATCTTGCAGATTTTTTCCGCATGCGCTTCGGAGAGAGAGCCGCCGAAAACGGTAAAATCCTGGCTGTAGACAAACACTTCGCGTCCATCGATCCTGCCGTGCCCGGTAACGACGCCGTCGCCCAAAAATTTCTGATTCTCTAATCCGAAATCATACGAGCGGTGCTGCACGAGCATGCCGATCTCCTCAAACGTCCCTTCGTCGACCAGCATGCTGATCCTCTCGCGGGCAGTCATTTTCCCCTTCTTATGCTGGTCCTCAATGCGTTGTTTTCCGCCGCCGAGCAATGCATCATTTTTTTTATCACGAAGTATTTTAAGCCGGTCTGCCGACATACGCGCCTCGCTGGTGAGATAGAATCTATGATTTCGACAGCTCTAGTGCAGGAAGATACAATTTCAATCCTGTTGATTCAATGCGAATTTTACAGGGAAGTACCGAAGAGCCGCCCGCATTAGTGACGCGCGGAATGAGAGGGAAGCCTCCGTACTTCAACGCCCGCTCTCCGCTCCAGGACCTTGACAACCGCCGAATAGTCCTCGTGCACCGAACCTGTTTCCGACGCTTCTGAAAATAAGGAGCGGGCAACTTCGATGCCCGGCAACGGCACGCCGAGATTCTTCCCAGCGTCGAGGATGAGGTTGATATCCTTGAGCATATGCTCGACGTAGAATCTCGGGGCGAAATTCCGGTCGATGATCGAATTCCCTTTGGTCTGGTACATCGGCGCGCTCAATGAAGAGTTGTTCAGAATATCGAGCAGTATTTCCGGAGTGACGTCCGCTTTTTGGGCCAGCACCAGCGCCTGCGCGAGCGTCGTTCCCATCGCGCCGATGAAAAGATTGCACAACAGTTTTGTGTATGAAGCCTGTTCGGGGTGTTCAAAGCGCCAGATCTTCTTGCCGAGAATGTTCAAAAGCTTTTCAACTTTGACAAACGCTTCGTCCTTTCCGCCGACGAAAAGGAGCAAGGAGCCGTCCGCCGCCTGGGGAACGCTTCCCAATACGGGAGAATGCATGAAGAAAAAGCCGCTTCTCTCGTATTCTGCGGACAATTGTTCTGTCGTCACGGGAGCCACCGTGCTCATGTCGACGTGCACAGCCCCCTTTCTAAGCCCATGAATGATCCCTCCGTTCCCCAGTGCAATTTCTTCCAGCGCGGCTGAATTCGAAACCATGGAAAAAACAATATCCGAACGTTCCGCAGCTTCTTTCGGCGATTGACACCAACCGGCTCCGCCGCCGACAAGCCCGGCAGCTTTCTCTTTCGTCCTATTAAAGACGTTCATCGAATGTCCCGCGTTGAGGAGACGTGACGCCAAGGGAGAGCCCATCAAACCAAGACCGACAAAACCGACTGACATTTTCATAGATTACCTTTCACTGGGAAATAAAAAAGGCGAAACGATCTTCGCCTGGACGAATACTAACTTTTGCGCCGCGATCATCCCACCGATTCGATGATCGCACCGCCGACAAGATCATTCCCCTCATAGAAAACAACCGATTGCCCCGGGGTCATTGCCCGCTTCGGCGAGTCAAAGTCAACCCGAACAACCCCCTCACCGTCTCCTTCCCCGTCAATCTGGGTCACGAGCGCCGCCTCGTCTGTATCTTTATAGCGGATCTTCACCGTCAGCCGCTTTCCGGCACGGAGATGGGCGTACTTGATCAGGTTCAGTTTCTTTGCGGTCAGAGCAGTGTGCAGTAGATCTTTGTCATGCCCGACGGTGATGACATTGTCTTTGTAATTGATCGCGGTGACATAAACCGGATCGGGAAACGCAACGCCCACCCCCTTCCGCTGTCCGATCGTGTAGAAAGGAAAGCCCCGATGCTTTCCGACAACCTTGCCGTCCAAGACGACATCGCCGCCGGCGACCGATTCTTCCAGCTGAGGAAGCTTATGTTTAAGGAAGCGTTCGTAGTTATTGTCGGTAACAAAACAGATCTCATAGCTTTCCCCTTTCGCCGCCGTCTTGAGGCCGAAGCGTTCGGCAACGGCCCGCGACTCCGGTTTCGTCAGCTCGGACAGAGGAAAAATCGTTCGCCTCAACGAATCCTGCGTCAATCCCCACAAAGCGTATGACTGATCCTTTTGCTCATCTCTTCCGCGGGAAACGACATATCGCTGAGTCTGCTCGTCTTTTCGGACGCGCGCGTAGTGCCCGGTCGCGATGAAATCGGCGCCAAGCTTGAGACTCTTCCGGATCATCTCTTCCCATTTGATCTTCCTGTTGCAAATAACGCACGGGTTCGGCGTGCGCCCATGCAGGTATTCTTCGACAAAATTATCGATCACCGCTGCGCCAAACGCCTCAGAAAAATCGAGGACATAGTGGGGAAATCCGAGCTTCGCGGCGACCATCCGGGCATCGTTTATTCCGTCAAGCGAGCAGCAGCTTTTGTCGTTTTCGTCATTTCCGCCGACATCGTCGTAGTTAAAGGTCTTGATGGTAATGCCAATAACATTGTACCCCTGCTCGACCAGCAGAGCTGCGGCAGCAGACGAATCGACGCCGCCGCTCATTCCAACGACGACAGTTGTGTTCTTGTTCTGGGACATGGCAATACAATGTACAAAAAGATTCGTTGACTCCCAAACATGAACCAGTCGAGGTTGAGGAGGAACAACCCGTTAAAACGGCGATGGAGATCACAGGTCCACATCCAACTGAACCGTCACGCGATTATCCAGCGGAGCAGGCGTTCCGGCGCTATCGCTGATGACGCCAGGAATTTCCCCCCGGAAAGTCTCGCTGTATTTACAAGTAACCTCAAGACGGGACAGGAATTTCCATCCGGCGATGATGTACCATCGAATTCCTTTTCCATAAAGCGGAGGAAAAGAATATCCCCCGCGGACGTCATCTTCATATTCGTACACCCGCGAGTCATACGACTGTGTCTCAAAGAATACCATTCTCGAGGTACAAGTAAAGCCGGAACGGGGCGGAAACACATTAACATCGGTGAATATCAGCATCCCGTTTTCACGTGCGCGTGAAACGGAATAGGAGACCGTTGTCAGTTCGACACGCTGGGCGAGTGCAATCCATTTATTGATCGAAACGGAACACGATGCCCGGATGTTCTGCTGGTTTCGCTCTTCGAACATTTTAGCCTGAGTTTGCTCCGCAGTCCCGATGGTGTGTTCCTCCGTTTTACTGTTGTTTTTGAATTGGAAGGAGAAGGTCGTCGTTTTATCGGCTTCATCCTCGCATCGAACGACATATTCATCCCCCGATCTGGTGAACCCTGAGAGTGATGGGAATCCAAATTCATCAACGCTCATCGAAATTTTAAGCCGGCGGGATGCCTGGTACGCAATCCCCAGGAAGATTCCGTTCTCCCCATTGACAGCACCGTTTTGTTCACCGAAGCCGTATGCATGAGGATCGACATAATTATCAGAATAGGATCGAATTTGAGTCGACAGAGACAACCGATTGGACAACTGGCCGATGAAGCCGGCAACGCCGTTCCTGCTTTCAAACGAGTTGCCCGCGACCTCACCAAAGAGAGCATAGGACTCAAAAGCAAAATCTGCGTTCATGCCGAAAGCAGAAAAGCTTCTGCCCAAAAATGGGGACGGCGCCTGAAGTGCAACCTGTTTGTCGTATTGCTCTTCCAATATCGAAAATCCGAAACTGCTTGTTCTTCCAACCCGAACGTTCGCGATGCCCCCCATCGCCGTTTCGTTCAGCGCATTTTTTTTCTCGATCTCGGCCGGCGAACGAAAAAGGCCCGAGGTAAAGAGGCTCGTCACTGATCCTGCAGAATCAACGGTCCCTGCTACAGCCTTCCGCGAACAAAAGAACGTCAATGCAGCCGGATACAATTCCAAGATCGCAGCGGCTCCCTGGAAGTAATGATATTCATCCGTGGCAAGGTGAGGAACAACCGATCTTCCCACTTCCTTGATCTGGGACACAACATTTCCCCCTTTTGAGGACGATCGAGGACTTGAGTAGACCAGGCCCTGCCCGCTGTTGAGCGTAAAATCGCCGGCAACAAATTTTTTCAGAACTCCGCCGTTGTCGAGTCCGACATATCCGCTGACGAAACCGGCGCTCAACGGTTCGCCGGCATCTTTATCGACAAGCACTCCCCCGCTCCATCGCGGTGTGGAGAGCGTCAAACGCGTATACGCTGCAACGGGGCTTCCTAAATATTCGCCGTCGCGGAATTCTTTGGGAGGATGGATTTCCATGAGTCCACGGGAACGGAACGATGCTTGGACGATACTGTCGCCGCCGGCCGCAGCGCTCGCCGGCGCTTTGGCGGGAGAAAATTTAATAAATGGCAATATGCGCGATACGATTTTTTCATCGATGCCGGGAAGTGACACCAAATCCGATAACGAAATGCTTCCCGCAGAATCCCGGAGAAATAGTATTTTCAACGCCATCGCTTCGGGAAGGAACGGGATCTCGGTCAATTCCATAAATGAAGCAGTGTTGACATCGACCGGATTCATCCGATAGAAGTCCAATTCATCCATCGTGGCGGATTTTCCCCCTCCGTCATCGATAGAGTTTTCCATTTGTGCTTCAAAATCCTCCGACGGTGGTTGATGATCACTAAGCTCTTGAGAAAATAATACCCCCGAAAGCAGCAGCATGCTGCACAGAATACTCCCCTTCATAATTCCCCCTTTTTTACAAGCTGAACGAAAGGCCTATCGTGTGAGTCAAACCGAGATCAGCATGTGTCGCCATACTGTACCGTACGGACAACGACATATAGTTGATGCCGATGCCGGCATAATATCTTGAAGGATCGCTCGAGACTCCAACCTGAAAATCGATGATGTCGATAGGCGAGAATTTGACTCCCGTTCGAACCGAGAGCGGATACATGACGTCTTTGATCATGGTAAACGACACGCTTGCAGTCGAAAGAAATTGGCACGTTATTCCGGTGAGGTACCATTGCGGAAGGAGCTCCTTCTCCCGGCCGATCGACGGCCTGTTGATATTCAACAACGAAACGCCCCAACGAATATCGTCGGACATCTGAACCGAAACGGCGAGGTCTATTCCAACCGCGGCCGCATCCCCGTATCCTTCGATCCTCAGGTGATTGTAATTGATGTTGCACCCTCCGGAAATTATGCCGAACGATCTTGCAAAGACCGCCGTTGCGGTCAATTCCTTGTATAAAGAATAACCTGTGCTCGTCACCGCGTACCCGGTTTCGAACCATTCCGTCGGCACAGCAATAGCCAGACCTCCGTTCGATAATTGAGGGAGGTCGAAGGGAGAGGGAGAATAGAACACGGATGCATGAAGTGACTGAATCGACGCTGCGGCAGATGGGTTCAGCATGAAGAAGTCGACGTCTCCGGCGAACAGAGAAGACATCCCGTCTGCATAGACTGCCGGCGGTTCCGGCATTCGTTCGAAGCCGGCAAAGGAAAATGAGAACGCGGCAAAGGACAAGATCAACAACCGGCGGCAACGCACGCGATGGTGAGCAGGCTCTTCATGCTTGAACGGGTAATCGAAAGTGGTTATATTGCGGCAGAAATATTTTCCAAACAACGAAAAAAGGATTGCCATGCGTCCCCCCCTGATTGTCATGACAGTGATTATTGCGGTAGTATGTTTTGCAGAGACTGCGCTTGGGCAGATTGAAGCTCAGGTGACGGTGAATCTGGATCAGATCCAGGGATCAACCAGAGACATCCTTTCAAATTTCGGCCCCGACGTCCAGCGTTATATCAATTCAAACCGATGGTCTTCCGAAGACATCGGCAACGAAAAAATTCAGATTTCCCTTTCTATCTCGCTCACGGCGACAGCGACCGCAAACGTGTACGATGCTCAGGTATTCCTTGGAAGCTCGCGTCCGGTATACAAATCGGAGAAGAAATCAGCCATGTTGAGGCTGTTCGACGATTCATGGGAATTCACCTATGTCAAAAACCAGCCGTTGGTGCATGACGAAACCCGATTCGACCCTCTCACGAGTTTCATCAATTTCTACATGTATCTGGTCCTTGGCTACGATTTCGATTCGTACAGCCCGCCGCTCTCCGGAACGCAGTACTTTCAGCGCGCGATCACCATTTGCGGCCAAGCCCCGAGCGGCACGAAAGGCTGGGACCGTTCAACGACCACCTACAGCAAGTACTCCTTCATCGAAGAGTTGCTGAACTCAAAATACGAACCGCTCCGCGAAGGGATGTTCACGTACAATTATAGAGGGATCGATTACCTGATCGTGAAGCCCGATGCGGCATACAAAAATATCATCACGTTCATTCAAAACGTCGCTGATTTCAAACGGTCGGTCGACCCCAATTCCCTGATCCTGAAGGCGTTCTTCGATGCGAAGTACCAGGAACTTGCAGAAACTTTCAGAAATTATCAAGACAAAAGTATCTTACAGCTGCTTTCTTCGACCGACCCCAGCCATCAGAGCACGTACATGGGACTTAAGTAACGGATAAGAAAGGGGGAGGAATTTTTGCCGCAGAGGCCGCACAACGCATCGTCATATGCGGCCCACCTACTCCGAGAGAGTCACAGAGAGTATTGTGTCGCCGACCTGTATTTTGCCGACCACATCAAGGTCCTTTGTATAGGCAAAGATCGAGTACCGGCCGTCGAGATGCGGTGTCGGACAATGCGTGATGAAGAATTGCGACCCTTCCGTGTCTTTTCCTGCGCTTGCCATGCCTACAGCTCCCTCTGAATAGAGGGCATCGGGATGCACTTCAGTCCTGATCGCATAGCCCGGGCCGCCAAAACCGGTCCCCTGCGGATCTCCCCCCTGAATAACAAAATTCGGGACCACGCGATGGAAGATCAATCCGTCAAAGAAATGCTTTTTTGCCAATACGATGAAATTCAGCACTGTGTAAGGAGCCTCATCGGGGCGGAAGTCGATAGTGATAAGCCCTTTTGACGTAAGGATCGAGGCAGAGCGATAACGTTCCAACAGACCGAGATCTTCCTCTTTATAGAATTTTTTTGACTCCGGAGAAATCGCTGCAGAGGGGGCATAGTCTGTTCCAGTGATCTCGTGCAGCGCCCGTGCCGCAGCATCGCGAACGACTTTATCGTTATCCTGCAAGGATCTTTGGAGGAGCGGAATGGCTGCCTCAGCTTTCAATCCGGCAAAAACATTCATAAACTCCACCATCACTTCAACGTCTTCCGGAGTTGATAAACGCTGATACACCGTTACAAATTTGGTCAGACCCTGTGTCCTTATCTCCCTTCGAACGGCAGTATCTTCAAACGCCGAAGCCACTGAAAAAGAAACCGAAAGATCCCGCCTGGCCAAAAGCGGGAGAATTTTCTCCGTGAATTCCGCCTGAACCGCCGAGTCCTTGTTAACAATTACATTCTCGTATGATTGAACAGCAGCGCTTACGACGCGGGAGTCGCTTTGCCGCAGTTCATTCTGCAATGCAGGAATTGCTTTCGCCGATCTTGTTTCACCCAACGCTGAAATTATCTTCGCGCGGAACAAGGGCTCTGTCTTGAGATAATTGCACAGCAATGAAACGGACCTTTCTTTTAAAACAGCCGCAAAAAGGAGAGCTGCTTCCCCCCTTTCCCTCCAGGTAAATTTGGTGGAATCAGTTACTATCGTGCGAAGATCGTCTGCTAGGTTGTTGGGCAGATATTTTTCAGGAAGGGAGCTCAAAAGCGAAAATGCGGTAAGCGCAACATGTTCGTTGTTGTCGGATACCAATGACAGCAACAATCGTGAAGCCCTTTCACCTTGGCTTTTCAAAGCTCTAACGCAATTGACGCGAACCCGCCAATCCGGATCATCGACCGCATGGCTAACAACGGCCGCTCTTGCTAGGGAATCGCTCGCCAGACTTAGCAATGAACCGGTCCACATTCTTGTTTCGGCTGAGGAATCATCCATTAATGGGATAAAGCGGGCGAGGTGGCGTGCCACTGAGGTAGAATCGGCAATACGCATCAGGGCATAAACGGCCATTGGACGGGATTCAGAATTGCCGATCAAACTTGCGGCATACTCGGTTGCGAGCGAATCCTTGATCCTTCTGATCGCAAATCTTGCGATAGAAAGGGCAACAGAGCGCTGGATGCGTCCTGGAAGCCTCGGGGCAATAGCAATCAACGTTTTGAGGTCTTCACCGTTTCCGCATTTGGCAAGTGCGTCGATCTCCTCCTGCGCAGACATAGCGTCAGCGTCGAGCGGAATTCTTCTGATCAAGTATTTGGCGGCTTCCTGACGGCCAGTCTGACCGAGTGCGAATGCTACGCTGCGGCGAACCATCGGGATTGAATCGTCCAACATTGGGAGGAGTACTGGGATCGAGGACGAGTCTTGAATATTGGCCAATGCCAGGGCGGCACGGGATCGTTCAATGGGGTTCGACGAATGAAGATAAGCATACAGCTTTCCATCAGCGACGTTGCGTGCATTCTGGAGTTCCGTAATGCTATCGATAGTCTGCGCCCCGATCATGCGATAGGAACCGAGCAGCAGGATAAAGAATTCAACAAATATATGAAGCTTTTTCATGGATGCGGTTCTAAAAAGGACTCCCTTCATAAACTTTCTGCGGGAGAGAAAGGCTGTTAGACCTCGCGGGCAAACTCTCATTAACCCTGGCTGTGTTCGTTCCCAACGAGACGTTGGGAACGAGGTGAAGAACAAGGCGAAGAGACCTATCTCGGGAGACAGATCGAGATGGAAAGTCGATATCTCACACTTCAATCAGCAGCTGCCGGCCGATCAAAAATACGGCCTTACCCTGTATTTAACGCCAAGAACATCTTCGACGTATTTCTTCGCCCCTTCAAGGTCCACTTCTTCAATACCGACAACACTCATCACGACCTCGGGGACGTATTTTTTTGCTTCGCGTGCAAAATCCACCATTGCAGCGTGATTCTTTTCTCCGTTGATCCTCATGAGCTCGCCATATTGAAGCGGATCGACCGAGTTAAGACTGATCGATACCGTATCAATGACTCCCTTGAGCTCGGGAGCGATATTTCTTTTGTTTATCAAACTCCCGTGGCCGTCGGTATTGAGACGAGTCTTGCCGCCGTTGGCTTTCACCCAGGAGCCGATCTCTTTTACCGCATCGAAGCGGATCGTCGGCTCTCCGTAACCGCAGAAAACGACCTCGTCGTAGGATTTCGGGTCCTTAATGCCGGAAATAATTTCCTGGACGGTCGGCTCGCGGGTGATTTTCAAATTGTGCCCTTTGACGACGGCCTCCCCTTTCCTGTCGCAAAAGACGCAATCGGCATCGCACCGGATCGTCAGGTTAATATAGAGGGAGCGCCCCAATGAATACGTGAACACCGGTTCGCCGAGAGAACCTATATTAAAAAGGCGTTTGGCATTGTACGTTGTTGTGCGGGCAACGTCGGCTTCGGTCGCCGAACAGACCTCCGCGACTTTTTTTCCGATGAGAGGAACGTACATCGGTTCATTGCGCTTCCCCCGGTGAGGAGCGGGGGTGAGGTACGGCGAATCGGTCTCGAGCATAATGTGGTCATAACCGATCGCCTTCAGGGTTTCAGCCGCGGAAGAATTTTTGAACGTCACGATCCCGGGATAGGAGACCAGGAATCCCATTCGCAAAAGTTTTCGCGCGGTCGATGCGTCGCCGGAGAAACAATGAAAGACCCCTTTCGGAGCGGGGAAGCGGCTGTTCGGCGTTGCTTGCTGGCTTCTCCAATATTCGTTCCCCTGAATCATTTCCGCCGCCATCGATACGGCATCATCCATCGAATCCCTCGTATGCACGACGATCGGAAGATTTCGCCGGATCGCGATCTCGATCTGGGCCTTAAACATCCGCTGCTGCTTTTCCCTCGGCGTCGTGTCGTAATAGTAATCAAGGCCTATCTCACCGATCGCCACGACTTTTCTGTGCTCGCTCAATTTTTCAATTTCCTGGAGGCTGTTGTCGTCCGCCCCGTTCATATCCAGCGGATGGATGCCGACACAGACATAAATATTTTCATGCCGCTCGGACAACGCAATCGCCTCCTTGCTGGTTTCGACGTTAGTTGCAGGAACCACAAAGAACGCTACACCGGCGTCTTCCGCGCGGCGAATAACGTCTTCGATATCTTCCTTAAAATCGGGGTAGAATAAATGTGCGTGGGAATCTATGTACATGCGTTGTTCAATCGGTTAAAGGAGGAGAATTATGCATCCGCGTCATTCTTAAATTAGCAAAGCGGTGCTCTAATATCAAGCGGAGCGCCGTTCCAGGCGCCGTCAAATTCGACCATGCATGTTGAGAACGAAGCAGATCGGGTTCTCGGTGTCTTCACGCGAGAGACGCGTCACACACGCCGCTCCCAGACTGAGTTTGGGATCGAGAGTGTAAATTCTCGCGCTGTAACACTCCCTCCCCGCCTTGATTATGCTTCGTGCTTTGCGTAAATTGAAGGAGAAGGATGACATCATCCAGGAAAATCCTATGAAGACACTCATTGATGTTTTTACTGTGGCGCTCCCGCTTCTTTATTTCAGCACCGTCTGGGCGTACGCCAAGGCATTCTTCAAAGATTCTGCAGCCGCAAAACGAACAAAGACCCCTCTTCTTCTCGCAACACTTGCAGTCCATCTCTCCTATCTGCTGTTGCGCTCGGCATTCTTCAACCATCCGCCGATCACGACAATATTCGAGATCATGTCGATCATTGCGTTCTCGATCGGCGCGGCATACGCCGTCATCGAATTCCAGACGAAAGTCAAGAACACCGGATACTTCATTCTCATCCTTGCGTTCATCTTCCAGACGATTTCATCTTTCTTTATCGAAAACCTCTCGGAAGTAAAGCCCGTCCTGCGAAGCAGCCTGCTGGGCATCCATGTCTCCAGCGCGTTGCTCGGCTATGCTGCGATCGCGATTTCTGCCGTTTATGGATTTCTGTATTTAATGCTCTATCACCATATCAAGTCGAGCCGCTTCGGGGTGATCTATACCAAACTCCCGAACCTGGAAACGCTCGAAAAGATGTCGATCCTTTCGATCATATTCGGCTTCTCGTTTCTGACCGTTGCGATCGCCGTGGGACTCATATGGCTGCCGCGCGCCTTTGATCATTTCTCATATTTCGACCCGAAGTTGATCGGCACGGTGTTCATCTGGGCGATGTACGGCGCCGGGCTGGGGGCAAAAAAAACGATCGGCTGGCAAGGAAGAAAAATCATGATCCTGTCGATCATCGCGTTTGCAGTTTCTTTTTTCTCGCTGACGATCATCAACGTCTATTTCAGCGCGTTCCATAAATTTTATTGACCCATCGCGTTCGCTCTGCTGCCGCTTTATGAATCTAATTGCTGTAGGAATTAATCACCGCACGGCTCCTCTTGAAGTCCGGGAGAAGCTGTGGATGTCGAGCGATGAAATACGGAAGGCCGTTGCCGACCTGAAAGGCAGACCGTTTTCCGAATGCTTTATCGTCTCCACGTGCAACCGGACGGAGTTGTACGGCATGTATAACTCCTCCGAAGGCGACAGCGAAAATCCCCCCGATGTTGACGACCTTAAAGACCGGCTGATAGCGTTTAAATCCGCCGGCAGTTCCGTCCATCGCGAACATCTGTACCACATGGTGTCGAGCAACGCGATCCGGCATTTGTTCAAAGTGGCATCGGGCATCGACTCGATGGTCATCGGGGATATTCAGATCCTCAGCCAGATCAAGGACGACTTCAACCTCGCCAGCGAAGAGAAGGCGACCGGACCGTTCCTTCACCGCCTCCTGCAATCGACGTACCATGTGGGCAAGCGGACGAGGACAGAAACGACGATCACCGAAGGGGCAGTATCGGTCAGCTATGCGGCGGTGGAACTTGCTAGCAAGATCTTCTCCGACCTCTCGAAAAAGACCGCCCTGCTCATCGGCGCCGGGGAAACCGGCGAATTGACCGCAAAACATCTGAACGGCCGCGGCATCGGCGGATTGTTCGTCGCGAACAGAACACGATCGAAGGCCGATGACCTGGTGGCTGCCCTCGGCGGCAAGGCGGTCGAATTCGATGCTCTCCAGCAAATGCTGGCCCACGTCGACATCGTTGTCTCATCGGTGACAAGCGATCATTATGTCATCACGAAGACCGACGTTCAGCGGGCGATGAAAGAGCGTTCTCATAAACCGCTGTTCATGATCGACATCGGCGTTCCGCGCAACATCGACCCTGCGGCGAACAACATCGAGAACGTTTTCCTGCACGACATGGACGGCATTTCGGCGATCATCGACGGCAATCTGCAAAAAAGGAGGTCCGAAATCCCGAGGGTCAATGAAATCGTCCTTGAGGAGTTGACCGAGTTCACCAACTGGTTTAATTCGCTCCAGGTCAATCCGACGATCCATGATCTGCGGACGCATTTCGAGCAGGTGCGGCAGGAGGAAGTTGAGAAGAACATCAACCGTTTTTCCGCGGAAGACCGGGAGCTGCTTGACCTTGTGACAAGACGGATCGTCAATAAGCTCCTTCATCTCCCGACCACGAATTTGAAAAACGGAAACGAAGAGAGCGACGAAGAAAAGCACAAAAAACTTCATATCGTCCGCTCCCTCTTCGGGCTGCATAAAGAACAGATGCCGAAAGAATGACATCCAGCAAGAACATTATCATCGGAACGCGCGGGAGCGACCTCGCTCTCTGGCAATCGACATGGGTCGCGAAAGAGCTCCGGCGGATCCATCCATCGATCACGATCGAGACGACGGTCATCAAAACGACCGGCGACAAGATTCTCGATTCACCTCTTTCGAAGATCGGCGATAAGGGGCTTTTCACGAAGGAAATTGAGAGCGCCCTTCTTGAGAGATCGATCGACCTTGCCGTTCACAGCCTCAAGGACGTTCCGACGAATCTTGCCGAGGGGTTGGCGATCGGAGCAATTTCCGAGCGCGAAGACGTCCGCGATGTCTTCATTTCCCATCCCAGGAAAAAATATCCCTCATTTGACGCCGTGCCGAAAAACGGGTCGATCGCGACCGGCAGCCTTCGCCGAAGGTCCCAGCTGCTCGCCATGCGGCCCGACCTGCGCATCATCGACATTCGCGGAAACTTGAAAACCCGCAGGACGAAACTCGAGGAATCCCAGTGGGACGGCATGCTGCTTGCCAAGGCGGGAGTTACACGGCTCGGATGGGGGGAGATCATTTCTGAGGTGCTGCCGCCGACGACCATTCTTCCGGCGGTCGGCCAGGGGGCTCTTGCGGTCGAAATCCGAAAAGACGACGCATTCCTTGCGTCGGCCCTTGCGCCGTTGAATGATCTTCCAACCGCCCAATCGACCGCCGGAGAGCGGGCGTTGCTCCGGCATCTCGAGGGAGGATGCCAGATTCCGATCGGCACGTACGGAAGAATCGAGTCGGGACGATTCGTTCTTGACGCAGTGGTCGGAAGCATCGACGGGAAAAAGGTCGTCCGCGGAACGATCAGCGGCGACCCCGGCGATTCGGAAAGGCTTGGGATCTCGCTCGCGAAGGATTTGCTTCACAGGGGAGCCGACGAGATCCTGAAGGAAATCAGAACGGCGGGAAGCTGAGATCAAATGGCAGAACAACCGACACAGGCGGCGGCTCAACCTCATTCTCCCCTTCTCGGGAAGACAATTCTCGTCACGCGGGCGAAGGAACAGGCGGCGGAATTCGTCAAGCTGCTCGAGCAGCTTGGAGCTTCCGTGATGCTTTTTCCGACCATCCAGATCGTCCCGCCGAAATCCTGGGAGGAATGCGACAACGCCATCGCTCATATCGGCACCTACGATGCCATCGTTCTTACGAGCTCGAATGCCGCGGAAAATTTTTTCACACGCGTCCGGCTCGCCGATAACGGCACAGCAAAGCTGATCGCAGAAAAGACCGTCTATGCCGTCGGCGAAAAAACCAGGGAAGCGGCGGAAAAGCATAACATCCCCGTTGCCGCGATGCCAGCGGTCTCGGATGCGAAAAATCTTGCCATCACACTTTCACGGACCGATGTCAAAGGGAAGCGCTTCCTTTTCCCGAAGGGCAATCTCGCCGGGAAAGTCGTGACGTTTGCCCTTCAGGAACACGGTGCGACCGTCGACGAAGTGGTCGTGTATGAAACCATCCAGCCCTCGGAGACCGATGCCGAAGCGGTCAAACAAAGACTCCGGAAAAACGAGATCGATGTAGTGACATTTTTCAGCCCCTCGAGCGTGTCAAATTTCCTCGCATCAATTTCGGAAGAGCTCCTGGAGAACACAACGATCGCGGTCATCGGGCATACAACGGCCGCGGCGGCGAAGAATTTGTCCCTTCCGGTTCATGTCGTTGCGGAGCATGCCACATCAGCCAATTTTGTCGGGTCGATCGTCCGATACTATGAATAACACTGCCCTAAAAAAGAATATTCCGATTCATGCCAATCCTCCGAGGCTGAACGTTGGAGAATTTTGGACCGCCAGGCAGCGGCAGGCCTCATCGCTCCATGAAATTTCATACCGTGCATGTTTCAAGCCGCAATTGCCGCGCTATTTTATAGAGCGATTCAGCAGCGAGGGGGATGCCGTCTATGATCCGTTCATGGGGAGAGGAACGACGGTGATCGAAGCGGCGCTGTTAAAAAGAAACGTCATCGGCAACGATATCAATCCGCTGAGCACAATTCTTGTCGCGCCGCGGCTTGATATTCCGGAGATCAGCACAATAGAACGGCGCCTCGAAGAAATCGAATTTTCGAAAAGGGCAAAGGCCGATATCGATATTTCGATGTTCTTTCATCCGGAAACCGAAGCGGAAATCGTCTCCCTCCAACAATATTTGTTAAAGAAAGAAAAGGACGGGACGGAAGACTCCTCGGACAGGTGGATCCGAATGGTTGCGACGAACCGGCTGACCGGACATTCTTCGGGATTCTTTTCGGTCTACACCCTTCCCCCGAACCAGGCAACGCAGCCAAAAAGCCAGATCCGTATCAACCGGCTGAGAGAACAGACCCCGGAATACCGCAACATCAAAATGATCATCCTGAAAAAAACCAGGACGCTCTTGAACCGAATTTCCGAACGCGGGCGGGAGAATATTGACGCGGTCGGCCCGCGCGCTCGGTTTCTTTCGGTGGATGCCGGACGGAGTGTGGAGATCGCCGACGCGACCATCGACTTGACCATCACTTCCCCCCCTTTCTTGGATATCGTGAATTACTCAAACGACAACTGGCTTCGGTGCTGGTTCAACGGCATCGATGCTAAAGCGATAGAGGGACGCATCACGATGTCCAGAACTCTTGATGAATGGTCCGCAGTGATGGGGGGCGTTTTCACTGAACTCTTCCGGGTCACGAAACCCGGGGGGCACGTCGCGTTCGAAGTCGGAGAAGTGCGGAGTAAAACGGTGAAGCTTGAGGAGTATGTCATCCCGATCGGAGAGGAAGCCGGATTCCGATGCGAGGAAATTTTCATCAACTCCCAGAACTTCACAAAGACGGCGAATATCTGGGGTATCCACAATAACGAATCAGGAACGAATACCAACCGTATCGTCCTTTTCCGAAAATAATCATCTCCCGACGATTTGAAAAATCAGAATCCAACAAACGACCTGTTCCTCCGCGCGTGCAAACGGGAGGCTGTTGAACGAACGCCGGTCTGGTTTATGCGGCAGGCGGGGAGATATTTGCCCGAATACCGGGCTGTGAGAGAAAAGGTCGATTTTCTGACATTGTGCAAAACTCCCGACCTTGCCGCTGAAGTCACGATCCAGCCTGTCGACATCATCGGCGTCGATGCCGCGATCATCTTTTCGGACATCCTTGTCGTTCCCGAAGCAATGGGAATGGAACTGGTGGTCGAAGAAGGCAGAGGGGGGCCGCGATTCCCTTCGCCGCTCCGCTCGCGCGCCGAGATCGAAAAGCTCCCCGTCCCCGACCCGAATTCAAAATTGAAATTCGTGACGGATGCGATCCGGACAACGCAAAAAAACCTCCACGGCAAAGTACCGTTGATCGGATTTTCCGGATCGCCGTGGACACTCGCGGCCTACATGGTCGAAGGACGCGGCTCGAAGAATTTTCGCTATCCCAAAGAATTGATTTATTCATCCCCGCGGGACGCTCATCTTCTTCTCGACAAGCTGGCGCGCGCTGTTGCGGCGTACCTTTCCGCACAGATTGAAGCCGGCGCCCAAGCCGTGCAAATTTTCGACACGTGGGGAGGTATTTTAGGGCAGGAAGAGTTCGAAGAATTTTCCCTGCGGTACATCAAACAGGTGCTGTCGCTGCTGAGAACCAACGGCGCTCCCACGATCGTTTTTTGCAAGGATTGCGGACATTCGCTGGAGAAGATCGCGGATACGGGTACTTCCGCTGTTGGACTCGATTGGGCGACCGACATCGGCAAGGCGCGCGATATGGTGGGAAGCTATGCGGCGCTGCAGGGGAACCTCGATCCAGCGATGTTGTATTCGACCCCCGAGCGGATCGAAAAAGGAGTTCAGACAATTCTTAAGAAATTCGGGAAGGGCAGCGGACATATTTTCAACCTTGGCCACGGGGTCATGCCCGATACCCCCGTTGAAAATGTGCATGCTTTCGTGAACGCTGTAAAGAAATTTAGCGTTCAATATCATTAGAAGAGGGTCCAGGAAGAGCATGAAACAATTTGATTCCATCGATGTCGAGCTGTTGAGAAAATACGACCGGCCGGGGCCGCGCTACACCAGTTATCCGACCGCGCCGGTGTTCACCTCTGCTTTCGGGCCAAAAGAATACCGCGATGAAGTCATCAGGACGAATGGGCGGGGCGATTCATCCGACCTATCGCTGTACTTCCATTTCCCCTTCTGCGATACGCTCTGCTATTTCTGCGGATGCACAATGCTGGTCACGCACAGCCGCGACCGGATTCGGGAGTATAACACTTTTCTCAAAAAAGAAATCGAGATGGTCGCTCCTCTCGTTTCGAAAAAGCGGAAGGTTTCGCAGCTGCACTGGGGAGGCGGAACGCCCTCGTACCTCGATCCTGATGAAATTCTGGATATCGGCACTTTCATTCGGGAACGGTTCTCTTTCGGCGATGACATCGAGGCGGGCGTCGAAATCGACCCGCGCGGCCTTACCTTCGACCATATGAAGGCGCTGCGCGACAGCGGATTCAACCGCGTGAGCATGGGCGTTCAGGATTTCAACCCGAAAGTCCAGGAAGCCGTGAACCGGCTCCAGCCTGAATCGATCACGCGAGACGCGGTGAACTGGAGCCGCAAGCTCGGCTTCAAGAGCGTCAACCTCGATCTCATCTACGGCCTTCCCCATCAGACGCTCGCCTCGTTCACGAAGACCGTCGAGACGATCATCGACATTTCGCCGGACAGGATCGCGGTGTTTAATTACGCGCACGTCCCCTGGCTGAAGCCGCATCAAAAGCTCATCCACCAGGAACAACTACCGTCGCCGGAGTTGAAGCTGCAGATTTTCAAGATGACGATCGAAAAGCTGATCGACGCGGGATACTGGAACATCGGCATGGACCACTTTTCGAAGCGGACGGATGAGATGGCGGTCGCGCAAAAGAACAAGACGCTCTACCGCAACTTCCAGGGCTATTCGACGAAGGCAGGATGCGACCTTTACGGATTCGGGATGTCGGCGATCGGACATTTCAAGGAAACGTACCAGCAGAACAAGAAGACCCTTCCTGAATACTACAAGTCGCTGAACGCACATTCGCTGCCGACCAACCTCGGGTATAGAATGACCGCGGACGACCAGATCCGCAAAACGGTCATTATCCGCCTGATGTGCGACATGGAATTGGAGAAAGCGCCGGTCGAGAAAGAATTCGGGATCACCTTTGACGAGTATTTCAGCGATGCACTTCGAAAGCTCGAAGCGTTCGTGCCGGACGGTCTGGTCACGCTCACCAAAGAAAAGATCATTGTCAACGGGCTCGGCAGACTCATTATCAGAAATATTGCCATGAGCTTCGACGCCTATCTCGAAAAGATGATGAAAGAAAAACCGATCTTCTCGCGCACCGTATAGTAACGTCATCAATGGAAAACAAGAAGAGAGCAATAATCCTTTTCCAGCTCGGCGGCCCCGATTCGCTCGACGCCGTCGAACCATTCCTCTATAATCTGTTTTGCGATCCCGACATCATCGACCTCCCCGGAGCTTTTCTTTTTCGGAAGACTTTGGCGAGAATAATTTCATCCCGGCGTGCACCAAAGGTCCGCGAATTGTACAAGAACATCGGCGGCGCTTCGCCGATTCTCCCCCAGACCATGGAGCAAGCCAAGAGCCTGCAAAGGTCGCTCGAAGAAAAAAGGATCTTTGCGGACGTCCACGTCGCTATGCGGTACTGGCATCCGATGACGGAAGAAGTCGTTGAAGGGATCAGGAAGGACAACGTCGACGAAGTCATCCTGCTTCCTTTATACCCTCAATATTCGAAGGTGACGACTGGGTCGAGCGCAAGAGCATGGAGCGCTGCGGTGCAAAAACTGAATGTGAACCATTTTTCGACGAAACTCATCGAAAGCTATTATGAGCATCCGCTGTACATCTCTGCGCTTGTTGAGAATATCAATCGATCACTCGATCGGGTTCCGGAGGGGGAGAGAAATAGCGTCCATCTCGTTTTCAGCGCTCACGGAACGCCAGTAAAATTGGTCAAAGAGGGGGATCCATACTCGGTCCAAATCCAAAAGACCTATGAGCGGGTGCTCGAGGCCGGCAAGTTCGGATTACCGCATCATCTGTGTTTCCAAAGCAAGGTAGGCCCGCAGCGCTGGCTTGAGCCGTCGCTCACGGAGACGATCGATTCATTGGCGCGGCAAAAGGTCTCCCACATGATCGTCGTGCCCATTGCATTTGTTACGGAACATATTGAGACGCTGTCGGAAATAGGCATCGAAGCACGGGAACAGGCGCTCCATTCGGGGGTGAAGTATTTTGACGTGATGCCCGCCCTCATTGCAAACGAAAAATTCATCGCATGCCTTACGGACCTTGTTCTCCAAAAATTGAAGGATTGAATTGACGATGGAACATCATACCGCCATTGTCATCGGCGCCGGAATCAGCGGGCTTGCTACGGCATGGTGGATGCATTGCGCGGGAATCGACGTTGCCGTCCTGGAAAGCGGTCCCGCAGTCGGCGGAACAATGAAAACGGTCAAGGCTGACGGCTGGCTCATCGAAACCGGTCCGAACAGCGCTCTCGAAACGACCCCCCTTTTGAGAAGACTCTCTTCCGAAATCGGCATCGAGCACGAGTTAATTTACGCAAATGAGGCCGCGGACAATCGCTACATCCTGCGCAACGGCGCGTTGCATCCTCTTCCCATGAAACCGGGGCTGTTCTTGAAATCAAGGCTCTGGTCGACGTCCGGGAAGCTGCGATTGCTCAAAGAGCCGTTCATAGGCAGGGCTTCGAAGGAAGAGACGATCGCTGAATTTGTGGAGCGAAGGTTGGGGAAGGAATTTCTTGATTACGCCATCAACCCGTTCGTGGCAGGAGTCTATGCCGGCAATCCTGAACAGCTCAGCGTTCAGGCCGCATTCCCAAAACTTTATGCCCTCGAAAAGAACTACGGCGGCCTCGTCAAAGGCCAGATCATGGGGAGGCGGGAAAGAAAAAAACGGGCCGAAACGGCGAAGGATCGATCGCGTCTTTTTTCATACACGAGCGGAATGCAAGCCCTCCCGGACGCGATCGGAAAGAAATTGGCGGACCGTATTCGCCTGGGCTTCAACGTCGAGACGATCACCCGCGTTTCAGAAAATGGGACAGGGTCGAAACAGTCCTTCTTTGCCGCCGGAAGAGAGAACGGAAAGCAATTTTCCTTGTCGGCCGACGCGGTCATTCTTGCCGTTCCATCGCATCGCGCCGCCGCGATGATCGATGGCCTGGACAGCGCCCTTGCAAATTCTCTCAAAAACATTTATTATCCACCGGTGGCAGAGGTATATCTGGGATATGCAAACGGCGCGATCCGCCGTCCCTTGGACGGATTCGGCTTTTTGGTTCCGGAAAAGGAACACAGAAAAATCTTAGGAACGATCTGGAGCTCCGTTCTCTTTCCGGAAAGAGCGCCTGGCGGACATTCTGCGCTGACGACCTTCGTCGGAGGGTCACGGCAGCCCGATCTTGCAGGGCTCGATGATGGACGACTTGTGGAATTGGTCACGGAGGAACTGGCCATGATCATGAACATCGCCGGGGCGCCGGTCTTCAGCCGCGTGACCCGCTGGGAGAAAGCGATCCCCCAGTATCGCATCGGCCATCTTTCCATCATGGAGACAATAAGCGAATTTGAATCACGATACCCGGGAATTTTTCTTAGCGGCAATTTCCGCGGCGGTATTGCGGTGGGTGATTGCGTCATCAACTCCGAGCTCATGGCGAACCGCGCCGCCGCTTTTCTCTCCACCTTAAAAGAGAAGACAACCTCTGCCTGAACGTTAAGGAGCATCGAATGAAATTTTTCCTGATCATCCTCACCATCGCGGCCGCGGCCTGCAACCTCGCAGCGCAGTCCCCACTGGACGCCCCGGAGATGGAGCAAGCATTATCACCCGAAGCTTTTTCCGACGTGGTGAAATCGGTATGGGACGTCGTCAAAAAAGGGGCCGACGATTATCAGTCCGAAACGGTGTCGCGGAATGAGTTCGAGACCACGGCGGACTTTGAAGCCCGGCTGCAGCAGCGGCATAACGATATCGCATCAACGATCCAGACTTTTGCCGAATCAAAGAAATTGGGTCAGCGGGTGTTTGCCGTATGGATGCAGGCCAGCCTCGTCAAATACAATGCCGATACGCAGACCTATACCGTCACATCATCGACGAAAATCGATGTTCCGCCGACCGCGGAAAATATGACAACGTCCTGTCCGCAGAATTCCTACATCGTTTTCTCGGAAAAGAACGAAAGAGGCTACAAGTTTGCCTCCCTCCTCTTGAAAGCAAAACCGGATTATTCCTGGCACGTGGACAAGGAGACAGCGCGAAAGGCCAAGGACAGCGAGGCCAACGTGTTCTTTAAGGTCTGGTTCCGCTTCGACATGTCACAGGCGCTAAGCGGCAGCCAGGGACAGCTCACTATCGTTCCGATGAAGATCGCGCTCGTGAATAAATCGGGGAATACAACCTATTGGAGCGACGACATTCTAAAGTAGCGGCAAAAAAGGGGCTGCCGCTTTCGAAGGAGCTATGATGGACCAATTCAAAAAAAGCATGCTGACACTCGTCACGGACGCATCGACGAATCTCCCCCCCGACGTCCGTCGTGCAATTAAGCGGGCCGCCAGCATCGAGACCCCCGGCACCCGTTCATCGCTTGCACTTGAGACGATCGCAACGAACGTCGACATGGCTTGCGATTACACCGCGCCTATTTGCCAGGACACGGGGATGCCGACGTTCTATATTCATACGCCCGTCGCCGCAAACCAGCTCCGGATGAAAAAAGACATTTTCGATGCGATCGCGGAGGCTACAAAGTCCGGAATTCTGCGGGAGAATTCCGTCGACTCGCTCACGGGAAAGAACAGCGGGAACAATTTAGGCCCGGGCACGCCCGTGATCCACTGGGAGCAATGGGATAACGAAAATGAAATCGAGGTGAAACTGATCCTCAAAGGGGGCGGCTGCGAGAACAAGAATATCCAGTATTCTCTCCCCGCAACGCTCGACCATCTTGGAAAAGCGGGACGAAACCTCGACGGCGTGCGCAAATGCATCCTGCACGCCATCTGGCAGGCGCAGGGGCATGGCTGTTCGATCGGAGCCATCGGAGTTTCGATCGGGGGCGACAGAGCCACCGGGTACGAGCAGGCAAAACAACAGCTCTTCCGAACCCTCGATGACGTGAACCCGAACCCGGACCTTGCGAAGCTTGAAGCGAACATCATGGAGAGCGCGAACACGTTGAATATCGGCACCATGGGCTTCGGCGGCAAGGCGACTCTTATTGGATGCAAGATCGCGGCGCAGAACCGGCTGCCGGCGAGCTTCTTCGTTTCCGTGGCCTATGATTGCTGGGCGTTCCGGCGGCAAGGCGTCGTTCTCGATGCCGCGACCGGAGCGATCAAACGATGGCTCTATAAAGACGATTCCCCCGTCATAACGATGGCGATCAAGGAAGGGATTTCCATGACGGGGAGAGAACGTGTCTTGACGACTCCCATCAGCGAGGCGGTCATCCGTTCGCTCAAGGTCGGAGATGTCGTTCTCGTGAACGGAAGAATGTACACCGGACGGGACGCAATTCATGCCCATCTTGTTAACCACGAATCGCCGGTGGATCTGCACGACCAGGTGCTTTATCATTGCGGCCCCGTCGTGATCAAGGAAAACGGAAAATGGCGGATCAACGGCGCGGGGCCGACGACAAGCAGCCGCGAAGAGCCGTATCAGGCCGATATCATTAAGAAATTCGGCATCCGGGCAGTGATCGGCAAGGGAGGCATGGGAGCAAAAACCCTTGCAGCGTTGCAGGAGTACGGAGCCGTGTACCTGAACGCGATCGGAGGAGCCGCTCAATATTATTCGCATTGCATTGAGGAGGTCGAAGGGGTCGATTTTCTTGAGTTTGGCATTCCCGAAGCAATGTGGCATTTGCGCGTGAAGAATTTCCCGGCGATCGTCACCATGGATGCACACGGCCACAGCCTCCATGCAGAAGTCGAAGAGGCCTCGGCTCATGAGCTATCCAAGTTTGCTGAAGTACGCCTGTAGGAAGAAGATCTTGGAGGGAACCAGCCGCTAAGCTTCGTCGGGATCCATCAAAGTTTTTGTTCCCCACCTCTTGAAGTTCCGCATTTTCGTTCGTACTATGAATCAGCCAAGCCAGTAACCACCGAAGTCCTGCAGGAGAAAATCGAATGCCGAAAGATACGCTGACTATTACTGACAACAGAACGGGAAAAACATACGAGCTGCCGATCGTTCACGACACCATTCATTCCACCGACCTCCGTCAAATCAAAGTCAAAGACGATGATTTCGGGATGATGACGTACGACCCGGCGTTCATGAACACTGCGTTGTGCAAAAGCACGATCACCTTCATCGACGGGGATAAGGGAATCCTCCGCTACAGGGGATATCCTATCGAGCAGCTCGCCGAGAAGAGCACGTACCTGGAAGTGTCGTACTTGATCCTCTACGGGGAACTTCCGACAAAAGAGCAGCTGGAACGATGGACGAACGACATCAATCTGCACACCTTCATCCATGAGAATGTAAAATTGTTGATGGAAGGGTTCAGATACGACGCGCATCCGATGGGAATGTTCGTCAGCACCGTGGCCGCCCTTTCGACGTTCTATCCCGAAGCGGGGAATATTTATGATGAAGAGATCCGCCGAAAGCAGACGCTCCGCCTTATCGGCAAGGTCCCGACCGTTGCAGCATTCGCCTACCGGCACAGCAAAGGGATGCCGTACGTTTACCCGGACAATGAGCTGAGCTTTACCGGGAATTTTTTAAATATGATGTTCCGCATCGGAACGGTGAAATACCATCCTCATCCTGTCCTGGAGCGGGCGCTCGAGGTCTTGTTCATCCTTCATGCCGACCATGAACTGAACTGCAGCACGGCCGCGATGAGGAATGTCGGAAGCTCGCATGTCGACCCGTATTCCGCCTTGGCGGCGGCCGCGGCGGCGCTCTACGGACCGCTGCACGGAGGAGCCAACGAAGCGGTGCTCCGCATGCTTGACCATATCGGGGATGTTTCCAAAGTCCCCGAGTTCATCAAAACCGTGAAGGCCGGGGAAGGAAAGCTGATGGGGTTCGGCCATCGCGTCTACAAGAATTTCGACCCGCGCGCAAAGGTGATCAAGAAACTCGCGGACGAAGTGTTCGACGTGACCGGACGAAACCCGAAGCTGGACATCGCGCTCGAACTCGAACGGGTCGCCTTGCAGGATGAGTACTTTATCAAGCGGAAGTTATATCCCAACGTCGATTTCTATTCGGGATTGATCTACCAGGCGATGGGATTCCCGTCCGAAATGTTCCCGGTTCTGTTTGCAATTCCGAGAACTTCGGGATGGATCACGCACTGGGTTGAAATGCTGAAAGACCCGGAACAAAAGATCGCGCGCCCGCGGCAGATCTACCTCGGCTACGACAAGCGCGATTTCGTCCCGATCGAACGACGGAAGTGAGTGAATGAAGGCTACCGTCAATAATGCGCTCCTTCATTACATCGACATCGGGATTTCTACGGCCATTCCGGTCGTTTTTATTCACGGGTTCCCGTTCAGCCACAAAATGTGGACGTTTCCCGGGGGACAGACCGAGGCCCTTGCATCGACGCACCGTGTGATCGCATACGACGTCCGGGGCCATGGTGAGAGCGAGGTCGGCGACGGGCAGTATACGATCGAATTGTTCGTCGATGATCTGATCGGATTCCTCGATCATCTCAGCATCAGTAAAGCGGTTGCTGTCGGACTTTCCATGGGGGGCTACATCGTTCTTCGGGCGGTCGAACGTCATCCCGACCGGTTTCGGGGACTCGTGCTGTGCGACACGAAAAGCGAAGCTGATTCCAACGAGGCCAAAGTGAAACGCGCCTCTTCCATTAAGGCGGTCAAGGCGAACGGCCCCCGGCAATTTGCGCAGAATTTCGTCGCCGGTGTTTTCACGGCCGAGAGCTTTAACGCACGGGCCGAAGCGGTGAAAGCGATTCAAAGCACGATCGAGCGTACGGCCCCGATTTCTCTTTGCGGAACGATGCTTGCCCTTGCCGGGCGGACCGATACGACCTCATCGCTCCCTTCCATCGCCGTGCCGACGCTCATTATGGTCGGAGAGCACGATGCGCTCACTCCGCCGCCAGCATCGCAATCAATGAAGGAAAAAATTCCAAATGCTGAACTCTCTATAATCCCGGGAGCCGCTCATATGAGCAACATCGAGAATGCGCCTGAGTTCAACAAGCATCTGTTGGAATTCCTTCAAAAGATCAGCTGAAGCAAAGAAACGCTTCAGGATAGACCTCCATCCTTCAACCCCTCTTCGTGAATGCCAAGTCAACATTGTGCGAGCCTTTCGTCGCTGAATACTGAGATCATTTCCTGCAGAAAGTGTCCGCGACTGGTCAGGTGGCGCGAGTCGATCGCCCGTAAGAAGGTCAAGCGTTTTGCCAACCAGGAATATTGGGGGAAGCCCGTCCCCAGTTTTGGCGACTGCCGCGCCGAGGTTCTTGTCGTCGGTCTCGCTCCGGCTGCCCACGGCGGGAATCGCACCGGAAGAGTTTTTACGGGGGATGAAAGCGCGAACTGGTTGTTCCGCTCCCTCCATAAAAATGGATTCGCAAACCAGCCAAACTCAACGCACCGGGGAGACGGGCTGAAGCTGTCACGCTGCTATGTCACCGCCGTCTGCCACTGCGCTCCGCCTCAGAACAAGCTCCTGTTGAAAGAAATACATCATTGCCGCCCCTTCATGCTGCAAGAACTTCAGCTGTTGAAAAATTTACGGATCGTTGTCGGCCTCGGCAAAGTCGGGTTCGACGCATCGTTCGATTGCATGCGGGAACTTGGCTGGACATCACTGAAGGCGCGGCCGAAGTTTGGACACGGCGTGAAGTATACCATCAACAAGACAATCACCCTCCTTGGATCATACCACCCCAGCCAACAAAACACATTTACCGGAAAACTGACTCAAGAAATGCTCGATGAGGTCTTCCGGACGGCGCGGAACGTCCTGAGAACCTAGCACGGCACACTTTCCCGTTTGGTTTGATTCCTGGATCTGAGGGACTTTTGTGAACAGATGTCCTTCGTCTCGTGGCGCGATAAAGCCGCGCCACTCGCTCAGGATAAACGTGTTTTTGTTTATGTTAACAAAACACAGCCTGTTCACCCTTTCCCCAAAGGACCCATTCGGGGAGCAAGTGACCCCGCGAAGTCGGTGGAAGGCGTCTGGCGAAGCCATACTTTGGGAGCAGGGTCGATCTAATTTCACTTTTGGGATCGCTTCTAATAAATCCCGCCGGCCAAATTAGGACACTCCCCGATTTGAAGTTCTCTCCCTCATCTGTTATATTTCAATAAGATGATCAGTTGCAAAATTTGGAGAGGAATCTGTTATGACGATGATTGATGAAAGAACGCCGTTTGGCGTTTCAGTGCGCACCGAACAGGAGCCGTTCAAGCGGCTGAGACGCCTGCGCATGACGGAAGCGTTCAGGTCGATGGTGCGCGAAACCGAGCTCTCGCGAAACGATTTTATCTATCCCCTTTTCGTCGTCCCCGGGAAAAAGGTGAGGAACGAAATAAGATCCATGCCGGGAATCTTTCAGCTTTCCGTCGACGAGGCGGCGAAGGAATGCGCATTGGTCAAGGCGCTCGGAATTCCAGCCGTTATTCTCTTTGGAATTCCTGAACACAAAGACGAGGTCGGGAGCGATGCGTACGACGAACAGGGGATCATCCAGACGGCCATCCGGGCGATCAAAAAGGAGGTCCCTGAGCTTGTCGTCATCACCGACGTCTGCCTCTGCGAGTATACCTCCACCGGACACTGCGGCATCGTCCGCGGCAACGAAATCATCAACGACGAATCGATCGAGCTGCTGGCAAAAGAGGCCCTGACGCACGCGCAGGCGGGGGCCGACCTTGTCGCCCCTTCCGACATGTTCGACGGGCGCGTGAAAGCGATCCGGCAGATCCTGGACGAGAACAAATTCCACAATATTCCCATCATGTCGTATGCGGCAAAGTATGCGTCCGGATTTTACGGCCCGTTCCGCGATGCCGCCGAAAGCACGCCAAAATTCGGCGACCGCCGGTCGCACCAGATGGACCCGGCGAATTCCAACGAGGCCTTGCGCGAAGTTGAGCAGGATATCATCGAAGGCGCCGACATTGTGATGGTGAAACCGGCACTCCCCTATCTCGACATCGTCCGTCGCGTCAAGGAGAGGTTCGAGATGCCGACCGCTGCTTACAACGTGAGCGGCGAATATTCGATGATCAAGGCCGCCGGCAGAAACGGCTGGATCGATGAAGAGCGTGTCATGATGGAAACCCTCACAAGCATCAAGCGGGCGGGGGCGGATCTGATCCTCACCTATTTCGCGAAGGATGCCGCAAAGCTTCTCCGCTGACGACACTTCATGAAGAACGTTCTTATTACCGGCGGCACGGGATTCATCGGCTCGAATCTTGCGGCCGCGCTTTCGGCCGAAGGATGGAACGTTAGGATTCTTCGCCGCCCTTCCTCGAACCTTTTCAACGTTCAATCTCTTCCCGTCGAACACTCTATCGGGGACGTGCGCGACCTCGACTCGCTCCGATACGCCGTGCGCGGATGCGATACAGTTTTTCACACTGCGGCAATGGTCTCATTTTGGAAACCAGCACGGGAGCTTCAATATGAGATCAATGTGCTCGGAACAAGAAATGTCGTCCAGGCATGTTTACAGGAAAATGTCGAACGCCTTGTCCATACAAGCTCGATCGCCGCAATAGGACACGCTGCAAACGGAGAACTCGCCGATGAATCGACGCAGTTCAACTGGCCGCAGGAAAGCAGCGGGTATAAGTATTCGAAACACATGGCGGAAGGCGAGATCGCGAAAGGTGTTGAGCAAGGGTTAGACGCCGTCATGGTGAACCCCGGAGTCGTCATCGGACCCGGAGACCTTCACTTCAACGGGGGCAAAATCATCCGCTCGGTAAGAAAGCACCAGGCATTGTTCTACATTGACGGCGGAATGAACGTCGTTTACGTTTCCGACGTCGTCAAAGGACATTGCGGTGCAGCGCTTAAAGGAAGGACCGGCGAACGCTACATTCTCGGCGGCGACAATTTGACCCACAAGCAGGCATTTCAGATCACCGCAGAAGTTGTCGGCGGCATCGTCCCGCGCGTCAAAATGCCGGTCGCCTTCGTGAAATCAGCCGGCAGATTTTTTGACCTCGCGGGAATGGTCATGAAGAAAGAACCATTCGTCACCTCGGAACTCTTCTCGGGGGCCGGAATCCGTAATTGGTACAGCTCCAAAAAAGCCGAACGCGAACTCGGCTACACGATCACTCCGTTTCGCGAGGCAGTCGAAAGAACGTACCGCTGGTATTGTGACAACCATCTCCTGTGAATGAACTGAATTTTTGAATGAAGATGTTTGGAGAAAGGAACTAATGAAAACCTCGAAATCCAGAACGCTGTTCAGCAAGGCGCTGCAGCTCATTCCGGGGGGAGTGAATTCTCCGGTACGAGCTTTTGCTTCTGTCGGAAGGACCCCGGTGTTTATCGCCAAAGCGCGCGGCTCGAAGTTATGGGATGTGGACGGGAACCGGTATATCGATTACGTCGGCTCCTGGGGGCCGATGATCCTCGGCCATGCGGATCCTCACATTCTCAAAGCGGTGAAGAACGCAGCGAACAGCGGAACAAGTTTCGGAGCCGCGACGGAACGCGAGCTGGAAATGGCGGAGCGCATTTCGGCGATTATGCCCTCGGTTGAAATGGTCCGCATGGTCAACTCCGGGACCGAAGCAACGATGAGCGCGATCCGCCTCGCGCGGGCTTTCACCGGAAAAGACAAGATCATCAAGTTCGAAGGTTGTTACCATGGCCATGCTGATTCGTTCCTGATCAAAGCCGGCTCCGGGGCGATGACACTTGGAGTCCCCGATAGTCCCGGCGTACCCGCAGTCATCGGCGGAGCGACCCTCACCGCCCGCTACAACGACCTTGCGTCGGTCGAAAACCTGATCGCGGAATATCCTGATCAGATCGCCGGATTGATCGTCGAGCCCGTTGTCGGCAATATGGGCTGTGTTCCGCCGCGGCATGGATTTCTTGAGGGACTCCGTTCGCTGTGCACGAAGCACGGCATTGTATTTATTATGGATGAAGTGATGACCGGTTTCCGCGTTTCGCTCGGCGGGGCCCAACAGCTTTACGGCATCACACCCGACCTCACGACGCTGGGAAAGATCATCGGCGGAGGGCTCCCGGTTGGAGCGTATGGAGGGAAGAAAGAGATCATGAAAATGGTCGCACCGTCAGGACCGATGTATCAGGCTGGAACGCTCTCGGGAAACCCTCTCGCCATGGCCGCAGGAATCGAAATGCTGAAAACGCTTTCCGGTAAAAAGAGCATTTATGCTCAGCTCGAAAAGAAATCCGCCAAACTCGAACGGGGCATCCAATCGATCATCGATAGACACAACCTCCCTCTCACGCAAAATCGCGTCGGCTCGATGTTCACGCTGTTCTTTGCAACGGGGAAGGTGATCGACTATGAGACCGCAAAGAAATCGGACACCAAAAAATTTGCGGCATACTTCGGCTCCATGCTCGAGCAAGGGATCTATCTCGCTCCGTCGCAATTCGAGGCCGCATTCATGTCTGCAGCTCATTCGGACGATGACATCGAGAAGACGATAAAGGCGGCCGAAAAAGCGTTGACAGCGGTGTTCGGGTAAAGGCGGTTCGTTCACAATCCTAAGGCAATCACTTCACGACGAGACGTCGGGAACGAGGGACGGGAGAGAAGTTGGGTGCGAGATAGAAAGCATTGACGTCGGTTTTCTCGTGAGGGGAGCGTTCCCAAGGAGACCGTAGGAACGAGGGAAAAAACCTATCTTACGGAAAATTCGGGGGGAGAGGAAGTGAGCTTGGTGTGGAAGAACTCCCTTTTTTGTGTTCCACAATGAAGTAGACTCCCACGGCAACGCCGACAACGACCGCTGAACCGACGTACCACCAGAGCTTCGACCTCGATTCCTGCAGCCCTTCGGGAACCGAAGTATCATGAGTCACCGCCTGCCCCACTTTGATCGCCGCTTTCCTGATAAAGAGGTTAACCTCATCCGCCGAGGCGCAGACGGCATTGTCCGTTATCCCGGAAAGCTTCTGAGGTCTTTTGACGTCGAACTCGTCCGATTGAAGTTGATACGTTGAATTCTTCTTTGTGACCCTTAAGAGAAGCACCCTTTGGAAACCAGATTTAGCCGCAAGCGATTGGATGCAGGCGACGTCTTCACACTTATCCAGAGCGGCTTTGTCCTCCTTCTTCAACCCTTTACCAAAATCCGCCTTGAGCATAACTGCGAGATCGGGAAATTGAGAGAGTTTATCCTTAAAGCTGGAAAAGAACGACTCTGATTCACCGGCCGACATTCCTGCCACTCCCCCGCTGACCAGGACTGCTTTGATAGAAGGCTTAGGCGCATCCTGAGCAGAAAGCCGCGGGGCAACAAGAGTCACGGCTGCGACGAGGAGGAGGATTGTGGTGTTCCGTTTGTCTTTTGGGTGAGAATACATTGAATTGTCTCTACTTGATCAAGAGCATTTTTTTGACATTATGATACGACGCACCCCCGCCGGTAATTGAGATGCGGTAAAAATACGTCCCCGAAGCAAGACCGTGTCCGTCAAAGCTCGCTTCATAGAATCCAGGCACGACTGACCCGTCGACGAGTGTCCGGATCTGCTGTCCCAGAATATTATACACCCGCAGCTGCACTCGCGCCGACGGCATCGACGAAGGAACGGCATAGCGGATGACGGTCGCAGGATTGAACGGGTTCGGATAATTATTAAAGAGGTTCGGCTCGTCCGGTATCAGGGCAATCCCATCCAGATTCTTATCGATAAATGAAGAGGTCCCGACGATCAACCGCACCATCCCCTCGCCGTCGCTGCCGCTCGTGACCACGATCGATTTCTGCTTCGTCAGATCGTAGGCGAGGCCTTTCGCGGGATCGACGGCGATAACTCCGAAGCCTTGATTTACAATTGCCTCGGTCGAACCGAACCTCAATTGTGATTTGGCAAGAGCATCTCCCGTCTTAACAGTGACATCCCACACATCCCCCTCGGAGCTGACCGGCCTCATATCTTTCATGAGCATTCCCGCCGCGCTTTCCATTCCCAAGAGAATATTACTGCCGCCGATGAACGGAGCCTGGAACCGGTCGGACGGATCAACTCCTTTTTGCGCGTTTGCTTTCATGCCGACCTCAGCGCCGAGGCACGACATGTTGATATCGTCTCTCACCGCATCGATCCCAAGCGTCCACTCCTTTGCGTTCAGCTTCGGGTCCGCTTTCGCGGGAAGCTTTGCCCCCTTTTTGATCATCCCCGCCGCGGGGGGAAGAATAACTCCGGCCAGGTCGAACTTCACAACACATGCGGAGTCAACCTCAACGGCCAGTCCCTGCCAGCTGCGCATCGTGTCGACGTCGGAGCCTGATCCTTCCCATCCCCCCTGAGTTCCGGTCCCAGAAAAATAATAGTGAGCAAGGGGAGTCCCCCCCTGGAAGATAAGACGGTCAAACGGCACATCGACCAGGAAAGGATTTCCCAAGAGATTCCATCCCTGATCGAGCGCGATGCCGTTGTACAGCATGTTATCGGCCCGGATGAGTTTCGGCCTGGCCAACGCGGCGGATTTCCCGGCATTCTCAGTCACCATCATGAATCCAGAGCCGGGCACAACGACCGGCAGATCTTTGTACGTGCCATAATCGCTCCAGGCCCCGTTGAACCATCGCACCATCCGCCAATTCACGTATGCAACACCGTTCGCGTCGCTCGGACCGAAGCTTTGATCGATAAAACTGCTCGGCCTCTGATCTTCGGGGATGTATGGTACGGACAAAAGCCGGTACGCCTTGACCTCCTGCCCCGCGGGCAGACTGAGGGAGTGGACAGTCGGAAGAGTCGTAAAATCCGTCACGGTCAGATCGTTCGAGTACCGAATGTCAAACGAGTAGAGGTTTGACAGCGAGATATTCCCCGCACTGTCGATCGCCTGAATCCTGTACACGGCGCCGACCGCTCTTCCGTTCTTGATGAACGATGTTGAAGGAATGGCGGCTGAATCATTCGCGAAGCTCACGGTTGTCCAGGCCTGCTCGTCGAGGCGCCGATACAAGAGGTTGAAGCTCATCACCCCCGACTCATTCGCCGGTTCGGACGACGAGGCAGCGATGGGGGGAATGCCCGACAAGCTTCCGTCCGCCTGGACGAAAATTGTGTCCAGAGCCGCGTTGTTGTGAACGATCGCCGGGCCCTTGTTGTCGAACTTGATCACGACAGAAGCGACCGAATCCGGATTTTTATTCCCCAAAGAATCTTCGAGGAAGAAATAGACCGTGTCCTTCCCCACCAGCGACATCGGGAGCGAGGCGCTCGTGTTCGCCGCTGCCTGGCTCTGGACGGAAGCGGCATTCCGAGGAAGCGTATCGATCGAGTACCAAATCTTTCCAATCGGAAGCATTCCGGCCAGACTGTTCGTCCATGAAATCGAAAACGATTGCGCGTTCGACCAGCCCGATGGGGTCACCGACACGGCGGCCGGCTTGCCGGGAAGCGAGTACACCTTTGCTGACACGGGGAGCATGATCAACGGCGTCAGTGCGTTGCTTTTGATGAAAACGGTATCGGCATAGGATCCGATCGAGTCGGCGCGAAAGAGCATTGTCAGCTTGAGTGAATCCGTAATGTTCCCCTGCGTGACCGAAAAAGTGAGCTTGTTCCCGTTGGCATAAATGGTATCGATGATCAAACGGTTTGCCGAAACATCCTTCACTTCGACGTCGATGCTGGAAGAATCATGAAGGGGTACAAAGCCGAAACCGATGAGAGATTTACCGACTGCAATCGAAGGAATGCCGTTATCGGACAAAAATACGGAAGCGGTGTTGGTCTGGCTGCTGGCTGTGATCAGATCCGGCCTCCCATCGCCGTTAAGGTCTCCGATAGCAAGTCCGAACGGAGAGCTCGCGATGCTAAAGTCTTTTTCGCCGCCGAGGGAGCTCGCGGCGATCGCGTTTCCGCTCCCGCTCATATTCTGAAAGACCGAAACGGTGTTGCCGCTGTTCGAGGTAGCAATGTCGGGAAGGCCGTCGCCGTTGAAATCACCCAGCGCGATGCTGTTGGGCGCGCTGTTCAGCTTGAAATCAACCGCCGCTGCAAAGGATAAGCTTCCACTGGTGGAGTTGTTGTGGAAGACCGAAAGCGTGCTGTCGCTCGTGTTTGCCGAAACGATCTCCGGTTTTCCGTCGGCGTTGACGTCAACAAGTGCGACCGCATCCGGGGTGCCGCTTGCCGGAAGAGAAATTTTCGGAGCAAACGAGGCGGCTGAGATGCTGCCGCTGGAGCTCGTATTCCTGAAGATCGAAAGAGAATCGATGCCGCTGTTGGCGACGACGATGTCGGGCTTTCCGTCTCCGTCAAGATCGCCCACAGCGACCCCGTACGGAATGGCGCCCGTTGAAAAATCAACAGTCGCCGCAAATGCGACAGACCCAATACCGCTTGTATTTCTGAGGATCGAGATCGAATTAGCAAAATGATTTGTCACCACAACGTCCGGTTTTCCGTCTCCATCCAGGTCGGCGATCGCGATACCGTATCCCCCGCCGCCTCCGCCGCCTGTTGCAAAATCAACCCTGGGAGCAAATGAACTTGCTGTGATACTGCCGCTTGAGCCCGCGTTTCGAAATACAGAAATTGTCCCCCCGTTCCCGTTCGAGACCACGATGTCCAGCTTTCCGTCCCCGTCAATGTCGGCAACAGCGATCCCCCACGGACCTCTGCCGGTTGTCAGGATGACGGGGGGAGCGAACGTGCTGGTTGAAAGGCTGTCGCCCGTTCCCGTATTCCTGAAGATCGAGATCGAGCTGTCGGCATTGTTTGTGACCACAAAGTCGGGCTTGCCGTCTCCGTCCAGGTCGCCGATGGCAACGCCGTACGGAAGATCTCCGGTCACAAAATCCATTTTCGGGAAAAAGCCCGACGATGAAAGAGCGACCCCTCCGGGGAATGTTGGAATGAACGGAATGGCGGAAGATGCGGTGAGGCCGGTTGACGTAACAGTAACACTGACCGGGCCGAAAGAGGCCCCGACCGGAACTACTACTTTCAATTGTGTCGGAGATGCAGAGTTGACCGCCGCTTTCACGCCGCTGAAATAGACGACATCGCTTGCGGAAGCGGCGCTAAAATTATTTCCGGCAATTGTCACGACAGCGCCGGGAACTCCGGACGCCGGCGTCACCGATGTAATGGACGGAGCCTGCGGAAAGAGAAAAGAAAAAGCGGAGAAAAGAAGAGCCAGTGAACAGACCGACCGTTTCACGATCATCCTCTATGGCTGACCTTGAGGCGAAAAAACATGCTCTTAAATGGCGAAGCTAACAAAAACTCCAACCTCAAAAAAGAAGTTGGAGTTTTTTTCAGTTGATACTCTCGTCCCTGTAAAGTTCTATGCAGTTCCCTTACACTATTGTGCTAAAGCATTAACCGTAAAGCTGACAGTGCCGATATTAGGACTGGCAATAGTAATAATCACCGTCACAGTAACCCCAGTGGCAACAGCTGGTGGAACCGACGAATTCACGACTTGGAAAGTGAAATCAGTGATTCCAGGACCCGGGAACCGTGCATAGGCAGCATCCGGGAGCGACACTACAGCCGAGTTTGAAATATCGCCGGAAACTCCGATCTGGAATCCCGATGGCGGGTTCGCGGGAGGCACAATGGTGGCCGAGATCGTGGTGCCGTCGGGCAACGGATTGCCATTCCCGTCTTTAATGGTAACTGAGATCGGAGCTGTAGTGTGAGAAACGGCACTCATCGGTACAACCGTATCCGGAACACCGGTCAAAACTATAGGATTGGTCGCCTCCACTTCCAGGACACTGTCAGTAACGTTTGTATTGAAGTGACCTTGAGTTTGGGCAGTGACCCAGAAATATCCATCACGTCCGTTTATTAAAGATGCGTAGGGAAGACCGCTGAAAATACCCGGTTTATATTCATATTGGCCTGAATAGGGTAACGGATTTACCAAGAGCAAACTAACTGTTGCTGACCCGTCTATCTGGGTATATGCGTTGAAGTCCTGCGATCCAGTTTCGATAACCCCGGACTGTGAATGGAAATAAACGGCCGTTCCCTTGGCGACAGGATTGCTGAAAGTATCACCAACCTCGACCGTGAAAGGAATCTTGTTATTGAACCCAGCCACAACATAATGGCTTGGAATAAGCGAAAAGTGCGCCTGATCCGGGAATCCTGCGTGGACAGTTATCTTGACCGGCTGGGAGATCAGAGTTCCTCTGTTCGGAACACTGATGTGTGCAACAACCTGAACGACGCCAGCCTCGGATCCGCTGATAACTGTCGTGTGCAACTGTCCATTGTCGTCAGTACTGTCTGTCGCGGGAATAACCGACGGAGGTGTGCCCCCTGCAATTGTTGAGTTGGGGAAGAACTGGATATTATATGTCACACCAACCCTGCGCGTTCTGTCGATCGGAATTCCCAGAGAATCCGTGACTTGGTAGCCTATCGTCGAGTTCTCAAGCGCGCCGACGCCGTCAACATAAATATCTGTCGCAGTCGCCCCTAAATATTGGACCTGAGAAGCCAGCCTGGCAGACGAGGGAACAACAATGTAGACGATCTTCGGGTCCGATGTCTGGGTTATCGAGTCCTTGGTCGTCGAAGCGGTGACAAGAACCTCTCCGTACTTTGTCCCGCTTGTGAGCGTCGTCTGCACATTGCCGCCGGTATCGGTAAGAGCCGTTGCGGGCGAGAGATATTCTCCGCCGCCGAGCGGCACAACTATTTTGAAGTTCACGGCAACATTCTTTGCCGGTTGCCCGAATGTGTTATACACTTTGAATTTGGCGACGTCAGTCGTCGTGCCGCCAACGCCGGTAACATAAATGGAATCGGTTGAAGGATTGGAGAGAACAATGTGGCTCACTATGCTGCTGTCAGGGCCGCCGCCCTGGGTGCTCGAAAGCGTCCCTCCCAGAACCAACTTGGAATTTCCGTTCTGGCTTGTCACCGAGATCGTCAGCGAAACCGGCTGAGCAACGTTCGTTCCCGTCGTCCGATTGTCCTTCAGATTCACCTGGTATTGAGTGAACCTCTTGTCCTGCGTATCGGGAATATTGACGGTTATGTCGCCGGTCATTGTCACGGAGGACGACGCCGACCCGGTTGCAGAAACCGAAACGGTGGAACCTCCCGTCAACGGATTGCCGTTGAGGTCGGAGACGGTATAATTCACCGTCGTCGACAATCCGACCGGGATGACGAAATTATTGTTGGACGTCGAGATGATCGTCCGTCCCGAGAAGAGGATCGGTGTAGAATCTGTGAGTACAGTTCCCGCCTTGATGCTTGCCGGCTTAAATTTTACAATATGATTCGCGAGAGGCTTCGGCACGGTCGTCGTCCTATTGAAGGTAACGCCGTCCGCATACTTCTTATTCTTTGACGTAAAGATCGGCGTCGAAGCCGTCGAACTTGATGCCGATCCCGACTGAGGAAGCGTCGCGACCTGAGCGTAGATCCAAGCAAATCCGTTCGACGGCACCGGATTACCCGTAAACAACGTTGCGCTTGCAATTCCATCGTTGTCGGTAAGCCCCTGCGCCTCAATGCTCCCTCCCGTAGAAGTAAAGTACACCGGAGTTCCCGGATGGACCGGGTTGCCGTATTTGTCCCCGACGAGAACTGATACCTTATCCTGGAAGTTGATGATCACTCCTCCCGGAACGTTGAAGAGTGTGCTGCCGATCGATAAATGCGAGCTGTCCGGATAGCCGCCGTAAATAGGAATAGAAACGATCTGCGATGCGATGGTGTCGTATCCGGTAGCGCTGCTCTTATCCTTCACCGCCGCATACGCTTCGACCGTCGCGAGTCCGGCTTTATATCCGGATGAAAGCTGAACCGCAACCTGGCCCGAAGAATTCGTGCGCACGCTGTCCAAATTGAGCTGCGTCAGAGCGTCGGGCTGATTGATGAATTTGAAATCGACGCTAACCGAGTTTGAGGTGTCAACGGGAGTTCCAAGCGAATCCCGTACTTCAAATGTCAAAATCGTAGCCGTCGGCCCGCCCGCACCGAGAATCGATAGGTTATCCGTCGACGAGCCGAGGAAGACAATTTGTCCAGCCCGCTGAGATGCGTGGGTGGTCGCGGTCGTGCTGTCCTGCGCTCCGGTGAGCCCCTTCAACGCCACGGCACCGAGACTGATCGTCGCAGAGCTTGAACTGTAGGTGAAGTATTTTGTCAGGCTATACCATCCGGCCCTCGAGAACGTGATCGAGTCGTTGACGGTCGTTTTATCCGATGCCTGGAAACTGATCGAAAATGTCCCGTTCGATTTGCCGGTATCTTGCTGGAAGGGGGTCCAGAGGACGATATGCACACTGTCCAGAGGAGTTGCAGAAAGGTTGACCACCGTCCCGCTGATCGTCACGGCATATTCGGACCCGTTCGATGATGTCGGATTGGCGCACGAAAACAATCCGGCAAATACCAGAATGATAAGATACGTCACATATTGTCGTTGTCTCATAACAACCTCACGAATAATCGTTTCAATCGCGACTCACTGTTCAAGAATGGGGGAGCAGAAATTGCGCCTTATCTTCACTCTACCTCTGTGGCTTCCGTATTCCGGGAACTTAAGCTTTTCGAGCCGATTCTCAATACAGCGGAGCACGCATTTTCGAGAATACGGTGATCTACCTGCTCTTCATCGGGTTTTTCAGAGGGCCGGAACGCCTCTCCAAATATCCGCTAAAAAATGCGAGACAAAAACCGTCCTCACTCAACAATCTCTCTTTTGTTAACGAAGGAAAGATTGACAGAAATCACACGAGGACCTACTCTGTTTTCATCTTGGATTTGTGCTTCGCGTTATTTTCCTCCATCTGTTTTTCGGTCTTCTCGATAAGGTTCTCGTTGTTTTTCAGCTTATCGGCAAGGCGCTCTTCGATGGAAGGGATAACTTCAGCTTTCAGGAGGATAATGAGTTCGGTCTTGGAATCGGCCTTGATATCAGAGCCGAAGATATACCGGAGTCCGAAGACGTACCAGGGCAAATCCCTGAGGAACGGCACGCCGGCACGCGTTTCCGTTTCAGTCGTTGAGTACAAACCCCCGAGAACGGTCTCCTCGCCGTCGTTCAAGAGCAAATACGTATCGATGGAAGATTTGTCGATGTTCGCGCCGTCCTGCTTGCTGTTCTCGACATGCGCTGCCAGGTTAATGAAACGAACTCCGTGGAGTTCATACAACGTAGGAGTCACTTTGACGATAAGACCAGTCGCGATCTGCTGCTGTATCGTATTGCCGGCGAAGTCTTTGGTCGTGACGAATATATCCGTGCCGATCTGTATCTGTCCCACTTTTCCCGATGAGACGATGATCTGCGGATTCGAGATAACGTCGCCCAGCCCGTTCCCTTCAAGAAATGAAACAAAACCGGTCAGCGTGCCGAAATTCAATTTTGGAATTATTCTCGCAATGAACGCGTCCGGAACGGTCGTCTGGCCGGAAGAGCCCCCCGACGACCCCGATGAACCCGAGGTCGCTGCCTGCTGGTCGGGGTTTTCCAGGTTGCTTTTCAACTGCCCGCCGTACACCGATCCGTTGTTGGTGCTGTCCTTGAACGTCCAGTTGACGCCGGTGTTGAGGGTCTTTGAGACATCTATTGAAAAGAAGACCGTCGAAATTTTTATATCTCTGGCAAGAAACATCGCTTTCGACGAAGAATCTCTCGCCATCGCTCCGGTTGACGCTCCGCCTCCCCCGCCCGCCATCGCTTTGGTGCTATCCCCAGGATAAATGATCTGGAAGTACTCCTCTTTTTCTTCATACCAGAGCGAGTTGGCGCGAAGCACGGTCTCGAACGCCTGTAGCCAGTACATGTTCTCGATGTCGACGCCGATCTCTTTCTTATTGTTGGTCGGGTCGACAATAATCTTGTTCAAATATTTTTTGCTGAAGTCGGTGAAGAGGGACACGGCCTTATCGAACGGCAGGGATTTCGACATGGAAATGAGTTCTTCGGGCGAGACATAATCATTCAAGATCAGCCGCCGTTCGCGGTTGTTTTGCGCGCCTGCCGTTTGGAGCCCGAGCACCATCGCCGCGCAGACCAGGAGCAATATTCTCCCGCATGCCGTCGACTCGCGGAGGGCCCGCAGGCCCGTTCGACGAAACTGGATGAACAAAGTTTTCATGGAGTGATCCCTTGTGATTTTTTCTCAAACGCGATTTGCTTGTTCACCGTCTCGATAATCCCTCCGTTATTGAGCGTGAACTCGACGGTCCCTTCCTGAGGATGCGTCGCCGTCATCTTTCCCAGGTACACCTCATCCCCGATCTGAAGCGTGATGAGGTGTCCCGTCTGGTCCATGACGAGCGCTTTTCCCGGCGCCACCGCTTTGACGTTGATCGCCGCGACGTCGAGCAGGTTTCGGACGTTCTGCGGCGAAAGCTTCAGGATGTTCGGCAAGAACGGGTTCGACGTAATCGGCTGCGGAACGGAGTCCGGTTTCATGACCGGCTTGTTCAGCGACGTCTCCGAGGTAAAGTAGGCGTTCAATTCCATCTCGTATTTCAGGTCGATCGTCGGATACTCCTCGGTCGCTTTTGTCTGTTCCTCGCTGTGCACTGTCACGCTCGTGATCTTGTACAGACGTCGGCCGTTCTCCAGGAGCCAGATGAACCTGAAAATATTCGGGAACTCCGCCGCGCCGGTCAGCTTGTACGTATTGTAACCGTACTTTGCATCCATCTTCGTTCCCGAAAACGTCATGTTCAGGCGGAGCTGTCCGCTTTCGTCGATGATGTCGCTCAGATAGCCGTATGTCTGCGACGACATATCCGACGCCCCGATCTCTTTCGTCCTGTTGTTCCACCGATGGACGGTCTCGCGGAGCTTCTCCTGCATGCCCGTAATGGCATTCGTCTGCAGGGTGTTGTCCTTCAACTGCGCTTCGATCGCCTTGGCCTCTTTCTTGTACTTGTTTATTTTCCCTGGCTGGAGAACAAACGAAATATACCCGCCGATCCCTATGACGAGAAGGAGAAGAACTCCAAGCGCTATTGAATTTCGTATCTTATACGACACAACGGACCTTTATCAGTCGGAATCCAGTTTTTGTATCGAGAGAATGAACTTGTAGACCGTCTTGCCCCGGATCTCCTGAAGCTCGACGGACTGCAGCGTCGCTTTTTCGAACATGTTGGCTATGCGGGGAATTCTGGGACGGTACAACGTATAGCCGGTCAATTCGATGGTGCTGTCGGGTTTGGTCTGGATATCGCCGATCCACAGCGAGTTGACGTCTTCGACGCTTTGCGTGAGATGATAGAAGACCTTGCTCCACCGATTGTAGTTCGGAACGATATTATCGTACACCTCGAGCGCGCTGATATACTGCTGGTTCTGCGCCGTGAGGCTGTCCAGGATCTTCTGGAGGCGTTCGTTCTCCGACTGCTGAAGTTGTTTTTCCTGCAGCGCCCTGTTGGCGGCCCTCACGTCCTCGGCCTGGTCGGCGATCCGGGTTGTGAAAAAGAGCGTTCCGAGAAAGATCAGCAGCATGAGCACGTACCCGTGCCACGCCAGTTTGAACACCTTCTGCCCCTCCCTGAAACTTTGAGGCAGAAGGTCGATGCTGTAGTATTCCGGATTTTTCGGGTCGAGGATCCTCATCGCCGCCGAGATCGGTACGGCGTACTCGGAGGTGATCTCTTCGACGCTTTGCTGGAGCGCGCCGGTGTCGAGGTTCCGGGGTATCAGGTATTCGATCGGCGCCTCGGCGAACTGGGGCGAGAGGAACTGCTTCAGTTCAAGTTTGTGCGCTTCCCCGGCGAGAAAGATCCTGTCGAGGCGCATGATGCCCGCGCTGTCCTGCTCGAGAAGAATGCGCGAGTAGAGGGTGTTCTCGATGTTCGGCGATGTCCGCCCTTCGCTGATCACGGGCGCGAAATGGAGAAAATCCTTTCCCTTCAAGAAGATCAACCGGCTGAATTCACTGCCGACATACATGATCACCGAGATCTCCTCGGAACCGACGTCGTAATTCGCGCGCACCAGGTTCATCAAGGATATATCGGACGTTTCGATGAACGACACCCGCGGGATCCTCTTGCCGATGAAATCCTTGATGGCTTCCAGGATCTCGATCAGGCTAAGTCCGTCCTCGCGGATGACCGAGAGGATCTGCCCTTCCGTCGCTTTGATGTACGCCACAGCATCCGCGCTCGGCTTGGTGGCGCGGATCTTGGAAAGCTCCTCGACCAATTTCTTCTTCAGCTTCCCGCCGCTGAGGCCGAACGAATCCTCGAACGTCTGGTAATACACGCTCGGCTCGGAAATGGAGTACCCAAACTGGTACTTGAGGGAAGGATAATCCGTGAGCAGTCCAAGGATGACGCTGTTGTTCGTCTCAGAACCTTCAGCTTCCTCTGCAACGCCTTCCTGAAGGATCGGAGCGTTGGATGACGCATCGAGCAGATCGACGCCTTCGAGGCCGGCGCCGACATCGGCCGAGGTCTGTCGTTCCTCCAGCTTCTTGACGAGGTTGACCGTCTTGAAATCTTCGAGATGGAACTGCTTTCCCCTGAGGGCGACGTGAACGAATTTAACGTCCAGGCCGTCGACGAAAATCGTCAGGGCAGTTTTTCCTTCTCCTTTGTTATAGGGCATGTATCGTCGCTGTGTCTGTCGTGTGCGTTAATTGCCGCTTATGGCTGCGATCCTGCGCCCAGCAGCTGCTGCATTCGCTTCTTGTTGTTGGAAAAATTGATCGCCGACTCGAGCGAAATTTTCTTCTGCACGAACAATCTCTTCAGGTCCTGCTCCATCGTCGTCATCCCCTGATCGCCGGACTCCTGGATCATCTGATAAATTTCCCCGGTGTTGTTGTTCTTGATCGCTGAACGCACCGACGGCGTCATCACAAGGACCTCGCGCGCAAGCACCCTTTTTCCGTCGAGGCTCGGGATCAGCTTCTGGGACATGACGCACCGGAGAACGTCGGCCATCCTGTTGCGCACGCGCTCCTGCTCCACCGGGGGAACTTCGCCGATGATACGGTCGATGCTCTCGACGGCCGACGCAGTATGGAGCGTCGAGAATACCTTGTGCCCGCTGTCCGTGATCTCGAGCGAGACCATGATCGTCTCCGGATCGCGCATTTCGCCGATGACGATGATATCCGGGTCCTGGCGCAGAGCCTGTATTGCGCCGTCCTTGAACGAAAGCACGTCGCGCCCGACCTCGCGATGGCGGACGATGCACCTGTCCGATTTGTGCACGAACTCGATCGGCGAAGCGATGATCACGATGTGGCCGTCGACCGTGTGGTTGTTGAGGTCGATCATCGCGTCGAGCGTCGAGCTCTTGCCCGAGCCGGTAATACCGGTCACCAGCGTAAGCCCCTCCTTTGTGTGCGCAAGGCTCACGATCTTCGTAATATTCGGATGAAGCTCGAGCGCCTTGTAGGGGCGGATCGTCTGATTGATCGCGCGCATATTGAGCGCGATCTGGTCCAGATCCAGATAGGCATCGGCGCGAAAGCGGACCGTACGATCTCCATCCTCGATCATATAGGAAAAATCGAGGTTCTTATTTTCGTAGAGCACCTGCCGTTGGCGCGCCATCAAAAGCGCCTGGACCAAAATATTGATTTCGTCGGATTCGAGCTTTGGGATCGTCTGATCCGGTTTCTTGGATCCGAACACTCTGTACCATACAAGCCCTTGTCCCCCGTAGCCGCCGAGGTCAATGTCGGATGCATTGATCGTGAACATCCGAAGAAAAAAAGAATTCGTGAAAGCATGAAGGATCGTTCGGCTCTCGACCGGCAGCTTCTCGACAAGATCGCCGATGAAAATCTGCCGCTCCAATCCGTAAACGCTTTCCGGAACCTGCGCCACCATCTGCCGCAAAATTTGACGCGCCTTCAGCTGGGTTTCATCTACGGGAGCAACAGAAGGGGCTACAATTGGCTGATCCATGAAAATTTTTCAGCGATTGAATAGATTGATTTCGTTTTCTATTCCTTGTACAAAAATAGAATACCGAAAGGCCGCTCAAGCTTTACATGAGATGTCGTGGTGAATATATTGAAAGCGCTAGTGAAAGTCAATAAAAAAACTCCGGCAGGGAGTTTGACGGGAGAGGCAAAATTCGGAGAGGATCTGGCGGGAAAAAACCAATCGGTCCGCTGTTCCTCCCCTGTCGTTCAAAAGGTCCGATTACGCCCTAAAATGCGCTCTCGGAGAGATCCTATTCCCACCATTCGAGAACTTCGTAGCTCCCGGTCGTTGGAAAACACGGAGGCGCGGAAACCAAAAACCGATTATCGTAATAATAGCTCTTCAGGTATCCATGAGTGCCGCCAACGACGCCAACCGCCTGCCGGACGGCCTGACTGACTCCGCCTAGAAGGTGAATACTGCCTGACGGCACCTTTGTCGTAGCACTATCTGCTCCAAACCCGCCTTTTAGCGAGAACAACGAGCCCTGAATTGTGACCCCTCTGGATGAGTTATTATTGTTTGAATTGCTGGCGATCTCAATATTGTTGGTTGCACAGATGCCCAGCATATCGGTCGATGCGGGGTTGTTAACCGGGTTGCTGTTATAGGCCACGGAAGAATCAATCCAGACTTGACCGTTATTGCTATTGCTGGACAACGCCGCAATGGTCACTTGGCCGTTGAGGATCCCTTTTACGTGAATGTTGCCTCCGTTGATCACCACCACTTTGTTCGTCCCCGCAAACGCAGTGAGCGTCTGAGTTGTCCACGATCCGCTCGTTCCAAGCCTGTAATTGACGGTACCATTGGAATTGAACGTCAGATAAAAATCACTGCTCGTCGCGAGATAAAATCCCCCCCCGGTCTGCTGCGCTTTACCCTGCAAGGCACTAAGGTCGGACGGCATAGTGATCGAAACGCCCGATTGGAAGCCGCCATTGAACACCGGGTTGCTGGGGTTGGAGTTCTTAACGACGCCTCCCTGTGCCGTCGCTTTGCCGTTGAATACCGGATTTCCGCTGACATACAAACTGGTGTTGCTGTGGTATGGACCCCACACGGTATCTCCCGTCGTCCAGCTGATCGAGCTCGGCTCGTTGTCCGAGAAGTAGGCGAACTTTGAGAAGAGGCTGGGCTGAAGGAGTATTTTGATCGTATCTTTCAGCCCCTGATAGGTTGCGGCGCTTATTACCTGGATCCTGCTCGAATCAGTGCCGTTCACAACCATGTTCACGGTCACCGTGAAAGTCCCTCCGCCGAACGGCACGTTTTGGAATCCGGTCCTCCAGTTAGGGGTCGTGAAAAGCTGATTACAGGCGAAATTCGCCCCCGTCTCGGCAATATTAAGGATATTGCTGTTTTCCTGGTATGTAATTGCATTCGAAAACGCGTCGAGACTGACGCGCGATAAATTCAAACCGGTCATCAAACACAGAGTGGTGAAACCTATAGCGAGATAAATAGCGTTCCGTCCCATTTTTTCCCTCTGCTAAAATACATTATCGGCTCTTAAGGTTTTGCGAAGCCAGCCGCACTTGTCTCCAGAATGCCTGAGAGTACTGTGTGTCAAACTTCCCCGTATTGTACCTGAGCGTCGGAGCCGCGCTGTTCTGAACCTGAACGGTGATCTGCATCGCCCATATCTGGCTCGGATGAGTAATAGGAAAATGCAGCGTATCGCCGAGCGCGCTGAAGTACAGTAAACCAAATTCGGTAACGCCTAAATTCGCTCCTTTGGGAGGCGCGTTATTCACGACGCGATAAAGGATCCTGTCGTTGGGATTAGGAGTCGAGGCGAGTTCACTCGTCGGTCCTACATAGTAATAGACGATATCCGGAGTGCCATCGCCGTTCGGGTATGCTGCCGTCGACAAATCGGTGTAAAACTTTATGCTGGTCGAATCGGCATAGATGATCGACTGCGTCGGGTCCGGAAAATTAGCGGGGTTCGCGCAGTATCCTATTTTTCGGAAGTCATACTCGATCATATTGACAACCGTGATCATATTGCTTTGAACCAACAGGTCGCCGTTGTACATCTGCATGCTTTCGCTGACAGTTCCGTTCATCCGTATCGCCATGAGCAGGAGAGTGCCAAACGTCAACGATGATGCGATGAGATCAAGAACTACTTGTGAACCCATAGCTTCTTCTCACTTAGTTTCTATCTAAAATACCAGTAACTCATCACGGTATAGAATGTCAATGTATCAGTCATGCTTTTGCTCGACACCCTGACCGTCATCTGCTTGTTATAGGTCTGTGTACTCGAAGCGGTAATGACATTACTGGAAATATTCACATACTGAACAGTCACGTCCACGACGAAAACAGCTGAGCCAGCCAGGCTATCAACCAGATGCAAACCATTAAAGTCATCAAAGTCGTTGTATCTGGGGTACACTTCGCCTGTTTTAGGGCCCAGCGCGGAGGGGGCCGTGAAACCGGACACGTTTGAAATGCCCACGGTATCCGAATTCTGATCATACGCGCAGCCGGTAGCTTCCTCGATGATCGATTTACCGAGCGAGGTCGCCGTGATCCTGTATGCCGCCATTTCGACGCTGCCGCCGCTTTGTGCATTATCGTTATTCACAGCCAGCACCATGCGGCTCAGCATCATCATCGCCATGATCGTAAGTAAAGTCTGACCGGTACCCATGCTTTATTCTCCGATTGATCCCTCGATTGTACTGCTCATCGGTATCAAACTATCTCCAGCGCACAACAATTGTTGTGGCAAATCGCACGTTCAGCCTTGAAAGATTGCCCATGCGATAAAAAGCAATCTTCATGCCTAATAACCTAAAAAAGAGAGATGCCTGAAAATGAAGGAATTCGAGGATTTGGCGCACTCCCCGGACCGTGCGCCACTGAGTCGGTATTTTTGTTAGTGTAAAAACTACACCAGGTGTAAAAAGGAAAATGTAATAGCTACTCGTCCTCGACCGTCGTTGAGATGACCTCTTCGAGTGTCGTCACTCCCTCTTTCATTCTCTCCATCCCCGACCGCCGCAGTGTCCACATTCCATCCTTGGCAGCCTGGTCGCGAATTGCGTTTTCGTCGACCTTATCACCTGCATTAAGGATGATGTCCTTGATGGCCTTGGAGAAGTAGAGGGCTTCGTGAATGGCAGCGCGTCCTTTGTAGCCTCCGTTGCATTTGTCGCAGCCGGCAGCCTTAAAGAACTGGTGCGCACGGAGTTCCTCTTCGGTGAACCCAAACTTCAGCATGTCCGGCCAATCTTCTTCGCCGAGCGGCTGCTTGCAGATCTTGCACAGCGTACGAATAAGGCGCTGTGCGACGATAATATTGATCGCGTATGCGATGAGGAACGGCTCGATGCCCATCTTGTACAAACGTGCCACGGCGCTAGGAGCGTCGTTGGTGTGGAGCGTCGAGAAGACAAGGTGACCGGTGTTCGCAAGCTTGATGGCAGTTTCCGCAGTGACTTTATCGCGCATTTCACCGACGAGTACGATATCGGGGTCGTGACGCAAGATACCTCTGATGGACTGCTCGAACGACATCTTCGGGCCGATCTTGAGCTGGCGCGCGCCCTTGATGATGTACTCGACCGGCTCTTCGATCGTCAGCACGTTCACGGTAGGATCGATCACTTGATACAGCGCGGCGATCAGCGTCGTCGATTTTCCGGATCCCGTAGGACCGGTGAGGATGATGATGCCCTGGGGCTTTTTTATTGCTTTGTCGAAGAAGGCTCGCGCGGGTCCCTGCAACCCGAGCTTGTTGAGGTCGGTGATCACTTTCCGGTCGTCGAGGACGCGGATGACGACGCTTTCGAATTTGTGCTTGAATTCGGTCGTCACGATCGGCATGATGGAGACACGGAAACGGAGCTGGTGTCCGTCGATGACGCGCTGGATAAAACCGTCCTGCGACATCTCGCGTTCAAAGCGGTCGACATTCTTCGTCCTGTCCTTGACGACGGCAAGCACAGCTTCGGGGAGCGTATTCTCCTGGCGATGCCACACCTGCAGGTTGCCGTCGACGCGGAACATGAAGTTCGTCACGTTCCCTTCGGCTGGAACGATATGAATATCGCTGACGTCCCTTCGGACGGCCTCCACGATGCAGCCTTCGATGAGATTTGCGAGAGCGCTCTTGCTGATCTCCGCTTCCAGCGCTTCCTCGTCGACGGTCGCATCGTCCTGGCTCGTATCGACGGTGATCTGGTTGTCTTCGAGGAGCTTGAGAAACTCGTTCTGCGGCGGGATGACCTGTTCGAGAAGGTTCTGCATCTCTTTCAGCCGCACGTAGGTGACCTCGTATTTCTTCGCGTTGAAATTGCGGGCGATGACCGGGATGTTCCGGTCGGTCGGGTCGGTGCAGATAATGATCAATTTGTCGGGCTGCTTTTCGTCGAACTTGAGCGGCAGCATCTTCGATTGGATGAGCATGTCCCGCTGCGATTCGGGGAGGCCGTCGACGAGCTTTCTGATGAACTCGACGCGGGTCTTGTCGACCGCTTCATCGGCAAGATAAATCTCGCGGAAGGCGTAGAGGTTTGCCACTTCTCGGAAGACCGCGTCGTGATCGGCGTTGAATTCGCTGACGAGAATTTGTCCGAGATTGCGCCGGTCCTTCTTATTGGATTCCGACTCCTTGACTCGCAGCGATTTTTCGAGCGTCTCGTAGTCGATGATCCCCTTTTTCAGAAGCGTGTAGCCGATCTTATCGGTAATGTCGACATCAGGCATAGGGCCAATTCCTTCCCTCAATGACGATTAGATGAACGACCGGAACAGGTGAACGGCGTGGATGATCATGCCCCCTCCGCCCGGCGGCTTTGGCTTGATCGTGGCGGTTTCGGAAGAGACAAGCGTCAGTCCTGTCAGCACCACCATGATGATCATTGAAATGACAAGCTGGATCAAATCGATGGCGTTCCGCATCCGGTAGCCGGTCTCTTTTTCGTAATAGTCGGCGAGCTGGAGCGCGGTATTCTTGACCGTTCCCGTTTCCGCGCCGGAATGGAACCGCGAGATCGCCGTTTTGGTAAAGACGCCAGTCGCTTCGAACGCTTCCGTGATATTCATCCCTTTTTCTACCATCAGCGGAAGGGCGACCGTCTTGATCTGGGCTTCCATATACTTGTTGCCGCAGGCCTCCGCCGCCATTTTGATCACTTCGATGTTCTCTCCCGAGCCGGAATAGAGGGCGTAAAACACGCGGCAAAAAATTTCGATGCTTGTCTTATGAAGAAGGTCCCCCATCGCGGGCACCTTCCACAGATTCTTATCGAGAAAGAATCTTCCCCGTTCCGTCGTCGCGAAACGAAGGAAGGCAAGAATAGGAATAAAGAACGCCAGCATGATGTACACGATGTTGTCGACGATGAAGTCGCTCATCTTGAGCGTCGCTTTGGTCATCGGCGGCAGCTCGATCTTGAACTTCACGAACAAGCTGGCCGTCGCGGGGAAAATATACGCGACATAGTACCCGACCGCGAAGAACAGAATGACGAGCGTGACGATCGGCATGATCAACGCGCTCTTCAAATTCTTTTTGAACTCGGCATTCCGCTCGAGGAACTTGGCCGTGCTTTCGTAGATCTCTCCCATGTTGCCGCTCTTCGAGGCGAGGCCGAGCATGTGCGCAGCAAATTTCCCCAGCTCTTTTTCGTGCTTGACGAACGCCTTCTCGCTGTCTTTCCCCTGCTTCAACTCCTGGTTGATATCGCGGACGGCCTCGCGCAAATTCTTGTTGGGGATGTCGTTGATCAGCAGCTGCATCATCTCGTTGAACGGGAGCTTCTGTTTGATCAGGTCCGCGCTGACGCGGACGAACGACACCACCTCCGTATTCGGCACGGCCCCCGCCTTGTCGAAAAGCTTTTTGCGAACGTAAAGTACTTGGTACCCCATTTTAGAGAGAGCGTCCTGAACCTCCTGCTTTGTGAACGCCTTCTGCTCCCCATCGATCTTTTCTTCCCCCTTCTGAACTCTGTAAAGAAATGTCGAGCGAACGCGCACGCCGGTCAGCCGGAATTTCCGCTCCCGCGCCATCTGGCCGGCACGTTCTTTGGCAAGTTTCAAAGTCTCCGCATTGATAACTCCCTGGATCGGTTTACCCGCCATGGAAAGACCTTCAATCCGAAACTCCGGCATAGCGTTACCCTTTATAAAGCTGACGATGAAATGAAAGCACGACGCCGCCCGGCGCCTGACATGGAACCTACAAAGAAAAGATACAACCGGCTCCAACAAAAATCAACTCGAACCGCCGACTCCAGGTCGTATTTGACGCACAACAAGGGGATAATGCAGAAGGCCGAGAAGTGGGGCAGCGCGTGACGCCTATCAACGAACGATGGTTCGTCTTTATGCATGGCTGAAGAAAGAGGTGCGAGAGGGCTAATTAATCTTCGTCAGGTTCTGAGCTAAATTCAGGACCGTCATCGTATACGTCGGATAGGTACCATCGGTCATGATGACTTTTCCAACACCCTGAAGCACAACCTGCGTCGCAGTGCCGTCCGAAATGATCGAATACGTTCCGTTCGCATTGTTCGTGAAAGCGGTCCCTGCAAGCAAACCGAGTCCGCGATCGTCAGCAGTGAGGCCAACAAATGAATTGTTGCCGCCTCCCATCGTCTGAGGCCTGCTGTAGTAATGCTGGGCCTTGGAGGCAAGCGTCTTTAGGTCGGCAATCACAAGGGCGCGGTTATGGTCAACAGCATTATCCTGGAACATTCCGATCCCGACGACTACGGCGACCCCAACGATGATCAACCCCAGTATGATCAGAAGAAGCTGTTGCTGTCCCATAAGAAATCAACTCAAGTTTAATTAGTTTAACGAATTAAACAATTCCCTTCACCAGCAGACAGAAAATACATTTGCGACGGTCAATAATCAAGAAGGCTGATCTCTTGAGCGCTTCTTGTCACCTATCTCATTCTAAACTCACTCCTGGACATTCGGCAAGTAAATAATAACACATTCTCTCTGAATTTCCATACGGTCGAGCACGTATTCTGAAATATACGGTTAAATCCGTGGTCAAATGCCTGCGACGAGTGAGCAAAGTTCTGATGTCAAACTGCCTGAAAGAGAATTCTTGTTTTCAGAGAACATACTTCCATAAACAGTCAAGCAGGCATGTCCTGAAAAACTGACATGCCTGCCTGCTATAGTTAACCAATTTTCATTAGTTCAACTTTGTCGGAGACTGGGTCTGCGAAGTCACAGTCATGTCATATGATGGATACGTCCCATCGCTCAAGGCAGTCGTTCCGACGCCATGGAGAACGACCGACGTTGCAGTTCCGGCCGTCTTGATTGTGTATACGCCGTTGGCGTTGTTCGTAAATGAAGTGGACGCTAACAATGCCAAACCGGTTGCATCAGCAGTCAGACCAACGAACGAGTTTCCGCCTCCGCCGAGAGTGACCGGCTTTGCGTAATACTGCTGCGCTTTCGCTGCCAGCGTCGTCAGATCGGCGATCACCGCACTGCGATTTTGATCAACCGCGTTATCCTGGAACATTGTGATACCAACCGCAACGGCGATACCGACAATGATGACACCCAAGATGATCAGAAGAAGTTGTTGCTGTCCCATTGAAGCCTCCTATATGGTTAATTGAAATATATACCGCCTGGACTCTTTAGACAGACCGAAGGTTAATTAAGTTTAGTCGGCGTCTGAGTCTGGTTTGTTACTGTCATATCATAGGAGGGGAAGGTTCCGTCGCTCAAGGCAGTCTTGCCGACACCATGCAACACGACAGTTGTAGCCGTCCCCGCTGTCTTTACAGTGTAAGTTCCGTTCGCGTTGTTCGTGAATGCGGATGACGCAAGAATGCCGAGACCCGTCGCATCTGCCGTCAAGCCGACGAATGAATTTCCGCCTCCGCCCAGCGTGGTCGGTTTGGCATAATATTGCTGCGCTTTGGCAGCCAAGGTCGTTAAGTCTGCGATCACCGCACTGCGGTTCTGATCAACGGCGTTATCCTGGAACATCGTGATACCGACTGCCACGGCGATACCGACAATGATGACGCCCAAGATAATCAGAAGCAACTGTTGCTGTCCCATAATATCCTCCTAAAATAAGTGATTTATTCTAAATCAGTAAAACGAGCGTTAATTAAGTTTGGTCGGAGTCTGTGTCTGGTTCGTCACTGTCATGTCGTAGGACGGGAACGTTCCATCGCTCAGCGCGGTTTTGCCAACGCCATGCAACACTACCGTCGTCGCGGTCCCTGCCGTCTTCACCGTGTAGGTTCCGTTCGCGTTGTCGGTGAATGCGGATGACGCGAGAATGCCGAGACCCGTCGCATCTGCCGTCAAGCCGACGAACGAGTTTCCGCCTCCGCCGAGCGTGGTCGGTTTGGCATAATATTGCTGCGCTTTGGCTGCCAAGGTCGTTAAGTCCGCAATCACCGCGCTGCGGTTTTGATCAACGGCGTTATCCTGGAACATCGTGATACCGACTGCCACGGCGATACCGACAATGATGACGCCCAAGATGATCAGAAGCAACTGTTGCTGGCCCATTGTGGACTCCTTTCAGAAGTGGTTTGTACTAAATTTTTGTATCTGGAAGTGATGGTTTTTCACTAATGGAGGGGATTCATTCACTTACCATGCCAGACCATTTTCCCCAAAATGGCGTGTAACTAAAGGGGCAAAAGAGCGATAGATGAATTTTTTACCGAGTGTAGGTCATTCTTACCTAGTTTTATCTACCTGGCTCTTTTCCTGAAATTGACCCATTAAGGAGGTTATGGAGGTATCATTTTAACTAGCCCCAAAGTTTCTTAGAAGGAACTTGGCAAGTGAAAAAAGAACTATAGCAATTTCAATTCATGCATTGCAATAATGTAAGTATCTATCCGATCCTCCCTCTTAAAACTTTTCCGGTTCGTCTAGTCCTTGAATACTAAATTTTCTCTCTCGTTCTCAATCTTCGTATGAGAAAGGAGCGAACCTGGTTCTCGATGCCTTCAGACTGAAGACAAGGTACCGAAGGCGCCCCAAACTCAGATCGGGAGCGAGATTGGAAAAGCGGCTTTTCGGGATCTAAATCCACTTGATGCGCGGCCAAGCTCAGCATTACGCATTCTTTCTCTCGTTCAAATCATCGATCGGGAATGGCGTGAAATTCTCAAACTCCGACGCGCTTCAAAGTTGTATTTAACACAAATTCTCTTACATTTGCGCTATGTCAGAATCGCGTTTCTCAAAATTTTTTGCCGATAGGCAGCAGGCGTTGGTAATTTTTTCGGCGGTTGCGGGAATTGCTGTCGTCCACACTCCCGCGCAATTCGTAGAGGATTGGCTCCTCCGGCTCCCGCCCCCCCTCAACCTCGCGTTAGTGCAAACTCCGCAATTTGCGTATGCGGTCAACGCAGTGCGCGGGACATTTTTTCTCTTTGCGAGCGGAATTCTTCTCTATTTTTTTGCCATGCCGGTTGTGGATTTTTTTTCTTCTGCCAATCCGGAACTCGACTTCGGTAAAATTCTGAAAAACACCGCGGTCGTCTTCATTTGCTGCGGAGCGCTTGTCATTCCCGCCAAACTTGGGATCATGGGAGTCGGTTACGGGGAGATGAGCAAGGATCCATTCCACTTCCTCGATGCAAGCGATCAGATCTACCAGCGGCTCCTGATGCCGGCAGCCGCATTTTTTTTCCAGCTAAGGGGCCCTCTCCTCTACCACTTGTTCAGCCTCTCCTTGACCTTTTGCCTCATCTTTTTCACGCTCCTTTTTTTTGAGGTCCAAGGCATAAGGACATCCCTCCTTGAGAGGATCTCGATCGCCACGACGACGTTTATCATCACTCAGTTTCAATCCCCCGGCTATACGGAGCAGCTTGCATTATTGATCGTGCTCATTGTCGTCATCGTTCCGATGGGGGCGCTCCCAAAAATTGCTGCGGTCACCCTGGCGTTGTTCGCCCACGAGGTCAGCGCGCTCCTGTTCATCGTTCTGGCGCTCGTGAGTTTCACAAAGGGGGAGAGGCTGTGGGTCGGTACGGTGCTTGTCGTTTACATTTCTTTTTGGCTGATGAGTTTCGGTTTCAACGTCAGCGCCCTGAGCGGTGTGAGATCGGTCGGAGGCTTCTCCGGCTTCGCATGGCTGAATCGGCACCCGCTTCGGGAAGTCGGCGGAATCGCGGTCTCATACAAGCTGCTGTGGGTTGTGTTCGCGGCGGCGCTTATTTTTAAGGGACGTGAAGCGAAGCGGCTGCTGTTGTTCCTCCTGCCGGGAATCGTCGCAACAGTCTTCGGCGTCGACACGTCGCGGCTGATGGCATTCTCTTTTTTAGCGATCCTGTTCGCCTTGATGTACGTAAAACGGCACGCTCTCTTCTCTGAAAGAGTCCTTCAGCTTCTGTTGGGTCTCAACCTTTGTCTGCCATCGGTCTATATCGGGCTGAATTCCGGACTTGTGTACTTTGACGGACTGTATCAATTGATCTACCGGGGGTACCTTTTCAAATGAAAACGGCCATGCCTTTGTCAACTCGCGCGGCGATTTTCGCCATCCTGGCGGCCGCATGCGTCGTTTTTCTTCCGTCGATCGGATATCAATTTACGAACTGGGACGACGATATTTATGTCGTCAATAATCCGGCAATTCGCCAGCTTTCGCCCGGATCCGTTGCCCTTCTGTTCCGCCCGACCGCCGAATACATGTATCATCCGTTGACGATGGTTACATACAGCATCGATTGGCAGGCGGGAGGGGGAACGGCATGGACGTTTCATGCAACAAACATCCTGCTTCACCTTTTGAATGTCGTCCTTGTTTTTTTCCTCCTGAAAAAGCTTTCGATGCCGGATGGAATGGCGATATTTATCACCGCAGTTTTCGCTCTTCACCCGCTGCAGGTGGAATCGGTGGCATGGATCTCCGCCAGGAAAGAGCTGCTGTACGCATTCTTCTATCTCGCATCGCTGGCGGCCTATCTTCGATCGACGGAGAAAAAAAGTCCGTGGTTCTACGCGACCGCGCTTTTCCTTTTCGCATGTGCATTGTTCTCGAAACCGACGGCCGTCACACTGCCGGCAGCCATCATTTTGATAGAGCTCTGGAAGTCAAAGAAAGTCGGCGCGAGATCGCTCTATAAGCTGATCCCGTTTCTCATCGGTACCGCGGCATACTCTCTGTTCTTTTTGAAGAGTCAAAGCAACGGGGCTCTCCCGCCGCTGAAGTATTATTCATTGTTCCAGCAGTTGCTGCTCTTCTTCTATCAAGTTGCTTTTTACATCGTGAAAGCAGTCTTCCCTGTTAACCTATCGTCGTGCTATGCCTACCCTCAGCTTGCCGGTCATGGACTGCCGTGGACCTATTATGCGGCTCCGTTTCTCCTTGCGCTTGTTGTCATCCCTCTCTGGCTTTTAAGGAAGCGGCCGGTCGATCTTTTTGCCGGATTGATATTTTATGTTGTCGCGCTCTCCCCCGTCCTGCAAGTGATCCCCTTCAACAACGCGTCGCTTGTCGCCGACCGGTATTGCTACCTTCCGATTCTCGGGATCGCGCTGTTCCTTTACCAGCTCTTCGAGCTAGTTGAATCGCGCATTTCCGTCCATGCGCCGGAAACACCGATCCCGAAGGCCTTGCCGGAAGCGGTCTTTGTCTTGTGCCTCTTCGTTATTTCCCTGGGGAGGGTCGGGGTCTGGAAGAACAGCGTCACGCTTTTTGACGACGTCATCGAAAAGAACGACCGCATCAATATCGCGTACGGAAACAGGGCAAATGCGAGAATTCAAGCGGGGAATTTTGCGGGAGCTTTGGAGGATTGTGTTAAGCTTCTTGGGCTCGACCCGGGAAATGCGAAAGCTTTCTATAACAAAGGGAACGCCGAAAGCGGATTGGAACGCTACCGGGAAGCGGTCAATGATTATTCGCGCTCGATCGCGCTGGGGTACCTCCCCGCATCCGTGTTCTATAACCGGGGAACGGCGTACTATCACTTAGGTTTCGTCGACAGCGCTCTTGCCGACTACCGGTTGTCCCACACCCGTGAAGACCGCTTTGCTGACGCGCCGTACAGCATCGGCTATATCATTTTGCACGACCGCAAAGATCCGCTTGCCTCATTGAGTTACTTCGACGCCGCGTTAGCGATCAACCCGGACCACACCGAAGCGATGTACCAAAAAGCAATCGCGGAGTACAGCCTCCGGCTGTTGGTATCGGCGATGTCCGACCTCGCTGCGGCGGTCGGAAAGCAGCCGGAGCTCAAAAGCGATTCGATGGTGACCCGAATAAATTCCTCGATCGACAGCGTCAATGTCACCGCCGCACGACTGACCGAATTGATAGACAAGGCTCCTGGAAAGGTCCAATATCTGGAAATGCGGCGGGCATTATTCATCACCCTTGGAGATTCGACGAGGGCCTCGCTCGACCAAAAGATCGCCGCGCAGTATTCATCTAAGCACGCTCGACCGTGAACAAAAAAACTCTTAGCCTTGCGATAGCATATCTTCTGGTCACCGTTTCCATCGTGACCTTTTACCCGGTGCTGTTCAATAACATCATCAACTGGAACGACGGAGGACTGTTCGATGCCGTGGCTGCGGCAACCAAGGGGAAAGCCGGGTTCTTCGCGCAGAGAGGGTATCTTCCGGTGGTGCTTGCCCTGACCGCGTTTCAGAGGAGCTTCAGCGAATACGGTTATTTCCTTTTTCATGCCATGAGCATGGTCGTTCACGCCGCCAACGCCGTGCTTCTCTTCTTCATTGTGCGCAGGCTGGTACACTCCGACCGGATATCGTTGATCGCGGGCATCCTATTTGCCGTGCATCCGATGCAGGTGGAAACGGTCGCGTGGTTGAGCACACAGTCGATCGTATTCTCGACTTTCTTCTTTTTGCTCACGTGTCTTAGCTATCTCCGGCTCCAAGAACAAAAAAATGTCCTCAACTGGTCTGCCGTCATCCTTGTCACGATCCTCTTTTATCTTCTCGGAGCGCCGTCGCTCGGCCTGATCTTTGTGCTGTTGGGGTTGGATCTTCTCCATGATCGAACGATCACTGTTGCGCGCGTGCAACAAAAATCAGTCTTTGTCCTCATTTGGGCAGCCGCATTTCTTTTTTCCGCCGTCAGGATTGAGGAGATCAATTTTCTCGCCCGCCTTGCTGCCGATTCCGTCGCGATGTTCAGGCTCGGAATTGTTGAAGAGATGCTCAGAATCATCGCGCCGTTCCACGCTCCTCTTGTCAGGAGCGCAGCGGAGATAGAACAATCATCCTTGGTGTACGGCGAATCGGTATTCCCGTTCATTCTTCTCACCATAGGAGTGCTTCTCTTTTGGAATAAGCGGCGGACTCCTCTCCTATTTTACGGCTTTGCATTCTCCGTCATCATGAGTCTTGCAGTTTTTACCGGCCGCTCTGATGGAGCATGGGCGCTGTCCGACCATTCGTTCTACCTGTCGTCGGCGGGATTTTTCGTGATGATCGCGTGGTTCGCCGATACCGGACTCTCGAAGCTGGAACAACGGCGGACGGCATTGTGGGGGGCTTATGCGGCCTGCATTTGCCTAGTGGTACTGCTCATTTATAGCGGACGAACCCGATGTGAATATTGGAGAGAGAGCATTCCCTTTTGGGATGAAGCACATGCGGAAAATCCCGGCAGCGCGTTCATCCTGACGCAAAGGGGATTATATTACCATTCCAGGTTTGCGCTCAGAAAGTCGTTAACGGATCTCAGCAGCGCAGTGGAATTGGCGCCCGACAACGAGGAGATCTACCTTGACCGCGGTCGGGTGTATCTTGATGCCCGCGAGATCGACTCTGCCGCGAACGATTTCCGGCGTGCGGCAGCGCTTCAACCGGCCGACCCTGCGGCAAAGTTTTATCTCGGACGCGCCATGGTGAACGGCGGAAAATTCGACAGCGCCATCGTTGTTCTCTCTGAAGCTTTGAAGGAACGGCCGTCGTTTCCAGAGGCACTCGACAGCCGGGCAAACGCCTACGGCAACGTTCGAAACTACGTCCTGGCGTTCGCCGACTACCGCCGGGCGTTGGAATTGAATCCCCGCTACGCCGAAGCGTACGGCGACCGGGCATTTGCGTTCATGCAGACGGGGAATTTTCAGAAGGCGTTGACGGATTTTGGGGAACAGATCGGGCTGACACCGTACCGGCTCGACGCGAAAATTCACAGGGCGTTTACCGAGCTGCTGGTCGGCGATACAACTTCCGCATTGTCGGATTTTCGTTCGGCGCTTAACGCGGACTCTTCAAACGGCAAGCTCTACCTTCTCGGCGTCTCAAAAGTCTTCCTTCGATCAGAAAAAGAGACTCAGGCGGGCCAGCGGCTCTTTCACAGGCTCGGCATCCAGTAAGGGACCCCAAGCCGCACCCGTGCCTTCCCGAAACATGACCTTTCGACATCCAGCGGCTATTTCATCAAGACCATCTTCTTGACATCGAAGAAGGTCCCCGCTCGGAGCATGCAGAAATACACCCCGCTCGCGGAAGTTGCAGCATTCCACGTCGCGGTATACGTTCCCGCTGTCTGTTCTTCGTTGACGAGTGCGGCGACCTTTTTGCCAAGGATGTCAAAAACCGTCAACGACACCATCCCTCTGAAATTTTGCGGAAGCGTATAGTGAATCTGGGTCGAGGGGTTGAACGGATTGGGATAGTTTTGTTCAAGCGAAAAATTTCTGGGCACCGATGCAGTAACTTCCTTGACGGCCAGGACCGAACCCATTGACCCGGTTGCATCGATCTTCCCATACCCCCACTGGCTGCTGACTGAACCGCCGGTGAACACATCCTTACGCGCGGTGGATGTCATCGCATTCTTGATTTGATCCGAAGTGTACCCCGGCTTTGCCTGCAGAAGAAGCGCTGCCACTCCTGCGACGTGAGGCGTCGCCATGCTCGTCCCTTGCAGCACAACATGTTCACCGTCGGGATCGATCAAGGCGGTGTCCGGTGACGAATCTTTCGACAATGCGGAGACGATCACCTCTCCCGGACCGCAGATCTCAGGCTTCTGCCTTCCGTCCCTTGTCGGTCCCATGCTGCTGAACGCGGAATACTGACCGATAAGAGTATCTTCCCCGACAAACGAGTAGGTGTGCCCGTCAATAGAGGGCCACTTGAATTTTGTGATGTATGAGCCGACGGTGATCGCCTTCTTCGATGTCCCGGGCGAGCCGACAAGTTTCCGAAACGAATAGCCGGTGGTCAAGAGGGGTGTTGCGCCGTTCGACGTTGAAAGCTGAGAATCGCTGAGCCACAGGTCGTACTCCCCCCCTCCCTGGCCGATCGATACGGCGGATACTTTTATCTGCCATGTGCCGGCCCGTGGAGGTTTGGTCGGAGAAGAATCATAAATGAAGATGACGCATTCGTTGAGCTGGTTCAAGGGACTGACGCCGTTAGATGCGTTGTCGATTTCCACCGCTCCGTCGTTCGTGGAGGTCTGAACCGTCGTGAGATTCCCCGAGATCGCCGAAACGACTGCGCCGTTAGGGCTGGTCACCGTTACCGTCAACTGATCTTGACTCTGGTACCATAGATCAAATTCGACGTAGTCATTGTCCGTGGCGCCTGACGCAGTATACGCCGGAATCGAGAATTGATACGTTGCGGTGCCTCCCTGCGTGAGCGTGGTGTCGGCGTGGATCTGGTCCGTCCCTTCGTTGCCGGCCGCAACAACGACCGCCCGTCCCGGTTTGGCAAGTTCCTGATCGATATCGGTCTCCATGGCGTCGGTCCCGTCGTGTGCGCCGCTCTGTGAACCAAGGCTCAAATTGATGACGAACGGTTTCCCCGCTGCTTCCGCTTTTTGGCGGATATAGGTGATGCCGTCGATGATGTCCGCATCATTAAAAGTCGTCTTGACGAAAATAATATCAGCGTTCGGCGCCACCCCCTTATATTTGCCGCCGTTCGAAGAACCATCCCCAGCCGCGATCCCCGCGACGTGCGTCCCATGTCCGTCGGTGTCCTTCTCTTTCACAACGTGGGGGGGAGAAGCACCGAGCTCGGCGCTGATCTGCGCTTGCGAATATTCGGTCCCTTTGGTAAAGCCCGCGGGAGCGCCCCCCGACCCCGTCTGATCCCACATCCACAAAATCCTCGACTGGGTCGCGTCGCTATCGGCCCGAAAATCAAGGTGTGTCCAGTCGATGCCGGTATCGACAAACCCTACGATGACATTCTTGCCCGTGTACGATGTCCCGTTATAGGATCCGTTTTGAAGCTTATCGGCATGTATTTCGGGAACACTCTTGTCGAGAGCCGGTTTGTATCTCCTGGCCAGCGCAATGTATTCGACGCTCCCGAGGACCGAAAGCTTTCCGATCTGGTCCGCTGTCGCATCAGCGGTAAAAAAATTTGATGTCACCGTCCTCGGCTGAACACCCGTGAGGATCGCTTCCTGAACGTTGCTCGAATAGACGATGATATTGTATTTACCGCCGGCCTTATCGGCCGCAGCCCCCGGCGGAAGGAATTTTCCAAGCACGCCGAAAGAGGAACTATGCTCGACGATCGCGCGGAGACGGCTGTCGAGCTTGCCGAAAACGGCCGGTTGGCTGCTGCTTTGAGCCGGAGACAAAGAGAAACAGCAAAGGAAGATAACGACGGCGGAAGGTATGCGCTTCATAAGTTTCCTTCATGTTGTTCCGATGGATGATATTGCCTGGGCAGGTCGATAAACTCAACTTGTTCGAGAACGCACAATCTTCGAATTTCCTCCGCCGTCAGTGACCCTGTCGCAACCATTTTCGAATCGATGACCACAGCGGGAACCGAGTTCTTCACACCGGTAGAATCGCTCAGCCTGATCACTACCCGATAGCGTACGTCTTCCGCGGCCGGTTCCTTCATTCCGTCCAACAAACGGCGGGAGATCTTGTGCACGCAAAGGTCGGGCACTCCTGCGGGGCGGCACCCCGGAACGATCAATGCGATCAGGATGAAGAACGGTGCTGCCCGGAATATGTCGTGAATGCGAACGATGGCTGATTATTTTAGGGTCTTGAATATGCGGAGGGAAAAAAACTATTCCTCATAACGCTGCTGTTCATTCTATGCCGGAAGATGCGCACAATTCAATGCACGAATTGTGACTCGCAGCACCCGGCATGCAAACGCGGCGGCTCCATCGAACCGCGTCATGACAGCATCCTCAAATCGCTTCTTCGCCCGATTCTTCCGTCCGGATGCGGATGGCTTCGTCGATCGAAGTAACAAAGATCTTCCCATCACCGACTTGACCGGTTTTTGCGACCTTGAGAATCGTTTCGATCACCTTATTGGCAAAGTCGCTGGAGACAACAACTTCAATCTTGATCTTGGGAAGGAAATCGATCTGATACTCCGACCCCCGGTAAATTTCCGCATGTCCCTTCTGTCTGCCGTACCCCTTCACCTCCGTCAATGTCATCCCACGCACGCCGATCTCCGACAACGCTTCGCGGACATCGTCGAGCTTAAAGGGGCGGATAATGGCTTCAATTTTTTTCATATTCTTTCGGGCAAGTGATTCGTGATTGAGAGCTGGTTCTAGGCTGCTACTTTCCGTGGCAGTTCTTGTATTTTTTCCCGCTGCCGCATGGGCACGGGTCGTTTCTGCCGATCTTTTCTCCGGCATGAAGCTGCTGAACTTTGGGGGCGGACGGCTGGGGAGGAGTACCACGCGTATTCTCGTTTCCTTCTACCGGTTCGCGGTTGGCGTGGAATCCAAGCCCCGTCGCAGCGTCATGGGTCATGGTCAATTGTCCGCGATGCACTGGGCGGCGCGATTGCGGCAGCGGGAGCTGTTCCGTCCTTTCCGGGAACAGCTTGAAGACGAGGTTCAGCGCTTCGCGGTTGATCATGCCGATCATCTCGATGAACATGTTGAACGCTTCCCCTTTGTATTCCAGGATCGGATCTTTTTGCCCGTACGCGCGAAGGTGGATCCCCTCTTTGAGGTCATCCATCTCACGCAAATGTTCCTTCCATCGGACGTCGATCACCTGCAGCATTGCGAGCCGTTCAACGTTCCCCATAATTTCAGCGCCGATCTTCTCCTCTTTCCGCCGATAAAACTCCGAAGCGCATTTCACGGCTTCCGCCTTTACGCCGTCTTTCCCGAGGGTTTGAAATTCTTCAGGAGTCATAGGGAGGTCGACAAGCAGGTTCACCCGCAGCGCATCCTTCAGCTGCGCGAGGTTGCCTTGATCGTAATGTTCTTCGACGAGCTCATCGATAAAGTCGCCGAGCATCGAGAAGATGTCGTCCTTCAGTCGTTCGCCGAGCAAGGCGTGACGCCGTTTGGCGTAGATCACCTCGCGCTGCTGGTTCATTACGTTGTCGTATTCGAGCAGCCTCTTTCGGATGCCAAAGTTGTTCTCCTCGACCTTCTTCTGCGCCCGCTCGATCGACTTCGTGATCATGCTGTGCTGGATCACTTCCCCTTCCTGCAGCCCCATCCGCTCCATGATGCCGGCGATGCGTTCGCTGCCGAACAGACGGAGGAGGTCGTCTTCCAGCGAAAGGAAGAATTTTGATGAACCGGGGTCGCCTTGCCGTCCCGACCGGCCGCGGAGCTGGCGGTCGATGCGGCGCGCCTCGTGGCGTTCGGTTCCGACGATATGCAGCCCGCCGACCTCGCGGACGCCCGGTCCGAGTTTGATGTCGGTTCCGCGTCCCGCCATGTTCGTCGCGATGGTGACGGCGCCGGGAAGTCCGGCGTTCTGCACAATTTCTGCTTCACGCTGGTGCTGCTTTGCGTTCAACACGTTGTGGGGAACCCCCTTCCGCTTCAACATCCTGCTGATCGTCTCCGAGACCTCAACGCTCGTCGTTCCGACCAGCACCGGACGCCGCTTCTCCCGCATTTCCTCGATCTCCGCGATCACCGCGTTGTACTTTTCGCGCTTCGTCTTATACACGACATCCTCGAGATCCTCCCGGATCGCCTTGACATTCGTCGGAATGGAGACGACGTCGAGCTTGTAGATCTCGAAGAACTCGGCGGCCTCTGTCTCGGCCGTGCCGGTCATGCCGGCTAGCTTTTTGTAGAGGCGGAAATAATTCTGGAGGGTGACCGTGGCCATCGTCTGAGTATCGCGTTCGACCTTCACTCCCTCCTTCGCCTCGATCGCCTGATGCAGGCCGTCGGAGTACCGCCGTCCGTGCAACAGGCGTCCCGTGAATTCATCGACGATCATCACTTTTCCGTCGTCGGTCACCACATACTCGTCGTCCTTTTCATACAGCGAGTATGCCTTCAGGAGCTGGAGCACCGTATGAATGGTGTCGCTCCTTTCCGCGTACAGCTTGTTCGCTTCGTCCTTCTTGGCCTGCTTCTGCTCCGGGGTCAGCTCCTGATTGTTCTCGATAAGGCTCATCTCGGTCCCGATGTCGGGAATCACGAAGAACTCCGTGTCCGAATTTCCGGCCAGCAGCTCGCGCCCTTTTTCGGTCAGGTCGATAGAATGATTCTTTTCGTCGACCGCATAGTAGAGCTCGTCGTCGATCTCATGCATCCGCTTCGACTGCTCGGCCAGGTAGACCGATTCCGTCTGCTGCATCAGTTTCTTTGCGCCGCCGTCGGAAAAAATCTTGATCAGCTTTTTATTTTTCGGCGCGCCTCTGTTTGCCCGCAGAAGAAGAACCCCCGCTTCATCCTGCTTCTTTTCATCTTGCAGCAGCGACTCCGCTTCGTTCACTATTTTCGCGACGAGATTTCGCTGGGCGGTAACAAGCCGTTCGACCCGGGGCTTCATTTCGCCGAACTTCTGGTCGTCAACTTCCACCGGCCCGCTGATGATGAGAGGCGTTCTCGCTTCATCGATGAGGACGGAGTCAACCTCGTCGACGATGGCATAATAATGGCCGCGCTGGACCATGTCGTCCGGCGTCCCGACCATGTTGTCGCGGAGATAATCGAAGCCGAACTCGTTGTTCGTGCCGTAGGTGATATCCGCGGCATATTGCAGCCTCCGATGCGGAGGGTCTTGATTCTGGAGAATGCATCCGACCGTCAGCCCGTGGAATTCAAATATTTTTCCCATCCACTGGCTGTCGCGGAGCGCAAGGTAATCGTTAACGGTGACGAGGTGAACTCCCTTGCCAGCCAGCGCGTTCAAATACATCGGCAGCGTCGCAACGAGTGTTTTCCCTTCGCCGGTGGCCATCTCGGAAATTTTCCCCTGATGGAGGACAATGCCTCCGATCAGCTGTACGTCGAACGGCACCATGTCCCAGACAACTTTGTTGCCGGCGACTTCCCACATTTGCCCGACGAGACGCCTGCACGTATCCTTCACGACCGCAAAGGCCTCGGGGAGGATTTCGTCAAGGATCTCCTTCACGGTCTCGTTTAGCTCTTTTTCCTCTTCGTCGATCTCGTCATACACCTTTTCCCGTTCTTCGAACGGAATATCGGTTTTCAATCGCTCCCGCAGTTCCGCAAGATGAGCATTCCCCTCCGCGGTCTCATCCGCGATCCGCTTCTTAAACTCTGCGGTCTTTGCACGAAGTTCATCATCGGTCAGTGATTTATAGGACTCACAGTGACGATTAATTTCCTCGACAACCGGCAGAAGCTGCTGAACATCTTTCTCGTGCTTGCTGCCGAATATTTTTTTCAACACATCGAACATTCAAATTCCTCTACGAATATGCAGTCTCGCCACACTAATTCATCAAAATATAAGCATTTATTGAGAGAAGAGCAAAAAACGGAGGGCACGAGGCAGAACTCGCGAATCAGAGGGGGGATCAAAGAGGCTTGAATACGGAAAAGCATGAAGCCGCAAGAAGGCGTCCGGAAAACGGGCGCCTTCCTGCTTTGAACGGCATTGTCGCTACCGAAGAAGGACCATCTTCTTCGTCATGCTCATCGTTCCAGGCGCACCTGAAAGCGCGGACGCCTGCAGCCGATAAAAATACACGCCGCTCGCTACATTGTATCCGCCGTCGCTCTTCGCATCCCACACCAAAAGCTGCGGACCGGCTTGCTGAACCTCGTCGACGAGCGTCCGGACTCTTTGTCCCAAGATATTGTAGACCGTCAGAACCACTTTACTCGGCACCGAGAGCTCATAGCGGATCGTGGTCGTCGGGTTGAAAGGATTCGGATAGTTCTGCATCAAGTGGAAAACAAACGGCAGGGCCGCTTGTTTTACCGATGTCAAAACGGTCGGATTGAACGTCCAGAGGTCGCTGGACGACGGGGCGTGGTTTGCGATGATCTCGAATTCATCTCCGTCCGCGAATAAATTGGCCCCCCTCATCGTCGCGACGATCCACCACATCATCGGGGAATTATCATCCAAAATATCGGCCGGAATGAGCGGATTGTTGACGGTTGCGTTGTAGTTTGTCGCAAAAATAAATGCAAACTCGCGCGACGTTGTGGTTTCAATCCCCGAACTGGTCGACGGCGGATCGTACTTACCGTTTTCCCTTCCCCCCGCCGCATTGTTTTCCAGAAAGCCGACATCCAGCTGCTGATTGTTGTTGTCTTCGTCCAGTGCTACAAAAGGCACGGGCCGCCGGTCCTGATATGCATATCCCAGCGTCGCATTGACAATCGGCAGGAATGACGGGTCCGCCAGAACTGAGTTTGCATGCCGCACGAACCGATACGCCAAGGAGACATTGGGATCGCTCGGATTGACGATGTTGAAGCTCGAGTCAACCGTGGCAAATTTGATCAGCACGTCATGAAATTGATCTGGAGGAACAGTTGATGTCCCTGCGCCAAATGTTTTTCCCCAGTCCAAACCCATCCCGATCGCTCCGCCGGTCCCTGAAACATTGAACCCTTCAAGGGCGTAGTCGCCGGCATCGAGACTTGACCAATCCCTTTTGCCCGAGGGGATATTCCATCCCACTCCCTCCCCGCCGGAATTCATTCCCGGCAGCGTATCGATCGTTCCCCGAAGCAGCTTAAATCCATCAATGACCGGACTGGTGAACCCGAGCGAGTCCGGCAAATAATGATTTTGGATGAGGACCGTTCCGGTCGTGGAGTCGATGACGGTGTACCCGTGAACGGGTCCGGGGGCAATCGAATCGATCCCGCGAATCTCGTAAATGTGATTTTTCAATTTCGTAGAATCGACAATCCAGACCTTAAAGGACCCCTGAGCGCGGCCGGAAACATGAAGCAGGGGTGTAGTATACAATGCATAACTGAGCTGCCTGACAGGAAAAACAAGCGTGTCGGTCCATTGGTTATAGAGCGAATCACTGATGGTGAGTACAAGCGTTATTGTCGAATCGGTGTCGCCTCTCGGCACGTCAAACGCCAGGTACGTGGCCGGATTATTCTGGTCGTACGAGAGCGAGAAGGTCGCAGTCGCCCCCAACGCTGCAAGGCTGAGATATTGCTCCGGCGCCCCGGGTGATTGATGGATCTTCAGGTTTGAAAAAGCGAACGAGGAGTTGTTTTTCAGGTCGAAGGTGTATCTCACCGTCTCGCCCGGATTTGGAATGCCGTCTTCATTGACGTTATCGGACGCGACAGAATATCCGGAAACAGTCAGCGATGTTGTCGAGATGTTGTTGAGTGTTTGCATCCACGTAATAATCCGTCCGTTCGGATAATGGACGACAACGTCAGCGGTAAGTCCGGTCGGCCGCTGCGGTATCTGTACTGACTGCCCGAAAACGAAATCGCCGGAGCCGCCGTCGCTATGCAATCCGTCGTCAAGAAGCGGAACGCTGGCAACCAGCGAATCACCGTATGTTTTCAGATTGATTGTGACGCCTAAGGCATTCAAGGTCCGTGCATCTGCCCTGAAAGAAACAATCGCGTTCGACCCGGTGTCCTTTACCGAAAAACTTACCTGAGGCAACCCCTTGAACGTAAGACCAAATTCCTGGGCAACAATTTTCTCATTCGCCTTCAATGCGGCGATGCTTGACAAGTAATCTGCTCCCAGGCCGGCAATCGCCGAAACGACAACTTCCTGAGTATCTCCGGCAGCCATCGTAAATGGTCCGGAACAAAGAGCCATTCGAATGTCGGCAGGAGGAGAGACAACTCCTGGTCCGCTTATAAATGTGGGGCCAGTACCGGTCACAGGATCTCCTGGATAACAGAATCTTCCGCCGTTTGTAACAGTTGAAGGAAATGATGCACCGGTAGTGCCTACCAATCCTCTCATTAGATTATACCACATGGTGGCGCCGTTTGGACCACTTGAACCAAGCTGCGGGTCATCAAAAGTGGCATTCCCGTTAAGGAAGAAGTCGAAAGCCGTCATCGGCAAAGTCTTATAGCCCGCTATACGGAGACCGTCGATGATCGCAGTGTCTGTGGACAGCCCTTTTATTTTCGGCCCCTGAAGAAAATTAAAACCGACCGAAGGAGGGGGAAGTCCAAGACTCGCGAAACTCGCATCGCGGGGTTCGCCGTTGTAGGCATATCCCAGGCTAAGAACCGTATCGCAGCCGACCGCATCGTCTCCCATGAAACCAATGTCCGGGTCGGCCCATTGTGCAACGTACATTGAATCAAGCTCAACTCCGCTCTTGTTGATCAACTTATAGCTTTCAAAAATCGTATTGGCTAGCGCTCCGGGCTGCCGGTACGCCCAGATCGTTCGCTGCACCTCGAGGCCTATCGGGTTTGACGAATAGAGATTCACTGTCAGCGTCGGATTTGCGTCATTCATGACCATCCACTCGGTCTGGTCCGCGCCGGGATACCCCGGTATGTCGACGCCGGGGTCATACATGCCATTGTGGTTCAGATCTGTGTACGGCGCTCCCTGGTCCGCGGGCCATCGGTTCCAGTCGTTCCAGTATTGTTGAAGCAAATCGTTGGCGCTGGCACCCCCGAATCGGCCGATGTAACTGACTTCGCTGTTCTGTAGTAGCGCCGTCTCGAGGGCAATGGTATCTGCATTTGTGGTCGGCCTGATATCCGGCCGGACCCGATAGATTCTGTTTGCCGGGTCCGTGGGATCGGACGGCGTCGGTAACGCGCTTGCCGATCCATTGACCAGGATTCTTCCAGGTTGCAGGCCATGGTTGTACGTCGAACCGCCGCAAAAAAGTGCGCCGCTCTTGAACGCCGTCCACACAAGGCCGTCCTCAAAGACGCATGTCCCAACGTTCGAGCCGATCGGGAACTCGAACCCTTCGTCGCTCGCGAAGAACGGGTTAAATGAACCGTCCCCGTTATTTCCGTAGTAGTTGAAGATGTTGTTAATGTCCATCGGCTGGTAGACATTACTGGTTGCCGTCTTGGCGAGCCGTGAGGCACTCTGTGCGCTTGCTGGCCGTTCCGCAAACAACGCTTGAGTGCCAATCAATACTATTGCGGCAACAAGGAGGAATTGCGCTCGGATAGTTTTCATAGGAAGCCCCTTTTTTTATATGTCGGTAAGAAAACGCTCCCAATCGTCAGGTGTGATGCGGTGAATGTACCCTTTGCAGCTTGAAATAGCAATACCGGTTTCTGGCCTGACTTCTTCTCTTCATTTTGAATATGAAGCAACCTTCCGGGGGGCAGAGGGGATTTCATCAAAACAGCCGTATTAACGGCGTGGTGAAGGATTTTTCCATTGAATCTCTTGCTTCTTCGCATCGAGGTTTTGACGGCGGGAAAGGACGAACAACAGGTCTGAAAGGCGGTTGAGATAGACGAGGATGTCTTTGTTAATGCTTTCCAATCGCATCAACCGAACGGCAGAGCGTTCGGCGCGTCTGCAGACGGTGCGCGCATAATGGAGATAGGAAGCTCCGGGCGTCCCTCCGGGAAGAACGAAGGCCTTCAGCGGCGGAAGCGAACGCTGAATGGCATCGATCGTTCGTTCCAGGAGGAGAACTTGTGAGCCGGTAATGTGGGGGATCAGCGATCGCTTGTTTCTTTTCTTTGTCGCCAAATCGGCGCCGAGAACGAAGAGTTCGTTTTGAATTCTTTCAAGAATCTCATCGACCTTCCTGCCCGGTCTGAACGACCGGACTACTCCGAGAAGAGAATTGAGTTCGTCAACAGCGCCGTAGGCTTCAATACGCAGGCTATCCTTTGAAACCCGGTCGCCTCCGAAGAGTCCCGTCTCTCCCTTGTCTCCAGTTTTTGTATAGATCTTCATAGGAAGCGCCGGTAAGCGAAAAATTACTTCTTCTTATGCGGATGGTTCTTCCAGAAACCTGGAAGCCCGTCATAGAAGTAGGCCGAAGTGCGGATTCCGCCGAAGAAGTTATCAAGGTTGATGAACTCATCCGGGGAATGCGCATTTTCGTCCGGCAGGCCGAAACCGAGAAGCACCGTATCGATGCCAAGGACTTTTTTGAATTGCGCAACGACCGGGATCGAACCCCCTTCTCCCTGATACAACACTTTTTTGCCGAACCCTTTTTCCAGCGCATCGACAGCAGCCTTCACTCCCGGGCTGTCGATCGGGGTGATGGCCGCCTCGCCGCCGTGCAAGTTGCGTACTTTGACCGAAACGGTCTTGGGGGCAATTTTCTTAAGATGTTTTTCAAAGAGCTTTGCCGCTTTCGCGGAAGTCTGGTCGGGAACAAGACGCATGGATATTTTCGCGAACGCTTTTGCGGGGAGGACGGTCTTTGCCCCTTCTTCGATGTATCCTCCCCAGATCCCGTTGCACTCGAGCGTCGGACGCGACCAAACCCTTTCGAGAGTCGTAAACCCTTTTTCACCGTAGAGAGCTTTGACTCCGAGATCTTTTGCGTAGCTCTTGTCCCTAAAGGGAAGCTTCTTGAACGAGTTACGTTCGACCTTCGTCAGCGGACGGACATCGTCGTAAAATCCTTTCACGGTGATCTTTCCGTTCTTATCGTGAAGCGACGCGATCATTTCGCACAATGCCTGAACGGGGTTGTGCACCGAACCTCCGAACGATCCTGAATGGAGATCGCGGTTCGGACCGGTCACTTCGACCTCCATATATGCCAATCCGCGAAGGCTGTAGCAGATGGACGGCACTCCTTTTGCGAACATTCCCGAATCCGATATGATGACCAGATCTGCTTTCAGAAGTTCGGTATGCTCTTCGATGAAGCGATCCAGGTTCTCGCTCCCCACTTCCTCTTCCCCTTCGATGATCATCTTGATGTTGACCGGCATCGATCCGTACTGCTTCATGAACGCTTCCACGGCTTTGAAGTGGATGAACACCTGTCCTTTATCGTCCGCCGCGCCGCGGGCATACAGCCTCTCGCCGCGGATCGTTCCTTCAAACGGAGGAGAGGTCCAGAGATTCAGTGGATCGACCGGCTGAACGTCGTAGTGGCCGTAGAAAAGGACCGTCGGTTTCCCCGCTGCGTGTAGCCATTCGCTGAAGACCACCGGATGGCCTCCCGTCGGAAGGATCTGGACATTTTCCATTCCGATCTTTTTCATGTGATCCGCGACCCATTGTGCGCACCGCCTCGTGTCGTCATCGTGTTCCTTCTGCGAACTGACGCTGGGAATCGCGAGGAACTCTTTCAATTCGTCAATATACCGGTCTTTGTTGGAGAGGATATATGGTAAAACTTTTTCCATTGTTATTCCTTGCAATAATGAAATGATTTGAATACTTCCGTTACTTGATTCCGCTTCCCGGCTCAACCTCGTTCGAGACCGACAACAACGCAAACGCATCCCCGTCGCCGTGCGTGGCAAGAAGCATCCCTTGCGACTCGACCCCCATCAGCTGCGCCGGCGCAAGGTTGGCGACGACAATGATGGTCTTGCCGATCAGCTCCTCCGGCTTCCTCTGCTGCGCGATTCCGGCAACGATCTGGCGCCGCTCTGAGCCTAGATCGACCGAGAGCTTCAACAGCTTCTTTGATTTCGGGACTGGCTCGCACGCAATGATCTTAGCGACCCTCAAATCGACTTTCTGAAAGTCCTCGAACGAGATCACGGGCTTGAACGGAGGCGTTCTCTTTGCGGGGACCGCCTCGGGCTCTCCGGCCGGGGGCTTCATTTTTTGCAGTTCTGCTTCGATGGCTTCATCCTCGATTTTCTTAAAAATAATCTCGGGCTTCTTGAGTTTGTGCCCGGGGGCGAGGTTCAGTTCTCCGGCGTTGGACCAGTGTTCGTCGCGAAGAGGAGAGCGCATGCCGATCATGGTCCAAATCTTTTCGGACGAGAACGGCACGGTCGGAGAGAAGAGCACGGCAAGGCTTCGGACAATTTGCAGGCAGATATTGACCGTTGTAGCGCACACTTCCGGTTTTGTCTTTATGGTCTTCCACGGTTCGCTGTCGTTAAAATATTTATTGGCGGCGCGCGCCAGGTTCATCACCTCCGCGGTTCCCTCACGGAACTTGAACTTCTCGTACAGCGCACCGGCAGTTTCCGGAGTGCGCGCAAGAACCTCGATAATTTCTTGGTCTCTCCCATTGAGCGTTCCCCGGACCGGGACGGCCCCGCCGAAATTCTTTTCGGCAAAAGCCAGCGTTCGATTCACGAAATTCCCGTAAATGTCGGCCAGCTCGTTGTTGCTCTTTGCCTGAAAATCCTTCCAGTAAAAGTCCGAATCGCGCGTTTCCGGGAGAATCGTCGTCACGGTGTAGCGGAGCAGGTCGGGCTCGAACACTGTCAGGACATCTTTCACATAAATCGCATTGTTGCGGCTTTTCGAGAACTTTCCCCCTTCAAGATTCAGAAATTCGTTGGCGGGAACATTGTCCGGCAGCGCATAGCCCCCTTTCGCCATCAACATGGCCGGGAAAACGATGCAATGAAAGACCACGTTGTCTTTCCCGATAAAAGCGATGTACTGCGTCCCCTCATCCTGCCAGTATTCCTTCCATTTTTCCGGCGAACCTTGCCTCTGCGCCCACTCTTTTGTCGACGAGATGTAGCCGAGGACCGCGTCGAACCAGACATAGAGCACCTTGTGCTCAAACCCCTCGAGCGGCAGCGGTACGCCCCAATTAAGGTCCCGCGTGACCGCCCTGTCCTGCAGTTTCTCCCTGAACCAGCTTTCGCAGTACTGGAGGACGTTTTCTTTCCATTCTGTATGCGAATGGACGTACTCTTCAAGGCGCGGCTGAAAATCGCCGAGGGGGAGATAAAAATGCGTCGTGCTTCGGACCACCGGCGTCGTTCCGCACAGCTTGCATTTCGGGTTGATCAGCTCGACAACGTTGAGCCACGTTCCGCAGTTTTCGCATTGATCGCCACGCGCCGATTCGTAGCCGCAAACCGGGCAGGTTCCTTCGACGTACCGGTCGGCAAGGAACATCTTGTTCACTTCGCAGTACAACTGCTGTTCCTGCTTTTCCTTCAGAATTTTCTTTGAATAGAAATCGAGAAAGAATTCCTTCGAGGTCTCGTGATGGATCGGCAGCGATGTCCGCGAATAGTTGTCGAAGCTGACGCCGAGACTGGCGAACGACGATACGTTCATCGCATGGAACCGGTCGACGATGGCCTGGGGAGAAACGCCTTCTTTGTCCGCCGTGATCGTGATCGGCACGCCGTGTTCGTCCGAGCCGCAAATGAAAAGCACGTCGCGATGCTGCAGACGCTGGTATCGGACAAAAATATCCGCGGGAATGTACGCTCCCGCGAGATGGCCCAGGTGGATCGGTCCGTTGGCGTACGGGAGGGCCGCCGTCACTAATATTCTCTTAAAATTTCTGCGCATTCAGTAAAATTCGTTTTAGCTGGATCGATACAGAAAGCAGCACTAAGGGAAGATACACATTTCCCCGAAGAAGTTCGAGTCCCCGTTCGACGGCGATTATTGTGGCCGGGAAATCGGAAGAGCTGAAGCGGGCAAGAAACCGGTTCAGGTCCTCGCGCTGATCGTCGTTAATGATCCCGCCCCCTCCATCTTCTTTCATCATCATCGCATCCCGGAACCAGACGAGCAGAAGCGTCAGCAGCTGTTCGACGGCCTTCCTGTCGTTCTCTGCGACGCGCTCTTCGATATCCTCCAGTAATTTCAAATTCCGTCCGCCGAGCACAGACCGGAGGAACTCAACGGCATCGGCACGCTGGGATGCGACATCCTCCGAAAAAAGTTCCAGCGCGTACGAATAATCCCCCCCCGACAGCCGCGAGATGAGCTTGGCCTGTCCGGCCGGAACGCTCTCGCGTTCGGCGAGCGCATGCTCGACCTCTTCATCATTAAGGATGTCGCAGCGGACGCTTTGACATCTCGAAATGATCGTGGGAAGAAGTTTCTCCCTCCGCGAAGTGGTGAGGAGAAACACGGTGTCGCTCAGCGGTTCCTCGAGCACCTTCAGCAGCGAATTCCCGGACGTGTCGTTCATCATTTCGGCATCGCACACGATAAAAATTTTTCGCCCCTTTTCGAACGCCGATAACGAGGACTCTTTTTTGATGTCGCGGATCGTCCCGATGTTGATCTGCGTTGCTTTCGGAATATTGAAATGAAAATAGGGATTCTTTGCCTTCTGCTCCACCTGGCTCTGTATCTCTTCCCTCAATTCGGGCTGGAGCTTTCCCTCGCCGGTCTCTCCCCCTTTGTCGGACTTTGCCGCGGGGAGCGCGAAGATGAGTTTAACGTTGGGGTGCTGAAGGTGCAGCATTTTCTTGCAGCTCGGACAGACATCGCACGCGGCCGTTCCCTGCTTTTCGCACAAGAGGACCTTCGCGAACTCGATCGCAAGGGCATCCTTCCCCACTCCTCTCGGCCCCCAGAGTAAATATGCATGCGCGATCCTTTGCTGTTCGATCGAACGGCGAAGAATTTCCTTGGCGCGCGATTGTCCGATGATTGAATTCCAGCTCATGTTCTCTTAAAAAGCCTGTCCTATGCCGATTTGGAGAATGCTGAACGATCCCGTGAAGAACTTCTGCTTGAAGATCCACTGCTGGGAAGGCGCGTTCCGCGGGTCGTAGACGCGAAATCCGAGGTCGAACCTCAACGGACCGACGAACGTTGCATAGCGAAGTCCGGTGCCTGCAGCAATAGCGATGCTGCTGCCTTTGATCTCCGCGAGCCCGTTCCACAGGTTCCCGTAATCGATGAACGTTGCCGCGGAAATGTTATCAAGATTCAGGAATAAGAACTTCCCCGATTCCGGGAACAGGTTGATGCGCGTCTCGATATTCCCTTCAAGGATCACATCGCCCCCCTGGTCCGGGTTGTCGAAGGCCGCAAGATCGCGCGACTTCCATCCGCGGACGCTCCCGCTCCCCCCCGCATAAAACTTTCTCGTCGGCGGAACCGGAGTGCTGTTCGCGGGATCGTAGAGCTCCGCGACACCGGCGTGGATGCGAAAAGCCCATACCACCGGATTGACGCCGCCGTTGGAAAAGTACCGGCGCATGAGAACGGAGAACTTATAGTATTCGGCGTAAGGAAGGTTGGAGCCGAAGCTGCCGAACAGCTTGGGAATGAGGCCGGCTTCTTCCGCAGAGACCGACTGGAACGACCCGCTCGAAGGGGAAAAAACGTCGTTCGTGTTGTCCTGCTGCAGAGTCAGCGTGAGGATCGAGTTGAACTGCTTCTCGCGCGTACCGGTAAAGTCTGCCGGGTTCACCTTGGTCGTGTCGCTGATGTCGACCCCGACACGCTCCAGGTTCCAGTCGACGAAACCGACCGTGTTCGAGGAGAACTTGTTGCTGAAGCCGATCCTGTTCATCAGCGTGTTCAGCGTGTAATACGTCTGCTTTTCGAATTCGGTCGAGACCGTCCAACTGGCCCCGACCCTGTTGCTGAAAAAATACGGCTGCGCCATCTGCATCTCAAGGTCGGACTTTGTCAGAAGTGTGGGCTCGTTGAGTCCCTCTTTGAACGCACCGGAAATATTCAAATCCTGGATCGCCTCCAGGCGGAACCGCATGCGCACCGAAAGATTCCTCGCTTCGCCATAGAAGTTCCGATGATTGTATCCGAGGCCCAAACCGGTGTTGAGCGTGTTGTTCTCATCATCGACCAAAAATTCCGGCGTGACCTCCTGCAGTTCCCGGGACCTGAGTAAAATGCGGATGGGGATCGCCGGAGGAGTAAGCGTGTCCAGCGGAAGCTGGGACTCGATCTTTGCGCTTTCAAAAAGTCCAAGGCGGTTGAGGTTTTGCTCGCTCTCCATTTTTTTTGCTTCGCTGTAGACCTCTCCCGGAGCAAAATCAAGCTCGCGGATCACGATCGCGGAGTCCACTTCCTGCTGGCTCAAATTGATCTCGGCCGTGCCGAACACATAGCGCCTGCCGGGCCGGTACCAGAATTTGACAGAGTAATTGTCCGTCGAATAGTACCGCACTGCCGTCACGCTGTCGATGCCGGCGTACGTGTAGCCGTTGTTCAAGAAGATCCGGAGGACACGAAGCCGTTCCTGCTCGACGTTCCCTTTGATGAACGGGGAGCCTTGTTTGACGAGAAGCCCGTCGAAAATTTCCTGCCTGACCTCGGGCGTCACGCTGTCGATCCCCATGACTCCAAGGGTGTCGATGATGGATCTCCTGTTTTCGCGGATCGAAATTTCAAGGTCGACCCGTTTTGCCTCCTCATCGAACCGGAGCGCCGTATCGACGACGGCATGAGCGTATCCGTTATCGCGCAGATACTGGCGCAGCCGAATGATGTCCCCCTGAAACAGCACCGGGTCGTAGTATTCCGGCCTTGATCCGATGTTTTTGTAGACGTTGTTGTAGAGAAAAGTCCAGAAGCGCGCCGGCGTTTCGACGGTTTGGATCAGGCCGCGGTACACGTCTTTCGGCGTCGTCCCGTCGGTCTTAAAAATAATTGCATTGACTTCGTACTGTTCCTGGGCCCCCTTATTCTGCAGTGCAAACGACGGCGCAGAACACCACGCCGCAACAAGCAGCAGGGAAGCGCGACGGCGCCAAGGGCTGGGCAATATGCTTGTCAGATACGTATGAAATCGTGGAAATGAGGGCATGAACGAAAAACCCAGCGCAAAGCGGCTGGGTTCTCTCCTTCGGCTGAATAACAAAGTAGTGATTACATCGTGAACAGACAATGAGCAGAGTGTCTTAGCTATGGATTTGCCACGTGTGGAGCGGATTAATATTCACCTTCATCTTCATAGAAAAAATCCTCGTCAGTCGGATAGTCAGGCCAGATCTCTTCCATGCTTTCGTACGGTTCATCGCTGTCTTCTAGTTCCTGCAAATTCTCCAGCACTTCAATAGGCGTCCCTGTCCGAACCGCATAGTCAATTAACTCTTCCTTCGTCGCTGGCCATGGCGCATCCTCCAGGTACGACGCCAATTCCATCGTCCAAATCATAACTGCTCATTCTCCAGATAGAATAATCTTCAACGAATACAATCAACAGAGGTCTCATTCCCCTTTGCTAAGCGCGAGCTGTTCGCGGATCTGCTTGTAGTCCACATCATCAATAAAATACCCAACCGGGTTCTTTTTTTCGCCGTTGAGGCGGACTTCGTAGTGCAAATGAGGAGCCGTTGAAAGGCCGCTGTTTCCTGAATAGGCAATCAAGTCGCCGCGATGCACCTTCTGCCCTACCCGGACTGTGGGTCGGAGCAAGTGGGCATACCAGCTCTTATAGCCGAAACCATGGTTCACTTCAACTGCAATCCCGTATCCCCCTCCGGTTCCGCCGGCTGATTCGATAACGCCGTCGCCGGTGGCATACACCGGCGTTCCGATATCGTTCGAAATGTCCACCCCTTCATGCATACGGACGATGCCAAGAATAGGATGGAGACGCATCCCGAAATCGTGATAATTAAAATATCCGGCCATCGGTTTGATCGCCGGGATATGCGCAAAGAGTTCCTTGTTGTATTTCGACTTGTTATAGATATCCTGATAGCTCTGCTGCTCGAACACGAATTCTTTATCCAGTTTGTCCAGCAGCTGGTCCGCGGAACTGATCAGGTCGGAAGCATCTTTCGAGATGATGCCGATATTGGTTTCCCTCTTTGTGCCTCCGGTTCCGATCGCCCTCGTATCCTGGTCGATATGCGGCAGGTTGACCGCCAGCCTGAGTTGATCTTCCCGTTCCGCAAGCTTATCCATCGTCTGCGACATATCGGCCAGCCGCACGGAGAGGTTCTTCACCTCATCCTTCAGCAGCTTGTTCTCTGTGGTGAGAAAATTCACGCGGTCCACATCGATCCCCAGCACATCGCCGAGATAATGGTTCGCTCCGAAGAGTGCGGCAAGCCCGGCGAACACCGAGACAACGACCAACACCGAGAACTTGGCCTTAAAACCCTTTGCTTCAACGAATGAAACGTTCTCTTCGGAGTAAAAAAACAGTTTACGGCTTTTCTTCATCCATCCTCACGTTAAGTGAACAAAAGTTCAGTCTTCAACAATCTAGCCTGAAAATATAAAAATTAACATGTTTTGTCAAGGTGAATTGTCACAGAGGGGGATATTGACTAAAATCCCCAAAAACGCCTCGCTTCAGCCAAGTATTTACTCGAAATCGTGCTCAAAATAATCGATCGCACGTTTCGCGTTTTTCCTGTTCTTTTGGGCGATCACCGTTTCCAAGCGCTTCGAAAACTCTTTCGCGGCGTCATAACCGTAATGCTTCAGCAGATAATCGAGGGCAATGACTTCCGCGATAACGGTAACGTTCTTGCCGGGGAAAATAGGGAGCTTAATATGAGGAACTTCGACATCAAGGATCGAGATGGTGGAGAGATCCAGGCCGGTCCTCGTGAAATCCTCCGCCGCCTTCCATTCCATCAACTCGACGACGACCTCAACTCTCTTTTGAAAACGTATAGCCCTGATCCCGAAGATGCTCTGCACGTCGATGAGCCCGAGTCCCCTGATCTCCATAAAATGCTTGACCAGGTCGGTCCCCGCGCCGATCAGGATCCCCTCTCCTTTACGGGTCACGTTGACGACGTCATCAGAGACAAGCCTGTGGCCCCGTTCGATCAAGTCGAGCGCAATTTCGCTCTTGCCGATGCCGGACCGTCCGATAAACAGGAGGCCGAGTCCATAGACGTCGACGAACGAACCATGGATTGTCGTTTGCGGGGAGAACTGGTCGTCAAGAAAATCGCTGAGGAAGTAGACCGCTTTCGTGGTCTCGAGCGACGTACGGAACATCGGCACATTGTGGTCGGCGGCCAGTTGAACGAGCTCCGGGTCGATCTTATTGTCGCTTGTGACGATAATGCACGGGATGGCAAATTTAAAGAGCGTATTAAAGGCCTTGATCCTCTCCTCCAACGGCATGGAGTTGAGATACCGGATTTCCGTGTTCCCGAAGACCTGCACGCGGTCGTACGTAAAAAGAGCGACATACCCTGCCAGCGCCAATCCGGGTCTGTGAATGCTCTTCTCGCGAATAGTGTTGTCAAAACCGACGTTCGTCAACGGTTCAAGCTTCAGGCGGGTCTTGTTCGTTTCGTAGAGAAAACCGACCGTGATGCTATGTTTCCGGATTTCCTTGGCGGATTCAAGTTTCATCGCTGCGCACCGTGGTAGTTAATCTTTCTCGTAGATTTTCCTGACCTTGCTTTTTTCTTTCTCGTGGAGCTTGCTTTTATATTTCACGAGCTGGCGCTCGAGCTTTGCTACGGCCGTCTCGATCGACTTTTGATAATCATCGGACTTGTGGACCGCCTTCAGCAGTGTGCCGTACACGGTCAGATGAATTTCGGCCGTTTTGACGCTGTTCCTTGTCCGTTCGAACCCGAGGATCACTTCTGATTTTACGATGCCGTCATAGTACCGCTCGAGCTTTTGCACGGTATCATAGGCGTATTCGCGAAGGCTTTCCTGCGGCTTAAAATGCCGCGCGGTAAATTTTATGACCATAGTGCCTCCATCAAGATGATATCGAATAAATTCAGCGGTCCGACTGCTCCGCTGTTAAGAGGCCTTCGGGTGCGCCTGCCGGTAGACTTTTTTCAAACGCTCCGAAGTCATGTGCGTGTAGATCTGCGTTGTAGAAAGGCTTTCGTGGCCGAGCAATTCTTTGACCGCGAAAATATCAGCGCCGCGGTCCAACAAGTGCGTGGCGAACGAATGGCGAAGGACATGCGGGCTTTGCTGCCGGATCTCGGACACTTCCTTGAAGTATTTCTTCACAAGAGCGTTGACCGCGCTCGGATACAACGGTTTTCCCTTCGCGGTAAGAAAAACTGCGCTGACGCCCGCGCCCCCTCCACCGGTCAATTCTTTCCTTAATGCCATATATCGTTCAAGCGCTTCGTGCGCCTTTTTGCCGAACGGAAGGATTCTCTCTTTATTCCCTTTTCCGACGACCTTCACCGTCCGCTCGACCATGTCGACATCGCTCGTATCAAGCCCCACAAGCTCGGCGCGGCGCATTCCCGTGCTGTAGAAAAGTTCAAGGATCGCCGCATCCCGCGCCCCCAGAGGGTCGGCGGTGTCGGGGAGCGCCATCATTTTTTCGACGGCGGATTCGTCGAGAAACTGAGGGAGCCGTTTTTCGATCTTCGGCGTGACGACGTTGCTCATGGGATTGGCAGTAAGCAGCTTCCGCCGGATGGCAAATTTGAAGAACGAGCGGAGGGTGGAAATTTTTCGGACGACGCTCTTTTTCGCCATCCCGCTGTCGAGCATCATGCCGAGGAATGACCGGATGATCTCCTGGTCGATCTGTTCGGAACGGCGAAGCGCTTCGGGGAATTTTTCTCGCAAGAATCCGGCGAACTGCGAGAGGTCTTTGGCGTACGACGCGTGAGTATGGGGGGAGAAATTTTTCTCACGGTCAACGTATTCCAGGAACAATGCTATATCGCGATCGAGCATCTGGGTTGTGTTAAACTGCAATTGCCGTTTCTTCGCGAATGAATTCTTCCTTGCAATTCGGGCACAACAAATAGTCCCCTTTTTTCTTCGAGCTCTTTTGGACGAGGTACGGATTCTTGCAATGTTCGCACTCCTGCATGATCGGTTTGTCCCATGAGACAAAATCGCAATCGGGGTACCGCGAGCATCCGTAGAAATTTCTCTTCCGTTTGGTCTTCCGCTCTATCACGTCCCCCTCCTTGCATTTCGGACATTTCACCCCCGTCGAGATCGGCTGGGTGTAGTTGCACTTCGGGTAATTCGAACAACCCAAAAAGGTGCCGAAGGGTCCCCCTTTGACAACGAGGTCGCCTCCGCATTGTCTGCATTTTAATCCGACCACGTGCTGCAGCTTTTCGGCATCTTCGTCAAGAGGTTTTCTGTTCTTGCACGCGGGATAACCGGTGCACGCCTTAAATTGCCCGTAGCGACCCCACTTGATGATCATCGGCTTGCCGCACAGCTCGCACTTTTCGTCCGTCTCTTCCTGCAGGGACTTTTTGATTTTTCCCGCATCCTTTTCCACGTGATGGAGCGATTCGATAAACGGGTGGTAGAAATCTTCCATCACCTGAACGTAATTATTCTTCCCCGACGCAATGGTGTCGAGTTCCTCCTCCATCAGCGCGGTAAATTTCACGTTGAGCACTTTGGGAAAGCTGTGGACAAGCAGCTTCGTCACCACCATGCCCAGCTGCGTGGCGAAAAGCTTTCGATCCTGCTGGTCAACGTACTTGCGGTCGACGATCGTCCCGACGATCGCCGCGTACGTGCTGGGCCGCCCGATGCCGAGCGATTCCAGCTCTTTCACTAGGCTGCTCTCGGTATACCGTGCAGGCGGCTTCGTGAAATGCTGCTTCGGCAGGACATTCCGCAGCGATGCATGCTGTCCCATCTTGAGATCCGCCGGTATCTTGGATGTCGGATCTTCGTCCTCCACAGTTCCTTTTTCTTCGGCCAAATCGTCGTACACCTGAAGGAATCCCCTGAACAGCGGAACCGAACCGGTCGCCCTGAAAGTATATTCGCCCCCCGTGATGTCGACGGAAACCTGCTCGAACGTCGCCGCCGTCATCTGGCATGCGACAAAACGATTCCAGATCAGTTCATAGAGAGCGTAAATGTCCTTTTCGAGATGCTTTTTTACATGCTTGGGCGCCAGCGTGATCGACGTCGGGCGGATCGCCTCGTGGGCGTCCTGCGATTCTTTTCTTTTTTTGAATTGATGCGGCTCCTTGGGAAGGTATTCGGGGCCATACGAATCATAGATATAGCCGCGGACCGCGGTCACCGCTTCTTCGCTGAGACGCGTCGAATCCGTACGCATATACGTGATCAATCCGACGATGCCTTCTTCTCCGAGGTCGATGCCTTCATACAGCTTCTGCGCCAGCATCATTGTCCGTTTTGCCGAGAACCGGAGCCTGCTTGCGGCTTCCTGCTGCAGCGTGCTGGTGATAAACGGCGGCGGAGCGATGCGCTTGACGGTTTTCTTCTGGATTTCGCCGATCGTATACGATTGTTTCCGGATCTCGGCGGCATATCCTTCCGCCGTTGTCGTATCGGGAATCTTCGGATCCGTTCCGTCGACCTTCACCAATTTTGCATAGAACGGCTCAGAGGCTTCCGCCTGAAACTCGCCTGTGATAGACCAGTACTCTTCGGGAATGAACTTCTTGATATGCTCTTCCCTCTCGCAGATGAGGCGGAGGGCTACCGACTGCACCCGGCCCGCAGAAAGGCCGTAGTAGACCGTCTTCCATATGAACGGGCTGAGCTTGTAGCCGACAACCCGGTCCATCGCCCGCCGCGCCCGTTGGGAATCGACGAGATGCTGGTCGATCTTTTTAGGCGACGCCATCGCCTCCGCTATCCCGCTCGGCGTAATTTCATGGAACAGGACGCGAAAGATATTCTTATTCTTGGAATCGATCTCCTGCGCGATGTCGGATGCAATGGCCTCCCCTTCACGGTCAGGGTCAGTGGCGATGTAGACCTTATCAGCGCTTTCAGAAAGGCGCTGGAGTTTTTCGATGACGTCTTCTTTTCCGGAGATTGTTTCGTACGAAACGGCGAACTTGTTGTCGACATCGACGCCCAGCTTGCTCTTTGGCAAATTTTTGATATGTCCGACCGAAGCCTCGACGACATAATCCTTCCCAAGATATTTGTTGATCGTCTTCGCTTTCGACGGGGACTCTACGATGATTAACGACTTACTCATAGACGTAAAACCTTTTCTCTCCGCTCAATGAATTGTGTCTTTCCCGTTGAACATGACCCTGCTTCCCGAGCCGCGGCTGTCGTCCCCATCGAGCAAGATCGACGCGACGATCGACTTGGCCTCCTCCACGCCGGCGGTCACATAGTCCGCGAGCATGACCCTGTCGATGACCGTCTCGATGTCCTCGCCGGTAATGAGGCCGAGTTCGCGGAGCTGTATCAGGTATCCGTAGGCTTCCGGCGTGAATACCATCCGCTCCGCATCGTGCAAGACCCGGTGCGAATGAGGCGAACTCTTCGAGACCTCCTTGACCAGATTCTCGCCGAGATTGATCTTCTCGTACAACCAACTGAAGGCAGTGCTGATCTCCGTCGGCGTATAACCGCTGTTGGTCAGGACGCTCAGATCGATCTCTCCGAGCGGAATGTTGTTCCGCAGCTCGCCCATCAGATACACAATGATCTCTACTATTTTCTCGCGCATTGATCCGATCCGTCTGCTTGAAGTTCCTGTTCTTCTCTCCGAGCCAATGTAACAAAATAACCGCGAGTGTCAAATACCGGACACGACGCGGGGGCAAAGTTCAACGTAACGCTCCTGCACCTCAAACATTTTTTTCCGCTGTTTTGTTCTTTTGTCGTCGTAGCCCAGAGCGTGCAGTACTCCGTGAACAACTAATCGCGTCAGTTCGTTCTTCATGCTCACGCGGTACTGGCGCGCCTGACGCCGGGCCTGCTTCAGGTTGATATAGATTTCGGCTTCGAGGGAGGGTCGTGTTTCAATGAGAAATGTGATAACGTCCGTGCTGAATCGATGCCCCAAATATGCCGTGTTGATCTTTTTTATCGACGCATCGCCGACGAAAACGCAGGATATCTTCCCCCGTGATATTCCTTCTTTCGCAAGCACCAAAGCAACAATCCCCTCTATCGCCCTCTTTGAAATCCGGTAGTCGTGACAATCGAATGCTACGGCGACTTCGACCATTACCGCTTTCGTGTTGTTGCTGCCTTTTTTTTCGGTTCCGGGAGCACCGACTCGGTGAGCGACAGAGCGATGCCGGAAAGCATGACCTCCGGTCCGAGCTGCGTAAAATCGCCGGAAAGCAGCGAACGGTCGACATTAGCATACAGCGAGCAGCCCCCTTCTTTCTCAATGATCAACCCGGAAACCTTGCCGTCGCGCTGGCCGATAAAGGTCACCTCGCCGAGCATTTCGCTGACAACATACCCCGAGCAAAAATGGAGCTGTAAATGCGCGTTGGAAGTATAGACGGTAACAAGGTTTCCCCGTTCTTTGCCGATCATGATGCCGGAGTAGATCTCGACGGCAAGCTTTTGCTTCGAGACGCCGTTCCCGACCTCGAAACGGACGTTGTTGCCTCTCGCCTTCCCCTTCACACCGAGAGTTTTGGCCAGCTTCCTGAAATCGGCGGGGGTGAAAACAAATCGTGATGTCGTCATGACAATGAGAGATAAAAAAACAAAACCCCGTTCTGCAATCCTCGGGGTTTACAATGGTACGCTTCTCGACTCCGGGAGGAGAAGCTTCGGACGAGCACTTCGCATATAGTGTACTCTACAACTCACGGAATAATATACTGAGGACGGGTTGAATAGTCAAGCCCATTCTTCGCTACCACGAAAGCTCCAACCCCTCGCGCGCCGCCGTGCATTCGAACTTGAAGTTCTTCGTCTTGATTTCTTTTTTGCACTTGAGGAGGATGTCGTCGACCTTTTCGTCGCTTCGGTTCGGTTCGTGATGGAACAACACGAGATGGCGCGCGTTCGCTTCCGCGGCGACCTTGAGGGTGAAGAGATAGTGAGAATGTCCCCAGCCGACCTTGTCGACATATTCTTCCGGCGTGTACGTGCAGTCGTGGATCAACACATCCGCGTTTCGCGCAAAATCGAAGACGCGCTGGTTGGGATCGCCGGAACCGGAAGCATATTTGTCCTGGACGATTTTTTCGAAGTTCGTAATGTGTGCGGCGATCTCCCTGTCGAACGGCTCGTTGTCGCTGATGTAGACGAGCGTTTTCCCTTTGTACTCGAGCCGGTATCCCACGGTGAAGCCGGGATGGTTCACATAGACCGTGCGCACATGGGCGCCGAAGATCGTGAACTCCTCTTCCCCGATAGGGCGGAAATTGATCTTCGCTTTGAGCTCGTTCAACTGGACAGGGAAATAGATCCTGTTCATCTGGTCGGCGATGATCCGCTGAAGGTTCACCTCTTTACGCTCGGTGCCGATGATCGTGATCTCGTTTCCCGAAATGAGTGCCGGCTTAAAAAAAGGGAATCCCTGGATGTGATCCCAATGTGGATGGGTGATGAGGAGATAGGTGTTGAGCGATTCTCCGTTCGCGATCAGATAATCGCCGAGCCCCCGAATCCCGGTGCCGGCGTCAAAAATGATCAGCTCGTCGTTATCGAGCCGGAGTTCGAGCGAGGGAGTATTTCCGCCGTAACGGACGGTCGCTTTGCCGGGTGTCGGGATTGAACCGCGGACACCCCAGAATTTTAATTTCATGGCGCTGTCTCTGTGTTCTGTGAGTAGAGAAATTAGATTCTGTATGTCGCAACATAGTCAACGTAATTTTGAGCGGATCGAACAAGCGATCGACGCTCCTCCTCAGTCAGCGGACGGACCACTTTTGCCGGTACACCGGCCGCCAACATCCCCTCCGGAATCAATGAGTCCCCAACGACAACCGCGCCCGCGGCAATAAGGGAGTACGGGCCGATCCGGGCGTTGTCGAGCACGATCGCTCCCATGCCGATCAGGCAGCAATCGTGAACCGTCGCGGCATGAACGACGGCGCTGTGACCCACCGTCACGTTCGACCCGATGATCAAAGGATATCGCTCATGGGTTACATGAAGCACGCTCGCATCCTGGATATTGGTCCGTTCCCCGATGCGGATGAAGTTGACGTCCCCCCGGACAACGGCATTGAACCATACGCTGCTGTCTTTTCCGATCTCCACATCCCCGATCACGTGCGCCCCTTCGGCCATAAACACGCTCGGATGGATCTTCGGTTGAATTCCGCGATACGGGACGATGCTCATCCGGGATCAGTTCTCCGCCGCGCGGGGGGGGACCCAGCCCGGACGGTTCCACTTGACCAGTTCCAAACGAATGCTCCCGATGATCACTTTCATTTTCGCCACGATCGGTATGGCCGCTTCATCGTTGCTGAACCAGCCGGAAAATCCTCCCGTGAGACCGAAGATCCCCACAAAATCGGCCCGGCCGTCAAATTCTATCGTCTCGACCGGATACTTTATGGCATCAATTTCGGTCGAGGTCGTCTTGTTCATGAAATTGATGAACGTGTTCACTTTCTTCTCATCGACAAATGTCGGAACATTTTCCCCGCCGGTGGAATGCACCTTTCCGCGTGCATAAAAGAACAACGACAATCCGTCCTGGTATGTCGTGCTTATCGTATCGGACGATCTCGTGATAGAATCTCCCTGAGGCCGAACTCCTCTTTCAACATAGACCCGGTCATGCCCGTAGTCGAACGTATAGTTTGAGTACGGAACACTGGTCGTGTCTTTATTGTCGATTCCGGAAAAGTAATGAGAAAATAAAAGCGGGTCGATCTCGCTGTAGAAAATCCAGTGAAGGCTCACAAAAGGGACGCCGGAATAGGAGTCCATATAGGCTTTTGCCCGGTAGACCGTGGTTCCGTTCCGCAGCGCCGTGTCAACAACCTGGATCTTCACCTTCCCCAGTGAGAAAATTGAATAGCTGACCTCATACTCCAATTCTTCTCCGACGAACAGCATCCCAGAGGGGCCGGGAATATCGACATTGGCTTCACCGTTGTTTCCGGCGTTGGCGGGCGGCACAGAAACAAACAGAATGCACAGTATGATACCTGCGGTCAATAAGCAGGCGACGATCTTATATCGCTCCCGATTTTTAGGGAGCTGTGCAATTGACAAAGAACTGGAACGGCGGATATCAGGCGACTCAGGTCGGCGCATCATTGAAGCTTCGCGATCTTCGCTGCCTCCGGGAAAATGGAGAGCGCCTTCTTCAGTTGATTATCAGACCTCAGAATCACAGGGTACCATCCGTCATTTCCCCAGAAGTTTCTTGCGATGTGTGCTTTCAGCCGGTCTCTTGTATATTCCTTATCCTTCGCAAACTGCTCTTCATTGAAATCGACTTTCTTTCCTTTCACGAACGCGACAAATTCGTTCAAAAGCGCGTCGTCCACTTCAAACCCCCGGTCGAAGGTCTGGAAATCCCCCTTGTATTTCTCTTTCAGCTCTTTCGCATGCTCGGCCAGGTATCCGGTCGTGAATTCATAGAACAGATTCCTGTTCCTGATCGTTATCGTGAGCGGGGTTGCATCTTCGGGCTTCACAATGTAGTCGGGCGTGATTCCTCCGCCTCCGTAGATCTTTCTTCCTGAGGCTGTCTTGAATACCGGCCGGGTAGAATCGCTTTCTTCCGAGTGGGTGATATTCTCCCCTTCGGTTTCCTTCCGCTCGAATGCCTCACGCTGGTATTTCTCCTTTCCCTCGGCGTATGACCGCTGGATGAGGCGACCGCTCGGCGTGTAATATCGCGCAATGGTCAGCCGGAACGCAGACTTATCCGCCAGCTCAAACTGCCGCTGCACGAGTCCTTTTCCGAAACTGGTCTCTCCGACGATCAACCCTCGATCCCAATCCTGGATCGCGCCGGCAACAATTTCGCTTGCCGATGCGGTCCCGTTTGATACCAGGATGATCAGCGGGATCTTCTCAAACTCGCTGTTCGTAGTGGCATAGTACTCCTCGTTGAAATCGGGACGGCGGCCCTTCGTATAGACGATCTTTCGCTGCCCGGTCGTCGGATCTCCGTCGAGGAACAAGTCGGCCATCTTCACTGCCTGGTCGAGATAGCCCCCCGGGTTGAACCGCAAATCGAGCACAAGCCGTTTCATCCCCTGCGCTTTGAGCTTTTGAAGCGCGCTGAGCATTTCGGCATTGGTGGTTTCGGCAAATCGGGTAACGTTAATGTAGCCGACCTCATCGTCCAGCATGAAGGAGACATCGACGCTGTAAAATGGAATCACGTCGCGGACTATTTCATAATCGAGAAGTTCCTTTTCCCCCGGACGCATGATCGTAACGGAGACCTTTGTTCCCTTCGGACCTTTCAATCCTTTCATGACCTGGTCGTTGTCAAAACCGATCGCGCTCTTCCCGTCGATCTTGACGATCTTATCGTTCGGCAGTATCCCCAGCTGTGCGCTCGGACCTCCGCCGATCGGCTGCACGACGTTGATCGTATCGTTGACGATGGCGAATTCAATGCCGATGCCTTCGAACTTTCCCTGGAATTCTTCGTTCACCTTGGTCAGCTGCTTTGCATCGATATAGACCGAATGCGGGTCAAGGTCGTTCAGCAGCCCTTTGATGGCCGACTCTGTCAGTTTTTGGGTGTCAACCGGATCGACGTAGTATTTTTCCGTCAGGCTCAGGACATCCTTGAATTTGCCCAGCTGCTCATAGATGGTGTCGCCGGAGATGAGCGTGTTGAGCTGCATGCCCCCCAATATTGAGACCAGAACCAACAGCACAACAATCGGCGTAGAAAATCTCTTCTTCATAAATCCTCTTCTTAATTCTTCCTTTGGAATCATTGCAAAAATTCTTTGGCGAAGGCAAAAAAACGAGTCACTGCATGCCGTTCCGTTTCATGCAAATATGCTGCGTGCCCGATCCTACTTCAGGGAGAGTATGATACGCTCTGCCAGCTTTGAAATCCGTGACGCGCTTCACCTTGCGGGGGCGATTCGGGGTGCTTTAGATAAAAATCATAAGAAATAGGCTTAAAGTCAAGTTATCTTGAACGGAGCGAAGATCGCGCATTCCACAGGAAACGCGCCGAAGCGGGCCCCGGGGAGGCGTCATTTCTCCGGCTTCATTTGAGGGAAAAAGATCACGTCGCGGATGGATTCTTGCCCGGTAAGCAGCATGGTCAGGCGGTCAATGCCGATTCCCAAACCGGCGGTCGGCGGCATGCCGTATTCGAGAGCGCGAAGAAAATCTTCATCGAGCGTTTGAGCTTCATCGTCCCCCCGTTCCTTCAAGCGCACCTGTTCTTCGAACCGTGCCCGCTGGTCGAGCGGATCGTTCAGCTCGCTGAAAGCATTGCAGATCTCCTGGCCATTCACCATCCCTTCGAAGCGTTCTACCAATCCTGGCTCCGAGCGGTGTTTTTTTGCGAGCGGAGACATTTCAACGGGATAATCCATGATGAATGTCGGCTGGATAAGATGCGGCTGCACTTTCACGCTGAATATTTCATCGACGATCTTCCCTGGACCGGCGGCCGGATCCAGGTCAACATGAAGCTCTTTCGCGGCGGAGCGAAGCTGCTGCTCGTCCTTCCCCCGAAGATTTCGTCCCGTCTGTTCTTCGATCGCGCCGAACATCGTCAGGCGTTTCCACGGCGGAGTAAAGTCGATCTCGTGATCCCCCAGGGTCACTTTTGCACTGCCGTTCAGTGCGACGGCGACCGAATGGATCATCTGCTCCACCAATTCCATCATCCACAGATAATCGCGGTAGGCGACGTACACCTCCATCATCGTAAATTCGGGATTGTGCGTCCGGTCCATCCCTTCGTTGCGGAAGTCCTTCGCGATCTCGTACACGCCGTCGAATCCTCCGACGATCAAGCGCTTCAGATACAATTCGTCTGCGATTCGGAGGTACAGCGGAATGTCGAGCGCATTGTGATGAGTGATGAACGGGCGGGCTGAAGCGCCGCCGTACAGCGGCTGCAGGGCGGGCGTTTCCACCTCGAGGTAACCCCGTTCGTCCAAAAATTTTCGCACGGTCCGAAGAATGAGCGTTCGTTTGGTCAACACGTCTTTGACGGAGGGGTTGACAACGAGGTCGACATACCGCTGGCGGTAGCGCAGTTCCTTATCGGCAAAGGGGTCGAAGACCACCTTGTTCCCGGACTCGTCGACTTTTTCTTTGACCACGGGAAGAGGGCGCAGCGACTTTGTCAGGAGGGTCAGCTCTCCGGCATGGACGGAGACCTCCCCCATTTTCGTCCTGAAGATAAATCCCTTGACCCCAATGATATCCCCGATGTCGAGCAATCGGAATGCATCATAGACCGCGCCGAGGTCGTCCCTCTTCAAGTAGATTTGAATCTTCCCTTTCGAATCCTGGATGTGGCAGAACGACGCCTTCCCCATTCTTCGAAGCGACATGATCCTTCCGGCAACCGTGACGGTTCGCTGCGGTTCCTCATCCTTGAAAGAGGCAAGGATGTCGGATGAAAAAGCATCGCGCGCGTATTCGTAGGGATACGGTTCGATGCCGGCTTTCCGTAATTGATCGAGCTCATCGCGGCGCCGGGCCATGAGCGTGTTCAGTTCCTGCTGATATTCGTGTTGATCCATAGTTCCACATTCTTCTGAAAAAAATATAACGTAACCGATCTACGGCATTTTTTTCCCGTGCGGATACGCCGGGAGCTCAAGGCGTTCGGGAGGACAGCGCTTGTAGAGCGCTGTGAGCTCATAAAGACGCGAGGCATGCGCAGGAACGACCTGGTCCCAGGTGAACCTCCATTCCCAATATCCCGACGCTTTGCCCGGCAAGTTCATGCGCGCTTCAGCCCCGAGGCCCAGCACATCCTGCATCGGGTAAATGGCCATATCGGCGACCGACTGGGATGCGAGGCGGATGAGGTCCCAGTGGATTTCCTTCCCCTCCGTGCCGATATATTTCTTGGCAAACGCCTGCTCGCGCTCCGTTGCGCTTTTGAACCAGCCGATGGTCGTGTCGTTGTCGTGCGTCCCCGTGTAGACGACTACATTGGGGGAATAATTGTGGGGAAGGAACGAGTTCTTCGGATCACCGGCAAAAGCAAATTGCAGGACCTTCATGCCGGGGAAATTGAACCTGTCGCGCAGCGCAATCACGTCATCGGTCATAAGACCGAGGTCTTCTGCGATGATGGGAAGCTTGCCGAGCTTCAGCAATACCGTATCGAACAGTTGTTCCTTTGGGCCGTCAATCCACCGGCCATGCACGGCGGTCTTCTCTTCCGCCGGTATTTCCCAATACGCTGCGAAGCCCCGGAAGTGGTCGATGCGCACGATGTCCACGAGCGCAAGGGTGTTCTTAATGCGGTCGATCCACCAGGCGAAGCCGTCGCGCTCCATCACATCCCATCGGTACAGCGGATTTCCCCAACGCTGACCAGTCGCGCTGAAATAGTCCGGCGGAACCCCGGCGACGACCGTCGGCCGAAGATTCTCGTCGAGCGAGAACAGCTCCGGATGCGACCAGACGTCGGCGCTTTGAAATGCGGTAAAGATCGGAATGTCGCCGACGATCTGGATCCCTTTCTCGTTCGCGTACTTCTTGAGCGCGGTCCATTGCCGGGAAAAACACCACTGAGTGAACTTCCAGAATTTGACCTCTTCGCTCAATTCAACGCGCGCTTTTTCCAGCGCGGTCGGTTTTCGCTGAGCGATGTCATGGCCCCACTCGCACCATTCCCTGCCGTCGTTCTCGCTCTTCAGCGCCATGAATAACGCGTAATCGTCCAGCCAGCTCTTACTCTGTTGAACGAACGCCTCGAACTCGGCTTTATCGCCGGGGGATGAATGCGTGAAAAAGTTCTTTGAGGCAAGGTGCAGCATTTTTGTGCGGAACGGGATGACCTTTCCGAAATCGACATGCGTCGTCGTGAAAGAATTCGCTGCCGAAAGATCTTCACCGCGGATCCACCCTTTATGTTCAAGCTCGGAGAGGTCGATGAGCAGCGGATTGCCGGCGAACGCTGACAACCCCATGTAGGGAGAATTCCCGAGCCCGACAGGGCCGAGAGGAAGAATTTGCCATAACTTCTGACCGGCAACGACGAGCCAATCGATGAAATGATACGCGGCCGGACCGAAATCTCCCGAACCGTGAGGTCCCGGAAGAGAAGTGGGGTGAAGTAGAACTCCGCTGCTTCGTGGAAATCGCATGAACGTATCCTGTTGAGAATGTTCCCGTTAAAAAAATCCCCGAATTTGAAAACTCCGGTCACTGCTCTTCACGGTCCGGTCATTCCCGCAAACTTCTTCAGCATCCTCTCTTCGGGTTTCGAAAGATACCTCCATCCCCCGCGGCGAAGACCGTCGGCGGTCAAGCCGGCGTATTCGATTCTGTCGAGCCGTTTCACTTCATAGCCGAGCGATTCGAGCATTCTCCGGACCTGCCTGTTACGCCCTTCATGGATCGTGACCACGATATTTTTATTTTTTGTTCCGGGTATCGAATCGACCCGGGCTGGAGCGGTCTTTCCCCCTTCAATGTGAACCCCCTTTTTTATCTTTTCAACGTCTTTTTGCTCAACGCTCGAGGTCAGTTCAACGTGATACGACTTCTGAACCTGATGGGACGGATGCATGAGCCGGTAGGCGAGTTCTCCGTCGTTGGTAAAAAGCAAGACCCCCGTTGTGTTCCGGTCAAGCCGGCCGACCGGAAAAATCCGTTCGCGCGTCTGGACAAGATCGAAGACCGTTTTCCGGTTTTTCTCGTCGCGGGCGGTCGTGATGTAGTCTTTCGGCTTGTTCAAAAGAATGTAGACGAGATGTTCCTGGATGACGATCGGTCTGCCGCTGACGGCAACATGGTCGGTGGAGGGGGAAACTTTTGTTGACAGGTCGGTAACGACTTTCTTGTTGACTGTAACTTCTCCGCTCAGGATCAATTCTTCCGCTTTGCGCCTCGAAGAGATCCCCGCCATTGCGATGAACCGATTTAACCGAACAGCCTGCGGAAGAACGTTTGTATTTTTGTCTTCCACGTGCTCCATCCTTTCTTCGATTCATGCTTCTCTGTTTGCGTCTCTTCGGCAGGTGTTTCTGCGGGGAACGCCGCGCCGGAAATGACATCATCGGGAACTTCTTGTTCACTCGAAGGTTCGACCGGTTCCGCCACGGTTACTTCTCTCTCGAGAATCGGCTCCTGCGGCGGCATAATGAATTGGACAGGTTCGGCGACATCAGCCGTTTCCGAGTTCGTCGCAGCAGCATCTCCGGCGGCCGCCCCGGCGGTTTCTGAACCGCTTATTTCAACCGGTTCAGGAGCTACGCCTGCCGGCTGGTCAGCCGGCGGCTGAAGAACAGTCACCTCTTTCGCCAAGGCCGGTTCAGCGGCCTTCTCCTCTTTATGTGTCAGCGGAATGATGGGAGTGATCTTCTCGACGACTGTTTTGCCTCCGCCCTCTTGCCCGGGCTCCTGAAGCCTAGACTTCTTGCGTGGAATGTGGGGGGCGCGGGAATTCGGGTCAAGTTTTTCCTGGAGTTTCTCCTTGAATTCCAGTTCTTCCTGACTGGCCAGCATTCTCTTTTCGACCTCAAGCTCCGTCTCTCCCAGCAGCTCTTCGATCTCTCTCGGCTTCGGAAGGTCGGTGATCTCGTTCAGCCCGAAGTGCTTGAGGAATTCGGGAGTCGTGCCGTACAGCAGGGGACGGCCGGGGGAATGAGCGCGTCCGACGATTGTCGTCAGGTTCTTCTCCAAAAGCGTCTTCATGATATAATCCGCATTCACACCACGGATGAATTCGATCTCGGATTTTGTGATCGGCTGCTTGTAGGCGATGATCGCAAGTGTCTCTACGGCCGTCTGCGAAAGCTTCCGCCGGGCTTTCTCTTTGAAGAGTTTTCCCACCCACGACGCGAATTTCTTGTCCGTCGCAAAAACGAACCCGCCGGCGAGTTGTTGAATTTTATAGGCGCGCCGCGACTCGACGTACTCCCCGTTCAACGAATCGACCGCCCCGCGGATCTCCTCTTTGGTCGGGTTGATCTTTTCTCCGTCGGGGTTGTCGCGGTTCATATCGTCGAACACCGCCCGAAGGGTCTCAAACGTCACCGGTTCGTCGGACGCGAACAACAGAGCTTCGAGAATTTCTTTCAGCTCCGCCGGCGTCTCGCTTCCAGCCGGTGGATCGACCCGGACTTCCATCTTCGCTTCTTCACTCATGCAGAGACCTCCACCGGCAGTTTGACAATGACCATTTCCCCGTACGGATCGACCTGGCGCACGCCGATCTGCTTCTGTTTGATCAACTCCAGCAGCGCGATGAACGTCACGACGATGCGGATTTTTTCCGCCATCAATTCGACCATTTGAAGGAACGTCGACTCGTTTCTGTCTTTGAAATATTTCAGGATGAACTCGATCTGGTCCTCGAGCGTCACGTTGAGCTTGTTGATCTCGTGCACATGCTTGCGCGGCATACGCTCGACGACATATTTGAAGGCGGCGATCAGATCGAAGAGCGTGACATCGCGCAGAAGGTTCTCCTCGTTCGGGTCTTCAATGATCTTCGAGTCCTCCATAAAATACTTCCGGTACGCACGCTGGCTCTGTTCTACGCTCATCGTTTGGAGTTCTTCGGCCATCTCCTTATACCGTTTGTAATCAAGCAAGCGGCGGACGAGTTCGGCCCGCGGGTCAAGTTCCTCCTCGCCTTCTCCGACCGGCCGCGGCAAGAGCATCTGCACTTTGACCTGCATCAGTTCGGCGGCGGTCACGATGAACTCCCCCGCGATATCGAGGTCCAGGTCCTGAAGGTATTCAAGATATTCCAGAAAATCCTTCGTGATCTTCGCGATCGGGATATCGTAGATGTCCAGCTCATCCCGCTTGATAAAAAAGAGGAGCAGGTCGAGAGGCCCTTCAAAATCCGTGAGTTTGATCCGATACATCGTTATCCCAGCGCCATCACTGAATGAACTTCACTCATCGTTTCCGCAGCAATCGTTCGCCCGCGAGATTCGCCGTCCGACAGAATATTCTTCACTTCATCAAGATGCGATTCGTAGTGCGCCCGCCGATCGCGGATCGGAGCAAGCGCGGCGGCGATCTTCGCGGCGCAATTATTTTTGCAATCAACGCAGCCGAGCGCCCCGGATTCGCAATTCGCCCTGATCTCCGGAACTTCTGCGGCGTTGAATTTCTGATGGTATGTAAACACCAGACAGATATCCGGATGCCCCGGATCCCCTTTCCGCAGTTTCGCGGGGTCCGTCACCGCCGTTTTCAGTTTCTTCTTGATCTCGTCCGGCGTATCGGACAGGAGGATCGTGTTGCCGGTCGACTTGCTCATCTTTTGATTGCCGTCCAGGCCCGGGAGCCTCGCGAATTTGGTCAGCCGCGGTTCGGGCTCCGGAAAGACCCGGCCGTACTGATTGTTAAACCGCCGGGCAATCTCCCGGGTGATCTCAATATGCGGGACCTGATCCTCTCCGACCGGAACCACGTCCCCCTTGTACAGCAAAATGTCGGAGGACTGCAGCACCGGATAACCGAGATGTCCGTACGACATCGTCTCAATATTCAGATCACGAACCTGATCCTTCAATGTCGGGTTGCGTTCCAGCCTTGCCGTGGTGATCAACATCGAAAAGAGCAGGTGAAGCTCCGAATGCTGTTTGATCTGCGATTGCCTGAAGATCGGGCTCTTGGCCGGATCGATGCCCGCGGCGAGCCAATCGATCACCATGTCGATGGAGTGCCCGTACAACTCCTTCGTATCAACATTCGTGGTCAGGGCGTGATAATCGGCGATCAGGTGAAAATTATTGAACTCGTTCTGGAGCGCGACCCAATTTTCGAGCGCCCCCACGAGATGCCCCAGATGAAGTTTACCTGTGGGACGCATCCCGCTTAATATTCTTTTCTTGGATTTCAATGAGCTAGAAAAAACTCCTTCTGAGCCGGCTAATTCATGAAGAGGTACGGCTTCCATCTGTCGTCCATATTTCCCACAAAATGACGGATGAAGGTCACATGATTGGGCCGACTGGGTTTGCGCAATAGAGGCATGCGGGCTTCTTCGGGAGTCCGATCTCCCTTGGCATTGTTGCACTGCACACATGCACAAGCAAGATTCTCCCACGTGTCCTCGCCACCGCGGGATCGCGGAAGGACATGGTCCACAGTGAGCGGCAAATCTCCCCTGCCGCAAAACTGGCATCGATGGCCGTCGCGTCGAAGGATGTTCTTGCGGGAGAGTATGATCTTTTTGTAAGGGACGCGAATATAGACAGAAAGGCGTACGACGCTGGGGAAAGGCATTGAAACCGAGACAGAGCGAAGAAGTTTTCCGGCATGTGCCTCGATAAGTTCGGCCTTCCCTAGAAAAAGTAAGATGATCGCTTTCTTAACATTACAGACACTCATCGGCTCATAATTTTGGTTGAGCACCAGCACTTTGCTGTTCAGCCGGCCATGAATGCTTTTCGAAGTAAGTTTTGAACTGAAGACGCCCTCCTAATTCATGCTTAATGGTTAGGATTTTCCGGAATTTTGAAAAATTCTTGAGTGAAAAACGGCCTTTTGAGCCTTCGAGTTTTACTTCAACGACATCTTCCAGATGGTTAAAATATAGTATTCTCTGAAGGAATTGTCAAGGAACTGGCCAGTTTAGAACTTGCCGATTAGGCTCGAAAACCTCAGGTTTTGGCCGGTTTATAGCGCTTTTTTATTTCCGCCACTGAATCCCCCCCAAATTTTTCCAAAAAAGCGTTGGCGAGAACCGGGGCAATGACCGCCTCCGCAATAACAGCGCATGCAGGGACGGCGCAGACGTCCGACCGTTCATAACGGGATGGAACAATCTCCATCGTTTTCAGGTCGACTGACCGGAGAGGCTTAGCAAGAGTGGAGATCGGCTTCATCGCACCGTGGATAATGATTGTCTCGCCCGTCGTTACCCCTGCCTCCAAACCGCCGGCTCCGTTTGTCGGGCGCGTAAAATTCTTGCCTTTTCCCAATAAAATTTCATCGTGAACTTCAGATCCGTGCAATGTCGAATTCATAAAAGCATTCCCGATCTCGACTCCTTTCACCGCGTGAATCGATACTATCGCCTGCGCCAAATGACCGTCGAGCTTCCTGTCAAATTCCACATAACTGCCGAGTCCTATCGGCAATCCGGTTGCAAGAACCTCGAAAACTCCGCCGAGGGTATCCCCCTTTTTCTTGGCTGTTTTGATCGCCGCGATCGCTTTCTCGGATATTTTCGGATCCAGGATTCTCACTTCGGATTTATCCGCCTCTTCGCTGACCGCGTATCCGCCCATTGATGATGAGGTGAGTCTACGGATAAGTTTGTCGATCTGTTTAGAGGAATCAATTTTCGCCGTGCCGATGCTCAATACATGGCTGCCGATGAAAATGCCGAACGTCTCCAAAAACTTTCGGACAACAGTGCACAATGCCACCCGCATCGCTGTTTCACGCGCGCTGGCGCGGTCGATGACGTTGCGCAAATCGTCGAACCCGAACTTGACGGATCCGACCAGATCTGCATGCCCCGGCCGCGGCACCGTGACTTTTTCGATCCCCCCTCCCGTTGCTTCGACCGACATTTTTTCGGTCCAGTTGGCCCAATCCTTGTTCCGGACGACAAGCGCAACGGGTGAGCCTATCGTTTTGCCGAACCTGATTCCCGACAGAATTTCAACTTTATCCGTTTCAATTCTCATCCTTCCGCCGCGGCCGTACCCCTGCTGCCGGCGCCAGAGCTGGCGATTGATATACTCCGAAGAAATTTCGATGCCGGCAGGGAGTCCTTCAACCACTCCCACTAACGCCTGGCCGTGAGATTCGCCCGAGGTCAGATACCGTATCACGAATAAGTCCTTTCAGTCGTTCAATGAAAGATTGACAGATCTTCGAGAGGGGGTGCAAATTTCTTGGTGGGAGAATATACAAAAAAAGTCTCTGTAAATCATTACAGAGACTTTTTTCAACACACTGAACAAGGAGGATGTCAATCGTTCGGGATCTGAACGGCTATGAACCTGGAAGCCCCGTTCGAACTCTTAACGCGAAGCATGAGGGCATCACCGGGTTTCTTCGACTTCACCAGTTTCTCGAACTCGGGGACCGTCGAAACCTCTTTTCGATCGGCCTCGACAATAACATCCCCCTCTTGAATCTGCCTGTTATCCGCCTCGCTGTACCGTTTAACGTTCGAGACGATGATATCGCTCTCCACCTTTCGCTCTTTTTTGACCTTCGGATCGATCGTCGACACCGAGAAGCCGAGAGCGTCAAACTGAACAGGTTTTGAAACTTTCTCCGCAGCAGCATCTCCTTCATTATCATTATCGCTGTTGTTGGCCGCGACGCTCGATTTATCAGGACGGGGTTTCAACGTCACGATCTTTTCAACGGCAGATTTGTCCCTCCAAATTTGCAGGGTCACTTTCTCTCCGGGATGCCGTCCCGCGATGATCGATTGAAGTTCGTTCGGAGCCTTGACAAGTTTTCCATCCACCGAAAGGATAATATCTCCTTCTTTGATTCCGGCATCCTTCGCCGCTCCCCCTTCGACAAGATCCTGCACTAAAACACCTTCGATCTTCTCAAGCCCCGCCGCTTTCGCAACCGTCGCATCGACGGCGGAAATGGACACACCGATATATCCGCGTTCAACCTTTCCATGGAGAATAAGGTCTTGGGCAACAGTGCGGGCAAGGTTGATCGGGATGGCAAAGCCGTACCCCTGGTAACGGGCGTTCGTTGTTGCGATGGCGGTGTTGATCCCGATGACCTCACCGTAGATGTTCACAAGCGCGCCGCCGCTGTTCCCCGGATTGATCGCCGCATCGGTCTGAATGAAGTTTTCGACCCCGTAGTTGTCGCCGATAATTTGAATATTGCGGCCGAGGTAACTGATGATCCCGGCGGTCACGGTGGACGTCAGGGCGAGAGGATTGCCGATCGCGACCGCCCACTGTCCGACCTGGAGATCATCGGAGTTGCCGAGCATCGCGACGGGAAGATCGGTTGCATCGATCTTGACAACGCCGACGTCCGTCAGCGGATCGGTGCCGACAAGCTTTGCCTTGAAACGACGCGTATCGCTGAGGACGACCTCAATTCCCCCTTCGGCCGCGTCTTCGACGACATGGTTGTTCGTTATAATGTAGCCGTCGCCGGTGACGATGACGCCGGACCCCGCTCCTTGCGTTTGTTCTTCTTCAGGCATCCTGAATTTGAAATCCGGAAAGAAATGGAAGAACTCGTTGTCCTGGGGCTTTTTGGCTTTTGTCGTAACCACGATCGAAACGACCGAAGGCGTCGCTTCCTTCGCGACGCCGACGAATGCTTCGTTGAGCGCTTTCAACTCGGAATTCCCCTTCATGGGACTTTTTTCCGCGCCGAGCTTCACCGACTTATTCTGAGCCAATCCGAGATCGACGCCATCAAAGTTGGACACAAGGACCGCGCCAAAAATGACGCCGATGAGAATAAGAAACAGAGCAGCGAACACAGATTTTTTCATGTTTCAACAGCCTCCTGCAAACAGTAAATGGTGATTGTGATGTTCATAAACTTGTAAACAACGAAAGCGACTTCAACGTTCGCACACCTGCAATATGATACTGCAAATAGGTTTGCAGCAATCCGAGAATTTCGTCTTTCACCGGCGGGGGAACCTTCAGGTCGCCGACTGCACTGATCGGCAGGGACTGGAACTGGACCAGTAATCGGACAATTCCTTTGGATGCTTTGATTCCGCCGGAGCGCAGTTCCGCGTGGCACCCCGGACACATGACCGAACCGCTTGCCAGGAGGATATACGATCCGCCTCCGTGCTCGCCTTCGACGACGTCTCGTCCGCAGCGCGCGCAGGCGCGAAGGTCCAATCCATAGCCGAAAATTTCAAGGAGGCGGAGCTCAAAAGCAAAAAAAATATTCAACAAATTTCCCGCGGCACGATCGACCGCTTCAAGCGCATCCACGAGGAGCGAGAACATCGGAAGATTTTCTTCTTCATCGTGCATCACCTGATTCACGAGCTCGACCAATGCGAGGCCCACTGCTAACTTGTCCCCGTCGTCTCCAAACTTGAAAATCGGTCTGCTGATCTCGCACTTGGAAAGCAGGTGGAGTTCGCGCTGTTCTTTCTTATAGAAGAGGGCCGAAGAATGCGTCATCGGCTCGAGCGAGGCGCCGAATTTGCTTTTTGCGCTCCTGGCCCCTTTCGCAATGACTTTGATCTTGCCGAACTTTTTCGAATACAGCGTTACGATCTTGCTCGTTTCGCCGTATTTCATCGAACGGAGGACAATCGCGTCGGTCGAAACTAACACGCGCCTCCTCCGCTCGTTTCAAGATCGAGCGATCGGATCGCTTCGCCGAACGGCGGGCGCAGCACTCCTCTTTCCGTGATGATCGCCGAGAGATATCGATGCGGGGTCACATCGAACGCCGGGGAATAAATTCTGGCACCTTCGGGAGCCGTCCGCCTTCCGAACCCATCAGAAACTTCTTTCGGATCCCGTTCTTCAATGGGGATCCGCGAGCCGTCGGCAACGGATGCGTCGATCGTGGAGGTCGGTGCGGCGACATAGAACGGAATGTGATGCTCTTTGGCGATGATCGCGAGGTTGTATGTCCCTACTTTGTTGGCCGTATCGCCGTTCGCCGCGATCCGGTCGGCGCCGACGACAACGAGGTCGATGCTCTTCTTCGCCATCACGACGGCGGCCGCATTGTCGGTAATGACGGTAACGTTGATCCCGTACTTCTGTAATTCGTATGCCGTTAAACGCGCTCCTTGAAGCAGCGGACGCGTTTCATCGGCAAAAACTAGGATCTTTTTCCCCTGGTCAAATGCCGTTGTTATGATCGATTGGGCCGTCCCGCTTCCGCCTGTGGCAAGTGCGCCGGTATTGCAATGCGTGAGAATCGCCGCTTCATCCGGCACTAACGCTGCACCATGCCTCCCGATCGCAGCGCACATTTCCCTGTCCTCCTCGTGGATACGCAGCGCTTCATCCAGCAGACGTTTCTGAAGCCCTTCTACGCTTTCATGAAGATTTAGACGGCAGACGGACCGCATTCGTTCCAACGCCCAAAAAAGATTTTTCGCCGTCGGACGGGTTTGCGCAATTGCCGCGGCGGCATGTTCGACTGTTTCAGAGAGCTGCTGTGAGGATCGGGGATGAGAGCTTTGCACGCCAAGAACGACGCCGTACGCCGCCGCGACTCCGAGCGCGGGAGCGCCGCGGACCTTCAGCGACCGTATGGCTTCGGCAAGAATCGAAAGGCTGTCTGTTTCAATGTAGCATTCTTCGGTGGGAAGTTTTGTCTGATCGATAAATCGAACCCTGCCGCCAATCCATTCAATGCTTTTCATCAAACTGCTGTGCTGATCAGAATTTTGACAAGTCCCTGAACGACCGGAATCGATCCTGGATCTTCAAATGCGTCAGATCGTTCAAACCGTCCACTCCGAATTTCTCGACGCAGAACGATGCCATCGCGCTTCCGTAGATGACGGCCTTTTTCAGGTTTTCATCGGAGATATCGTCGCTCTTCTCAAGCCATCCGATGAAACCGCCGGCGAACGAGTCTCCCGCGCCGGTCGGGTCGTAGATGTTCTCCATCGGATATGCAGGAGCGGAGAATATGGTATTCTCGGTAAGAAGGATCGCTCCATGCTCCCCTTTTTTGATGATGAGAATTTTCGGTCCCATGCCGATCACTTTTTTCCCGGCACGGATGAGGTTCGGCTCCTGCGTCAAAAGCCGCGCCTCGGAATCGTTGATGATCAAGACATCAAAATGTTTCATCGTCTTCAACAGCTCGTCGCGTTTCCCTTCGATCCAAAAATTCATTGTATCGCCCACCACGAGCTTCGGCTTCTCGATCTGCTCGAGCACTTTTCTCTGGAGAACCGGGTCGATGTTCCCGAGGCACACATAGCGGCTTTTGCGGTACGATTCGGGAATTTTCGGATCGAATTTCTCGAACACGTTGAGCTTGGTAAAGAGCGTGTCCCGCATATTCAAGTCGTAATGGTATTTCCCCGACCACCGGAAGGTCTTGCCGTTCTCGATGCGTTGCAGCCCTTCAAGGTCGATGTTGCGCTCGCTCAGGAACGACATCGCCTGTTCGGGGAAATCTCCGCCGACGACTCCGACCAAACGAACTTGCGGGGCAAAATAGCTGGCCGCGGTCGAAATATAAACGGCCGATCCTCCCAGTGTTTCCTGGGCTTTGCCGAACGGCGTCTCGATGGTATCAAGCGCAAGCGAACCGACGACGAGTAAACTCACGGGTTTCTCCTGTGTGGTACGTGGTACAGCGATTTTAGTGATGCGTTACATCTTGCCTACGGGAATCTCTGTCAGCATGGCCGCCAGCTTCCCTTGAATAATATACTCATGAATAATGTCTAATGCTTGAACTTGCCCCGGCCAAACCAAGAGCTGCTTTGCGCGATCCGACGAACACCACTCAAACTCATAATGTTCTTGCGAAAGGACGGGCATCGTTCCTTCCGGAACTTGTGCGGCGAATACGGCAGAGATATGCACGACATCGCGCTTCGGGTTCAGAAACGTGTTCATATGAGGCACAAGCCAATACCGCTCCGGCATGAGGCCGGTTTCTTCTTTCAATTCTCTAAGCGACGCCTTCACCGCGGTCTCGTTTCCCTCGATCGACCCGCTCACCATTTGCCATGTGTCCGGATAGATGCGGTCCGTCTTCGAACGCCGGAGCAGCAGGAAACGGGGCGCATTTCCCGAGAAACAAAAAATACACACTTCGACAATATTGCACTCGATCGTAGACATTACACGACGTTTCTTTGAACGCTTGCGACCTCTTGGGTTGTCAACCGGCGTGTTGCGCCGGAGGGAAGCGAAGCAAGCTCCAGCGGGCCGATGCTCACCCGCTCAAGCGCGACCACCTTGTGTCCAACCGCATCGAACATCTTTCGTATCTGCCTGTTCTTGCCTTCGATGATGGTCACATCGCAGCTGGTTGATGAATCCCCCATGACGATATTCGCAATGATGGCCGGGCGGGTCGTGTATTTTTCCTCTATTCTCACTCCGCGTCGGAGCGTCTCGAGCGACGACGCCTCGACAATTCCTTCCACGGTGACCCGGTACGTTTTAGGAACTTTTGAAACCGGATTCGTCAGGCGTTCGCCAAGCTGAGAATCGTTGGTGAACAACAATGCACCCGACGTCTCTTTATCGAGTCTTCCGACGGGCACAATGAACGGTATTCCCTCCGGTAGCAAATCGAACACCGTCTTCCTTCCCCGCTCGTCGGACCGTGTCGTGACAACACCCGCGGGTTTGTTCATCAACAGATAGACAAATTCCTTTTTTGCCGCGAGCGTTTTTTCCTGCACGCGAATCGTGTCGTGCGAGGGGTCAACGCGGAACGCCGGCTGGCGAACGATCTCGCCGTTGACCGAGACCTTTCCCTCGACGACAAACTGTTCTGCCTGAGAGCGTGAGCAATATCCGAGTTTAGAAAGAGCGCGGGAGAGACTGACAACCCGATTGAGTTTCACCACAACCTTAAAATCCTTTGTGGAGGTTTTCCACTATACGGAGCGGGGAAATGGAAAAATCCTCATAAAATTCTTTCCAGCGGTCGGACACGTTCCCTTCCTCAAGCATCGTGATCTGATCCCTCGACACGGGGAAAAATCGGTAACCGCCGAGCAACGACGCCATCGCTTTCATTACGATCATCGGTTGATGAATTTTAACCTTGTGCCTGCCGACCACATACGCAACCATGTCGAGCAATTCGTCGTAGGTGTATCGGTCCGGTCCGGCCACGTCGTATATTTTTCCGATCGACCTGTCGTCCGTGAGTGCTTTCACGAACCCTTCCGAAACATTCTGGAGAGCGACCGGCTGAAATTGATATTTCCCGTCACCGAGGACCGGCACGACGAAAGGCGCCATGCGTAGAAGATCCCTCAGAACGCTTATGAAATTCGCGTAACCTTCTTTTTCATTTCCGAACATGAGCGATGGTCTGAAGATCGTCCATCGCAGCCCTGCCGCCTTCAGGTATTCTTCCGCCCGATATTTCGTCTCCTGATATTTCGGCTTCGCCCCCTCGCGCACGCCAAGAGCGCTCATGTGGATGAATCTCAGCGGCCCGGCCGCCCGTACCAGGTCAACGAGATGTCTGGTCCCGAGAAAATGAACCCCCTCAAACGTTATCCCCTTGTTTGGAAACTCACGAAGCAACCCTGGTAGGTTCACAACGGCCTCGCAGGATTGCAGCGCTTCGCGGTATGATTCCGGCTTTGATGAATCCCCGGGGACGAGTGTTATTCTTCCTGCAACTTTTTCGGGCAACTTTGCTTCGGACCCTTCGCGCACCAACGCCGTCACGGAGTGCCCGGCATTCAGCAAGTCACGGAGAATTTGCCGGCCTACATATCCTGTCCCGCCTGTGAGAAATACCTTCATTTCTATTAACCGACCTGAATATAAAAATAATTTCGTTGGACTTCAACGGGAACCGTCACGCGATTGGCACTGAATTTCTCACTCCGGCGCGAATCGATTCAGCGGTCACTTCCGCGCCCATTTCGGCGATCAGATCAACCGGTGCGGAGATCGTTCCGGCGCTGAGAACAAAGGCGGTATCGCCGTCAAACGTTGTATGCGAAGGAACAATCGCCCGGGCCATTCCGTCGTGAGCCCGCTGAGCCGCACGATAACAATCGACTTTGCTCAATTGTGCATTCGTTGCAACAACGACCAGGGTTGTATTGATATTGCGCAAGAGCATCCCTTCATTTCGTAAACTTTTAAGCCTGTTCTCTTCCCCGAGCGGCTTCCCGCGCTCCTGAGCGCCGGCCAATATTTTTCCGTCCTTCCCGACAACGTCGCCGACCGCATTCACGACCGCAATCGCTCCGACGACCGCTTCGCCGATCCTGAGCGACGCTGTCCCAACGCCCCCTTTCATCGCGGATTCGAGGCCGTGCCACTTACCGACCGTCGCACCGGTCCCTGCGCCAACACTCCCTTCTTGAACGTGCGCCGAGGCATTGAGACATGCCGTGTAAGCATCTTCCGCCCCGGGAAAAGCTTTCGGGTCGCCGACGTTCAAATCGAAGATGACAGCAGAGGGAACGATCGGAACGAGCGCCCACGGAGTCCGGTAGCCTGTGTTCCTTTCCGCCAAGAATTTCATTACGCCGTTGGCCGCACCGAGTCCAAAGGCACTCCCCCCCGTAAGCAGCACCGCATGAATTTCTTGCATCTGTTTGTCCGGAGCGAGGGCCGCGAGCTCCCGTGAGCCGGGTGCACTTCCCCGGACATCGCAGCTAGCGACCGTTTTCGGAGGGCACAAAACCACGGTGCAGCCGGTCAATGCAGAACGATCGGTATAATGGCCGACAAGAACTCCGGGAACGTCTGTGATCATTGGCATATCTGGGAGATCAATTTATCCGGAACCTAACTCACGATCAGTCCTTTTGCTGAAAGGCGTGATGCGAAAGAAGTATTCCGGCTGCAGCACCTGCATTTAACGATTCCGCTCTGCCGAATTTAGGAATGGAAACGTGCGTGTCGAGGATTTTCAGCATTTCCGGGGAAATTCCGCGCGCTTCATTTCCGACAACGAGCACAGCTTTCTTCGGCCAGAGAAAGCTGCGGACGTCGACATTGCCTGCAACTTCTGCTCCAACGATCGTGAATCCGCTCTTTTTCATCGTGGTCAAAATATCCGCGAACAAACCGGCGTCATCCGAGCAATCGATGAGGGGGAGGTGGAAGATCGAACCGACCGTGGACCGAACAACTTTTGGATTATACGGTTCGACACAATTTGGGCTGAGAAGAACAGCGTCGACGCCGAACCAATCGCTGGTCCGGACGATAGCTCCGAGATTTCCCGGGTCCGAGATCTGGTCGAGAGCAACGACAAATGCCCGATCGCGATGCAGAATCTTTTCAACCGCATCGCGGGCATTCAACGGCTGTTTTTTTACGACCGCAGCAATTCCTTGGCCTGTTACCGTGTCTGCAACAAGATTAAATTCTTTCGGTGAAGCTTCAAGCACCTCATTTGATTTTTTCTTTGCAGCACGAAGCACGGACGCGAATCGCTGGTTTGATCCGGCATCTTTTGTGCAAACAAGAATCTCGATCTCATTCAACGCGGCACATACTTCTTCAACGGCCCGCCATCCCTCGACGACAAAGACCCCCTCGTTTTCCCGGTGTTTTTTTTGCGAAAGATTCTTTAGGTATTGAAGTTTTGGTCTACTGATCATGAGACGGTGTTTGGTTCTAAGAGCTCAGGATGAACTGTTAAGTGTTCATTGTTGATTGTTCACTGACCGTATTCTCCCCATGCTTCACGCAATGCGTCCGATATCTCCCCTATCGATGCATACGATTCGACCGCTTGTAGAATACGAGGAACAACATTTTCCGTTCCGACCGCCGCGTCATGTAATTGGACGAGGCTGGTTTTCACCGCCTTTCCATCGCGATGATCCTTTACGGCTTTCAACCGCTCGATCTGTTCCAGCCGTATTGATTCGTCCACTTCCAGTAATTCCTGTGAACTCTGCTCTTCTATCTGAAACGCGTTGACGCCGACAATCGTCTTTCTCTTCTCGTCGATCGCTTTCTGATACTGGTATGCGCTCTCGGCGATCTCGGATTGATAATACTGCGCCTCGATGGCTCTCACGGCGCCGCCAAGCGCATCGATTTTTGCGAGGTATTCCTTTGCGCGAAGCTCCGTTTCATCGGTCAAATGCTCGATAAAATATGAACCCGCAAGCGGATCCACCGTTTCCGCGACGCCCGATTCAAACGCAATGATCTGCTGCGTTCGAAGGGCAAGCCGGGCTGTTTCCTCGGTGGGAAGCGCAAGCGCTTCATCCTTGCCGTTCACGTGCAGCGATTGACATCCGCCAAGGACGGCGGCCAAAGCCTGAAGCGTCGTTCGGGGCACGTTGTTGTCGATCTGCTGTGCGGCCAGCGTCGACCCTCCCGTCTGCGCGTGGAACCGCAGTCTCATCGCGTCCGGGTTTTTCGCTCCAAATTCATTTTTCATGATCGACGCCCACAGCCGCCGGGCAGCCCGGAACTTCGCGACCTCTTCGAGGAGGTTATTGTGAGCATTGAAAAAAAACGACAGCCGCGGCGCGAATTGATCGACCGACAATCCGGTTTTGACCGCAGCGGCGACGTATTCACGGGCATTGGCAAGCGTGAAGGCGATTTCCTGCACAGCGGTCGACCCGGCCTCTCGGATATGGTAACCGCTGATCGAAATCGTGTTCCACCCGGGAACATGTTCGCTGCACCAGGAAAAAATGTCGGTCACGAGGCGCATTGATTCGCGCGGCGGATAGATGTATGTTCCGCGGGCGATATACTCTTTCAAAATATCATTTTGAATCGTCCCGGATAGGGTTCTGAGGTCGGCGTGCTGTTTTTTTGCAAGGGCGACGTACATGCAGAGCAGAATTGCCGCGGTTGCATTGATCGTCATCGAAGTGGAAATATCCTGAAGCCTGATCCCGTCAAACAGCGTTTCGACATCCGCGAGGGTGTTGATCGCAACACCGACTTTGCCGACTTCCCCTTCGGCCAGCGGATGGTCGGAATCGTACCCCATTTGCGTCGGAAGGTCAAAGGCGACGGACAAGCCGGTCGTTCCGTTCGCGAGCAAGTATCGATAGCGCTCGTTCGACTGTTTCGCCGTTCCAAATCCGGCGTACTGCCGCATGGTCCACAACTTCGTACGATACATGTCCGGATAGACGCCTCGCGTGAAAGGAAATTCTCCCGCGTTGCCGAGCTTCTCCCGGTAATCAAAGCTCCAAGGCGTATATTGAGCACGAATCTCGATCCCTGAGTCTGTCTTGAACTGCCGCGGTTTTTCGTTAGGCATCTTCGGAGCCGTCAAATGAGGCGCCGTCGTGGACGGCTTTTCCTTTTACTAAGCGATAAATGATTGGCGGAACAAAGATAATAAAAAGAAAGAATATTTTGAAGAGGAGATAAAGCGTCACAGTGACGGCAAGGCTGACAACGATGATCAGCGCTGAAATAAGGTTCGCCTTTTGTTGAATGGTTGCCATGCCCTGAGTCAGATGTTCCTTTGAATATAGTCATTCCTTCCGCCAATTGACACGCCAAAGAGAGTCGCCGTCGGATTCAAAGACGATCCCCCCTTCCTCATCAGTACGGTGAACGTTTATTCCGAGATCCTTAAATCGCTTGATGACCTTTGCAGACGGATGATGAAATTTATTGAACTTGCCGACCGAAACGACAACTTCTTTCGGCGCGACGTTGGCAAGAAAATCCGCCGAACTGCTCGTCGAAGAACCATGGTGTCCCGCCTTGAGCAGATCGCTGTGAAGAAATCCGCCATACACGGAGTCCAAATGTTCTTCCACCGGAATCTCGGCATCCCCGGCAAAAAGGAACGACGTCTTCCCGAAAACCAGCTTGAAAACAACGGAAGTATTATTGAGGTGGTCATAACCGTCGGTTGAATCGACGTCGAGAAAAGAGCATGTCGGATGAAGCGTATACAAGCGAATGTTATGAATGGCGGCTAGCTGTGCTCCGGCCGCAACCACACGCCGAAGCCGCGGAACGAGCGACTCGTAGTCATAATACAGCGACGATTGGGCGCGCTGGCTTGCGTCGACCACTTCGCTGACCTCGAAATTTCGCAGAAGGTACGGGACACCCCCGAGGTGATCGCTATGAGGATGCGTGACAACGATCGCATCGATGTGCGATATGCGATGACGACGAAGGAACGGCCCCACGACCTTTTCCCCGGCGTCATACGAGAGCGTTTTCGGGCCGGCATCGACGACATAGCTCTCCCCCGAAGGAAATTCGATGAGCGCGGCGTCTCCCTGACCGACATCAAGAAAATCGATGCGTAAATTATTGTGAGCCCTATGCTCAGCATCAAAGAATGAAGCACACAGAAGAATATTCAGCGCGGCAAGAAAAACCAGGAATGTTCGTTTCAGGAAAATCCTATTGTTGAGATTGAAGAGCGCGCCCACGACAAGAGAATAGAAGAAGCCTTCCGTAAACCCGAACGAGGCGGATGGGATCGACGCATACGGAACCGAATTCGCGAGCATGACAAATTTTAAGGCAACCCATGACAGCACATTATTGACTTCGTTAAAGCACGTGGAGATCCATATCGAAAAAACTCCTGCCAATACAGAGACGAAACCGACGATAACGATCACCTCGACGACCGGCACCACGACAAGGTTTGCCGCAAGCGAGATAAGCGACACTTTTCCGAAAAAATACGCGGTGAAAGGAATAGCGCCGAGCTGGGCAGCCAGCGACACTGCCAGCAGTTTGAAAAGATAGCCGGTCACTTTCCCTCGCCGATACCTCTCAGGGATTTTTTCTATCATCGCGGTCAGCTTCGGATACAAATACGCGATCGCAAAGACAGCCGAATACGAGAGCTGAAACCCAGCGTCGAAAAGCTGCATCGGATCGCAGGCCAGGATGATGACGGCGGAAATTCCAAGGGAATTATAGACATTAACCCGTTCCTGAAATATTTTTGCAAACAGCGCGGTTGTCGCCATCAACGAAGCGCGGACCACCGGAGGCGCCGCACCGGTAAGTTCCATGTAAAAAAAGATTCCGACAATCGAAGCGATCGTTTTTTCCCGCTCCGGCAGCCGGAGCAGTCCGAACAGAGTGTACAAGATCACCGCCACGAGAGCAACGCGCATTCCCGCGACAATGAGCACGTGAATGGTGCCGGTATTGATAAACGCTTCCTTGATCTCCGTTGAGAGATCCGTCCTGTCGCCGAGCAGCAGGCCTAGCATAAAGCTGGCCTCGTTTCCCTTCATCGCCTCATCAATCACATGAGCGACAAAGTGTTTTGAAGGGAAAATTATTCGGTCGAAAAAGAAATTCGGGACACCCGGGGAAATTGTCTGCACTTCTGAGTATCCGAACACGCGGACCGTGGCGGCGATGTCGTTCAGTTCAAGGTATTCGCGGTAGCTGAACTCCCCCGGGTTCCGAGAACCGATCGGCGTACTGAGGAATCCCACAAACGAGATCATCGAGCCATAGTGAAACTCTCTGGGCCGCTCGTTCAGTCTTTTATCTTTGATGATTGTTAGAATCGCATCCCCTTCCGTCGATATCGAGTCTTTTCCGTGCTTGAGGGACAGCACATGAACTAAAACAATTGTCCTCTCATCTTTCACTCTCGGTTCGTCCGCGATTTCACAAACGATCGCAAGAGGCTCGGGGGAATCGAGGAAATGTTTTATGTGCAACGGCGGGGTGAGTTGAATGATGGCAGAGCAATACGCCGCGGAAGAAAAAAGAAGGAGCAAAGGGAATGAAGCGGAATGGAAAGCCTCTCGTCCAAGCCGTCGGCGCGTTCGATACAAGGCTAACGCCGAACAGAAGAAACAAAAAGCGGCGGCGATCCCCCAGAGGTACCACCGAATGTCAGCACAGCGAGCAGCATACGTTCCGCAGCATATCACCAGGGCTGCGGCAACTGCCGGCTTGTCCTTCCACATGCTCCCCCCCATTTTTATTCACACGGTACTACCGCAAAACAAAAGATTCGACGGCCGGAGTGACATCGGTAAGCTTCGAGATCCTTTCGGAAAAAAACCTTCGCTGACTCCCAACCAGAATCAGCGGCACCGGATTACGCGTATGCGATTTTGTCGAGAGATCTTCGATGTTCCCATGGTCGCTGATGAACAAGAGGATATCGTGTTCATCGTCGAAGGAATGCAGAATCCCTCCGAGGAATCCGTCAATACGTTCCAGCACGTCGACGGCGGTTTTCATCGATCGGGAATGCCCGGCCTTATCCGAAAAAAAATATTCAAACACCGTGAAATCATAAGAGCGGCCGATCTCGTAAAATCTCTTTCCGGCCTCGAAGGGAGACAGGACGGGAAGATGGTAGCCGAAGGTATTCAAGCCTTCGTTCGTGCAATCGGCGGAGAGAGCGCTCCCCGCAGCGATATCGTCAACCGTATTGAGTTTCCGCCCGGAAGAGAGATAGGACAGAGCGACGACAGGCGTCTTGCCGCGGGGAGAGTTGATGTAATCGAAATACCGCTTCGGAAAGCCGTTGGCAAAGAAGGCGTTCTTTTGGCGGCGCTGCAGCCGGACAAAAATGTTCTTTTCCTTAATAACCGGAACAAGGGTCGAATACGGATGAGGCCCGAAATGTTTCCCGATCTTTTTAGGGGCGTTTACGCCCGTAAAAATCGCGGTCTGCCCCGTTCCGCTTTGCGGAAGCCCCGGGACTCCAAGCGTGCTGTTGACCGGAGTTATCGACGCAGCTGACGAGAATATTTTCCGGTTATGGAGGGAAGGAAGAGAGCCGTCAAACAATGTTCTTAACGTTGGCAGTTTCGCAACGAAAAAAGGATTGACCGAAGGGTCCTCTTTTCCGTATCCAACCCCATCCCAAAAAATCATGAGAACGGCCATCGGCTATCCTTTGCTCTCGACCATGACGGTCACCGGGCCGCTGTTCGTCAATTCCACATCCATCATCGCTTTGAACACGCCGGTGGCCACTTTTTCAACTCCCAACCGGGCGCGCAGTTCTTCGACAAAAATATCATAAAGCGGTTCAGCCGCCTTTGGCGGTGCCGCTTCGATAAAACTTGGCCGGTTTCCCTTCCGCGTGTCGCCGTAGAGCGTAAACTGCGAAACCGCAAGCGCCGATCCCCCGACCTCGCGCACCGATAAATTCATTTTCTGCTGATCGTCCTCAAAGATCCTCAACGAACAGCATTTCGCCGCGAGAGAGCGTGCGTCCTCCTCCGTGTCGCTAGTTTTGATTCCGACAAGAATCAGCAGACCATTGCCGATCGAGCTGTACGTCGTTCCATTGATGGCCACGCTGGCTTTTGATACTCGTTGGATCAGCGCTTTCATGGACTTCTCAAAAATTCTGCTGCGATGAGGCCTCGGGGATTTCCGTCGTAATCGTCGAACGGCTCGATTTCTCTGTAGCCTTCATCGGCGAATATAGTTTTCGCGGACTCTGATTGATCGAACGCATGTTCGACGATTATTCCCCCTCCCGGCTCGAGCATCTGTTTTCCGCTATGCGCAATGCGACGGTAAAAACTCAAGCCGTCCCCGTCATCCGTAAGGGCAAGCGGCGGCTCGAAATCTCTGATCTCCGGCTGAAGCTCCGCAAATTGACCCTGTGAGACGTATGGCGGATTGGACACTATGAGATGAAATCGAAACGAAAAATCAGCCTCGGCGATCTTGAAAAGATCCTTTACCGCAAAAATGGTCTTTTTCCCAACGCCGTTCTCCTCCGCGTTACGCACGGCAACTTGGACGGCATCCGGACTCGCGTCAATCGCGGTCACAGAGATACTTTCGATCATCGCGGCAAGCGACACAGCGATGCATCCGCTGCCGGTTCCAATTTCGAGTACCCTTGCCGCTTGACCCGGAAAACGCTCTTTGACGAAGCGGACGGCCTGCTCAACGACGACCTCAGTCTCCGGCCGGGGGATCAGAACACGCCGGTCGACGGCGAATTTGCGCCCCATGAATTCTGTTGAGCCGACGATGTATTGCAGCGGTTCGTGCTGCAGGCGCCGCTGCAACAGACCTTTGAAGGACGCCAATTCCCCCTCCGTCAGAGGTTTATCGAAATTTGTGTACAGCTGAATTCGTTGAAGGTTGAGAACGTGACCGAGAAGCAGTTCGATCGTCAGGCGTGACTCATCAAACCCCTTTTCCGCAAGATACGAGGTCCCCCATTGAAGCATGTCAAGGATTGTCCAGATTTTTTTTTGAAACGGAACAACTGCCAAAAAAGCTACTTCTTTCTACTTTTGGATGAGGATTTTCCCTTCGAAGTTTTTTTGATGGACTTCTGCCGGGGGGGGATGGATTTCTTTTTTGTTCCGTTCGTTCCGGAGCGGGGAACGCGAAGAATCTCAGACAATTCTCGCTCGGCGGCCGCCGATCCGCTGTCATAGAGCGATGAATCTGACAGCTCCTCGTCCAATTCCTCGATCGACACTGCCGCGTCCAACGCGTCGACGCTTCCCGGGTCGTCGTCCTCGGCGGGCAAGCGGATGCGCCGCAGTTTCACTTTCTGGTCCCCGGAAAAACCCAGCTTTTCCATTTCGTCGTGCTCAAGGAGATCTTCCAGCGAGGGGACGGGACGGGCGGGAGATCCTTCATCATTCGCGAACTCAAAACGTTTATCACCTTCCAAAAGACATTCGAAATCGGCCATGAGGGAGGGAACGGCAAATTTATTTGCTTTTCCTTCCTTTACCATTGCATTCCACACTTGCCTTACTGAGACAACCACTTCCCTTCGGCTTCCAAGGTACCGTTCAGTCTGTTTGAGGAGGCGTTCGTACATCGGCAATCCTTTTTCCCTTCAGCTAAAAAAAATTATGCAGAGTATCTTTTCGCAAATTTAGAAGAAGTTTTCTGAAAATCAAGCAAGGATACGTCGTCGTTTGGCGATTTCGGACCGGAGTTGCGTTACTTCCCCTCCTGCGGTTCTTTTTCATATGCGACCTTGCCGCCGACTATTACGGCTGTGACGTCGGTCGAAAGTATTTCGCGGGGGGGAATTGTCATGATATCCTTCGAAAGAATGGTAAGGTCCGCAAGCTTGCCTTTCTCAATGGAGCCTTTTTCGTGTTCGGCAAACTCAGCGTAGGCTCCCCAGATCGTGAATGCGCGCAGCGCCTCCTCACGGGTCATCTTTTGATTGGCGTACCATCCGTTCACAAAGGCCGACGAGTCTCTGATGCCGTCCGAAGAAAGCTGGAATGACCGGGCAACATCTTCAGCGTTGCGGGGAATCCCGTTCCGATCTTGTCTCGTGATCGCCGCATAAAATCCGAGCAATGGATTAGGGCTCTCGACCGGAAAGTCTGATCCTCCCGGTATGATGTTGCCGTCATCGAGCAGTGAGCGCCATGCGTACGCACCGCGAATCCGCGACGGGCCAAGCCGGGCCTCTGCCCATCGCATATCGGAAGTGCAGTGCGTCGGCTGCATGCTGGGAATGATGCCGAGTTTCTTGAAGCGAAGAATATCGGGGGGGTCGAGCACCTGAGCATGTTCGATGCGAAGGCGGGCGTCTTTCGAACGCGACGGATTTTGCTGCATTGCCTGTTCGTATGCGTTCAGCACGATGTTATTTCCGCGGTCGCCGATCGCATGAGTGCAGACTTGAAAACCGTGCGCAATGGCTTCGGACGTGACCATCCGAAGCGTTTCGAACGAGTTCACTGTCAGTCCGCGATTGCCCGGGTCGTCGCTGTAAGGATCGATCAACGCCGCACCTCGCGAACCGAGAGCGCCGTCGATATACATCTTAATGGTGCGAACGGTCAGAAAATGCCGGTGTGCATCGATGAAAGGCCCGGTGACCAAAAACTGCTGCCAAAGGTCGCCGTCACCGCCTATTGCCGCATACACGCGAATCGGCAGGCTGTCGCTTTCAAGCAATTCTCTGTAGACGGAATAATCTTCCGTGTCGATCCCCATATCGTGAACGCTCGTCAATCCGAATTGAAGGCACTCCCGCAAGGCCAACAAAATGGAATGCTGAATTTCCTCTCTCGAATACGGAGGAACACTCTTCATCACCGTCCCGACGGCGTTGTCAATAAAGACCCCGGTCGGTTTCCCCGAAGGATCGCGGACGATACGACCTCCTTCGACATCCGACAACCGGGGGTTTTCTTGACTCCCCGATTCCACGATCTCGAGAGCTTTAGAATTGAGCCAAACGGCATGGCCGTCGACGCGGAACAGGACCACCGGATTGTTCGGCGAGCTCCTGTCAAGCATCGACGCAGCCGGAAACGGTCTATCCCCCTTTTTACTCTGCCAGTTGTTTTGATCCCATCCGCGGCCCCGGATCCATTGTCCCGGCTTCACCGAAGACGCCTTTTTCGAAACCATCTCGGCGATCTGCTGGACGGATGTCGTCCCGACCAAGTTGAGTTCGACAAGGCTTGCTCCCAGCCCGTTCACATGGCCGTGCGAATCGATGAGCCCGGGAACGATCGTTTTCCCCTGCGCATCATATACATGTTCGGACACGTACCGTTTCTTGATCTCATCAGTGGAGCCGACCGCGACGATCTTATTCCCCCGAATCGCGACCGCCTCGGCGACTGAATTTTGTTCGTCCACCGTATAGACCTTTGCGTTGATGATCACCATATCTGCCTGCTGCGTTGTGAATGTAATGAACCAGGCGAAAACTGCGATTCCGCCGCCGAGAAGAACAAGGGCCGGGATGATTTTTTTCATGAGAGTCTTCTATGAGTTGTGAACGGACCGCTGACGGGGGGAAATATAAAGAAGGCAGCGAAGAAAAGCTACTGCGCTTCAGACGGACAGTTTCAGAATTTCCCCTCCCGCTCCCAGACTCAGTTTCGGAGCGGTTTCGGCAGTTCGTCTTTCGGCTGAAGCAATTCGCTTCGTTCCCAATCGGAGCCTGGGGCCAGGAGGACCATTGCCCAAACGCTTCAACTGTGCAACTGTGACAGCATCCACTGGGCAGGCAGCCCTCCGGGACGGGTATTTGCATCGCTGCCTCTTTTTTTCTATGTTGAACCGACGACGAAAGGAAAAAGATGGATGCAGAAAAAGAGTTTCGGCGGCTGATCGACATCGTGCAGCGTCTAAGAAAAGAGTGCCCGTGGGACCGGGTGCAGACTCATGAATCGCTGCGTCAGGGGTTCATCGAAGAAACGTATGAGGCCGTGGAGGCGATCGATTCGAAAGACTGGAACGAATTGCGAAACGAACTCGGCGACGTTCTCCTGCATGTTGCCCTTCAAAGCGCGATCGCCGAGGAGCATAACGAGTTCACGGTTGATGAAGTGATCCGCCGTATCAATGAAAAGCTGATCAGACGTCATCCTCACATATTCGGAAACGAGCCCGCCGTTGACCTCGCCGCGCAAAAACGGAATTGGGAGAAGATAAAGTTGTCCGAAGGGAGACATTCCGTGGTGGAAGGGGTCCCCAAAGAAATGCCGGCCCTCCTTCGGGCTCTTCGCCTGCAGGAAAAAGCGTCGAAAGTCGGGTTTGATTGGAACAACAGCGAAGAAGTGTGGAAGAAGGTGACCGAGGAACTGCGGGAATTGCATGAGGCGGTCGAACAAAATGCGCAGGAAGAGATCTCGGACGAGTTCGGCGATCTTCTTTTCTCTCTCGTCAATTACTCCCGGTTCCTCCGCCTTGACCCGGAGCAGGCGCTGAAGGCAACCTCCAACAAGTTCATCCGACGGTTCAACTACATCGAGGATCGTCTTCGCGAGAAGCAGAAGGACATTTACAGCACAACGCTTGCGGAGATGGATGCTTTGTGGAACGAAGCGAAGAACCTCCCGTAACTATTTCGCCCCCTCGTCCATTCTTCCGTTGAATTTTCCGTAGGCATCGATAATGTCCTTGACCAGGCGGTGACGCACGACGTCGTTCCGGTCAAAATACGCGAAGTCGATGCCGTCAATATTCTTCAACACTTCCTGGATCTGCACTAAACCCGACGTCGTCTTCACCGGGAGGTCGATTTGAGTGACGTCTCCCGTGATGATCGCTTTCGACCGCTCACCAAGCCGGGTGAGGAACATTTTCATCTGCATCGCGGTGGCGTTCTGCGCCTCGTCGAGAATGAGGAATGCGTTGTTCAGCGTCCTCCCGCGCATGTACGCCAGAGGAACGATCTCGATCACCCGGCGTTCCATGTACGTTTTCAGTTTCTCCGACGGCAACATATCATCGAGCGCGTCGTACAGGGGTCGGAGATACGGGTCCACTTTTTCTTTCAAGTCTCCGGGCAAGAATCCCAGGCTCTCTCCCGCTTCGACCGCCGGCCTTGCCAGCACAATTTTGCTCACCTCGCGGTTCTTCAGGTTTGCAACGGCCATTGCGACGGCGAGGTATGTTTTTCCCGTTCCGGCAGGACCGATCGCAAAGACGATGTCGTTCATCTGGACGCGGCGGATGTACTCCCGCTGGCCTGCCGTCTTCGCCTTGATGATCGCGTTTTTGGTGAAAAGGATGATGGAATCCATTTCATCATTCGGCACCTGAGCGCGCAGCTGCGTTTGCGACGGCGAGTCGACGGCGATAAGGTCGAGCACAGTGTCGACGTCGTTCGCCGTCAGCGCCCCGTTCTTCGTCAGAAGAAACGTCAATTCTTTGAAGACACGCTCGATCTGTTGAACTTCGGATGATTCGCCGCGCAGCGTGATATTTTCCCCGCGGACGATGATGTCCGCATCGAATCGGTCCTCGATGAGCTGGAGATGGCTGTCGTTGATGCCGAGGAGAGAAAATGCATCAACGCCTTCAATCTTCATTTTTTTTTCTACCGTAACGCGTCCTCCTTGTCACGATCCAAAAAATAAAAAGTCCTTCGCCCCGGTCTCAGCCGGGGGAAGGACGTTCATCGTTGATGACAACTCAACAAGCGTTCTGCCGTACTCCTTATTTGGTACCGCCCCGCTTCTTTGCCCAGTAGCGCCGTTCGGCTTTCTTCTCCGAAGCCGTCAATGCACCGGCCTTCGGTATCTTCAGCCGCTGTCCTTTCCGGATGATATCGGGGTCTTTAATCTGGTCGCGGTTGCCCTGCCAGATCTTCGGCCACATGAACGGGTTGTTATAGATATCCTTCTTCTTCGAAATATTCCACAAGCAGTCGCGGTTCTTCTTCCAAGAGCCGACGACATAGGTTTTTTCCAGACTCGCAAGGAATTCCGGCTTCGAAATGGCATCGCGGAGGCCGTTGATCTTCTGCTGCAGAGCGTTCAGTCTGTCGTGGTATTCGTCCAACGCCGCAAGCTTTGACTTCTCTAATGCATCCAAGCGGGCCTGAACGGAATCGATCTCGGCTTTGCGCGCATAGAGGTCCTGGTTCGATAACCGAGCAAGTTCGTTGATCCAGTTCTCGAGGGCGCTCAATTGCGCTTCGTAGGCCTTTCGCGCTTCGTCGCTCGCACCGGTCATCGTCCTTGTTTCGTTCACGGTCGATTCGATCTTCTGATTCAAGGAGGCGAGCAGAGCCTTAAGGCTGTCGACATCCTTGGTGAGCTGAGCGAGGGTCTTTTTCAGATTATCCCGCTGAGCAGTGTAATCGGTCATTGCCTTTTGCCATTCTTCTTTTGTCATCTTTGTCTGGGCGACGACCGAAGAACCAGCAGCGGCAACGAACACGAGGATAAATCCTACAACACATAATTTTCTAAAATTCATGAGTGACTCCTTCAAAATAATCATTGCTGGCTTTTCAAGCGTTCGCGGGTTGCGTCTTGTTCTTTCACAGCTGCCGCAAGCTCTGCCTGTTTGTCTGCGATCTGCTTCTGCAGACTTGCTTTTTCGGCCTGCTTGGCATCGACCTCTTTCTGGAGTGACGCGACCTCAGCTTTCAACGCTTCCAACTGGGCGAGTTCATCGTCGCTGGGCCCGCTGCTGCAACCGGCAACCACAAACGTCAACGAGAGGAAAGCCGCTGCTGCAAATAGCTTCATTGCTTTCTTCATAATGTACCTGTTTCCTGTATAATGAGATGTTCTGGAAAAACCGACATTTCCCACGTGAAAAATAGCGAAATGGTTGAACGATGTCAAGCGAAAAAACGGCCTATCTTCCAGGTCAAGCATATTTATACAATTTTTTCGACGGAATTCCGCACTCCCGCCGGCTTAAAAAGAATTAATCCCATCAGAAATCCGCAAAAGGATCGGCCGGTCGGTCCTTCTCTGAGGTTCTGACCCCGGCATGCGGTGTCCTTGGCAGGAATTACATCAATCCTCTCTCGGCGAAGCTTGTGAAGTTCGCACCGGCGATGATGATGTGGTCGTGAACCGGTATGCCGATGACTTTTCCCGCCTCGACGATTTGTTTCGTGATCGAAACATCCTCCTGACTCGGCTCCGGATTTCCGCTCGGATGATTGTGCATCAAAATGACGCTGGCTGCATGCTCTAGAATTGCATGGCGAAAAACCTCGCGCGGATGCGTAAGGGACGAGTTGAGCAGCCCTTTGGTAATGGTAATTTCCCTGATAATTTTATTCGCGCTGTTCAGAAGAACGACAAGGAATACTTCCTGCTGGAGATCCCGGAGGGACGGAATGAACTGCTCGGCAATGTCCGCAGGGGACCTGATCATCTTCCGCTCGATCTCAGGGGAGGATTGAAGACGGCGCGCAAGCTCGAAGGCCGCCGCGATCGTGACCGCTTTTGCATCGCCGATACCTTTGAACTGTTTCAGGTCGGCGACGGCCATGCCGGCAAGCCCTCTGAGCGTTCCTTTTTCGATGAACAGAGTTTTCGCGAGGTCGAGTGCCGTGACCTTTCCGCTTCCCGACCCTATCAAAATTGCCAGCAGCTCCGCATCGCTGAGCAATTCCGGTCCGACGTTGATGAGCTTTTCGCGCGGCCGTTCGTTACGAGGCCAGTCTTTGATTCTGGAGTGGTAGAACGAAGATTCGTTGACGTTTCTTTTCGACGATCCATCCATAGGTCCCCCCTGACGCGATGGTTTATTGTGGTGCTGCGTCTTTCTTGTAGAAAATTTCGTCGATCTTTGAAATTTTCCCCTTTTTGTATTGAAGAATGTGAAGAAAGGAATTGACTCTGCTTTCGGTGAACGAGATCCTGGAATGGTATCCGGGAAAATCGGAAACTTTTCCCAGCAGCTCCGTCAGCCGTTCTCGCGTCGTGCCGCCGTTCTGAATCTGTGCGAGGACGAGCGACATCGCGTCGTAACCGAACAAGACGTTGTCGGTGGGTTGGCGCTGCGTGGCCTGAGTAAACTGCGCCGTGAACTGGCTGTAGGCGTACGAGTTTTCGATCCATCGGTCGGAGCTGAAGATAACTCCGTCGGCGTAACGTTTGTTGAAATCGAGCTCCGTCGGGTCGTTCCACTCTCCCGTGCCGAGCAGCGTCGTCCTGATGTTATAGTACGTCAGCTGCGACGTGATAATGCCGATCTCGCTGCTGTTTGAGATCGGACTGAAGACCGCTTGTATCGACGTGACGGGGTATTGCAAGCTGTCGAGGTAGAACGGTTCGACGATCAGCGGAATACCGAGCGAGTCGGCGATCGCTTTCCCCTTTTGCCCGAAGAGGCGCTGCACGACAACTTTTCCTTGCTTCTCCGCCAGCGAATCGATCGTTGATTTTCGCGCGCCCACGCTCGTCAGGCGTTTGATGATCTCCGGATAGCTCACCGTTCCCTTAAAATCGATCGATTGCTCTTCGCCGAAGACCGCGCCTTCGCTCCGCATGGCGCTGAAAAGATACCGCAGGTCGGTCGCCCCTTTCAAATACCGTTTGTCGGAGATGATCCGCGCCCCCAGCCTGATGGATTCCGCGACGAAGGAATCCGCGATCGCGCTGCTCGGCTGAAAGCTCGGCGCCACAACCGCAAGGTCTTTCAGACCGAGCTTCAGCACCGCGTATTGCGCCATCGCCTTGCCCCGCGTCGCATAATCGGGGTTCGCCTGAAAAATATAATCGCCGACGGCGGCGATGCCGTTGTCCGTCGCCGTCGGAGTGATCAACGGGATCTTTCGCGAGTTGGCAATCCCGGCAACCGGAGATACCTCATAGCTGAACACCGGCCCGACGATCCCGATGAACTCCTTATCGTCCAGCCATGGCTGAATTTCTCGGGCGGCCACGATCGGATCTTTTTCCGAATCGCGTACGTCGACGACCACCGTGACTCCCTGTTTCGAATTCTTAAGATTGTATTCGTCGACGGCGTACTTGATTCCATCAAGAATTTCATTCGCCAGCTTCTTTTCACGCAGGGCGCCGTCCGTCTTTTGCATCAGCGGCAGGATCACGCCGAGTTTGACCGACGTTCCGCTTTGAAGCCGGACGAGCAGCGATCGCGCGCGCTGGGCGCTCAGCGCATCCTCCTTGCCGGCCAGCACTTCCCGGGCGTGGGCCATCGATTCCGTATACAGCCCCTGGTCGAATTCCTGTTCGGCAAGATGGAGCGTCAGGAGTTTTTTTGACCGGTCGGTCTTTGCAAAATAGAGAAGGTCTTTGATCTCCTGCACTGTGAGAAACTCGGAAGCGACGTTTTCAAAGATACGCTGGGCTCTGAGGAACGTCTTGCGCTCTTTTCCGCTCTCGAGGATGATCAGGAGTTCGCCGGCGGCATCGGGGTACCGGTTGAGTCTGTAATAGTTCAGGGCGAGCGTGAAGTGCGCGTCTTCGGCATAGGTACTCTGCGGATAGGTATCGAGAAAATCTTTGAGAAGGCGTATCGACTCGCGGAAGCTGTGCAATTGAAAAAGTGTTTTGGCGGACATGATCAGCGCTCCCGTCGTCCGCTGATTGCGAACCGGATCCTCAACGACCTTCTGGAACGAAAGGTACGCCGCTTTGAAATCCCCCTGCACATACTCCCTCGTTCCTATCAAAAAACTGTCTTCGTCATTCTGACTGAAGACGACCTCATCCTGCGCGACGAGCAACTCTCCGCTAAACAGCAGTCCGATGATTCCTGCAATAAGTATTTTAGAGAGCGACATAGATTTCGAAAATGTAGTAACGACGACCGGTCCTTAGGGATGTTATACGTCTCTTGCGAGCGCCCGTACGCCAATGGAGTGTGAAACAACTGCGACGACCACGGAAAGAAATCCGATCACTCCGAGCGCATAGTAAAGCAGATGATTTTTTTTAGGGATCTCGTAATAAATTGAATTGAACACGGAAAGAATCGGGAAAAAGAATACGCTGACAAGAATGACGAGAAACACGATGCTGAGGAGGAACGTCAGCGTCGCCCCCTGCGACGACGCGATCCTGATCGGGTTCTTTTCATCGTAATTTACAAAGTAGGATCCCATGCCGAAATTGAGGCTCACCAGCGCAACCGCAATAAATCCCATCCCGGCAGTGGTAATTCCAGGGAGCGGCGAGAGGCGGAGATAAGGAAAATTGGAAAGCACGGCCAGCGTCATTCCGATCACCAGGAGCGGAACGAGCACAAGAGCGAATTTTGTCCAGTAGACTCTCGACACGTTCAGAGGCGCGCTGCGAATGGTCCAATACGCATCCCCTTCAAGGCTCATCATCGGGAAGGCAAAACGGAGCGCGATCGAAGTGATCAAAAAGGCATCGAAGATGTAGACGACGAGAAAGACCGCCGTCCGTAACTTGGGGTCCTGAAGCCCGAAGTCCATCGACGTCACGCTTGAAAGAAACGTAAAGACCAGGAAAAGCATGACGACGAGGTGGATCCACTGGCTCGGCTCCCGCAGGAACTGCCAGTATTCCCTTTTCAAAATCGATTCATGTTGTGGCGAAAAATTTGACCGCCGTTCGAAGCTGAACAAGGTTCCCGTGAATTCAAATTTTTTGATCGAAAATGATCTGAATGAAAGCGAGGTGATCCAGGTCGGATAAAACAAGCGGTCGCCGGCCACCACGAGAGCGATGAACGCCGCTGCGCTCGAAAGAACCAACATCGCGCAATAGCCGGCCACAGCCGTTCCCTTCCCGGTCGCGTAGAAGAAAAGTATCTGCGAGATCCAGAAATTCGGGAGATACCTGGACACCGGAGGGTCGAACTGGCCGAAATAGAGGTTGACATTCGGGTAGTACCGCATCACTTCGCGGACGAGATGGATCGGGCTCGTGACATGGAAATAGAGGTATATTTGCGCGATATAAAATAGGACGAGCGCGCCGACGAGAACCTTGAAATTTATTTTCGACGCCAGTTTCATCAGCACCAGCAGAATGATGACGGCGGTGCAGCCGGCAAGAAACATGAACGGGACCAAAACGCCCAGCATCACCAACACATAGAAATGCCACGGAAACCCGAAATACGAGCCGTAACCGAGGAGCACGGAAAATCCCGCGAGGAAAAGAGTCCCCGAGCTGTAAAAGAAATTGTCGAGAAACTTGATGACGAAGATCGTCAAATGCGGAATCGGCCTCGTCAGCATGAAGTTGACCTCGGGGGACCGGTAGAGGGTAGAGAACGAAACGACCATGTTGCCGAGGCTGATCGTGATGAAGAAAACATACAGCAGCATTGACATAAAACGATGAAAAAGGAACAAGCCGATCTTGACGTTTTCCAGGAGATACGCCGTCAGAAAGCGGGAGAACAAAAAAGCGCCGACGGCGAACGAGCCGAAGACGATGAAAGAGCCGATATTCTTTACCAGGGATTGAACGCTGAGCGAGAACGTCACCTTCCAGAACATTTTGTTCTTGAAGGCAATGATGTGCAGAAACTTTCTCACTTCGTCAGCTCCAGGAAAACCGATTCCAGCTTTCCGTCGTACTTCGATTTGTGTTGATGGAGATTCTCTCTCGAATCGATGAAAATAAGCTTTCCCCCTTTGATGATGCCGATGCGGTCGCACAATTCCTCGACCATTTCAAGGCTGTGCGTGGACATGAAGATCGTGACCCCCTGCTGTGATTTTTGCTTGAGGGAATCCTTCACGATGCGGGCGCTCCGAGGATCGAGTCCCACCATCGGTTCGTCAATAATGATCGTTTTCGGATCATGAAGAAACGCCGCGGTGATGGTGATGCGCTGGCGCATGCCCTGCGAATATTCCTCCGTCCGCTTGTCGACCCAATCGCCGATCTCAAAATGATCGATGAGTTCCTTCGAACGATCCCGAATAAGGTTCTTCGGCATGTTGAACAAGCCGCCGATGTAGTACAAAAATTCCCGGCCCGTCAGCTTATCGTACAAAAAGGGCTGGTCCGGAATATATCCGACCGACGTCTTTGCCTCCAACGCCTGTTTTTGGACGTCGAACCCGTTAACGACGATCGACCCTCTCGTCGGCGTGAACAAGCCGGTCATCATTTTTATCGTGGTCGTTTTCCCCGCGCCGTTCGGGCCAAGGAAGCCAAAAAATTCACCCTGAGGGACAACGAGCGAAAGGTCGTCCACCGCGGCAAACGAACCAAATCTCTTCGTGAGCTTTTCTAATACTATCATCGGTGCTTTGTTGTTACGCGGAAATCCTTGTTACCGGTTGCTTCGTTCGGCATTTGTCATTCGACCTTGCTCTACTCCCACTCGATCGTCGACGGCGGCTTAGAGCTGACATCGTACACAACGCGGTTGACTCCCCGTACTTCATTGATGATCCGATTCGAAACGGCCGAAAGCACATCGTAGGGGAGGTGAGCCCAGTCGGCGGTCATCCCGTCGATGCTTGTCACCGCGCGAAGAGCGACGGTATTTTCGTATGTCCGTTCATCCCCCATAACGCCGACCGACTGCACGGGAAGAAGGACGGCGAATGCCTGCCAGATGTCATTATATAAATTATTCTTGTGAAGTTCCTCGATAAAAATAACGTCGGCGCTGCGGAGAATTTCGAGGCGCTCGCGCGTCACCTCGCCGAGCACCCGAATCGCGAGTCCCGGGCCGGGAAACGGGTGGCGGCCGATCATTTGCTCCGGAAGGCCGAGCGTCCGTCCGACCTCGCGGACTTCATCCTTAAATAATTCCCGGAACGGTTCGATCAGTTTCAAATGCATCTTCTCAGGGAGCCCGCCGACGTTGTGGTGCGTTTTGATCGTTGCGGACGGTCCCTTGAACGATGTCGATTCGATGACATCGGGATACAACGTTCCCTGGGCAAGAAAAGAAGCGCCTTCGACCTTTTTCGCCTCCTTCTCGAAAATATCGATGAAGGTATTCCCGATAATCTTGCGTTTTTTTTCGGGATCGACAACGCCGCGGAGCCGTTCGAGGAAAATGCCGGAACCGTCGACAAAGTCGAGAGCGATATGGAACCCGTCGCGGAATGTTTTGACCACTTGTGCGCTTTCATCGCGGCGCATGACGCCGTTGTCGATATGGACGCAGAACAATTGGTCGCCGATGGCTTTGTGTAAAAGAAGGGCGGCCACGGATGAATCAACACCGCCGCTGAGGGCGCAAAGGACCTTGCCGCTGCCGACCTTGTTCCTGATCTCCGCAACTGAACGCTCGATAAACGAACCGGCATTCCAATCTCCTTTACACCCGCACACGTTGTAGAGAAAATTCCCGAGGATCTTCTTCCCCTCGCTGGTATGGACCACTTCCGGGTGAAATTGCACGCCGTAGATCTTTTTCCGTTCGTTCCGGATGGCACAGATCGGCGCGTTTTGCGAATGCGCGATCGGCTCAAAACCGGCGGGAAGCTTCGTCAACGAATCGCCGTGGCTCATCCATACGTCCGTCGCCCTGCTCACGCCGGAAAATATCCCGCTGTCCGAATCGACGAGCAATTTCGCTCTGCCGAATTCGCGTTTTCCCGCTTTATCAACCTCGCCGCCCAGCTGGAACGCCATCAATTGAAGGCCGTAGCAAATTCCAAAGACGGGAATTCCAAGTTCAAAAATTCCTTCATCCGAGATCGGCGCGTCTGGAGCATAGACGCTTGCCGGTCCCCCGGATAAGATGATCCCCTTAGGATTGAACGCTTTTATCTTCTCAAGGGGGATGTTGAACGGATGGATCTCGCAGTAGACGTGAAGTTCGCGCACCCGACGGGCGATGAGCTGCGAATACTGGGCGCCGAAATCGAGAATAAGAACAGCTTCAGGTTGAGACATTGGCACTAAACAATTTACCGAGGTCAGTGTTGAAAACTTTGCTCGCAACAGGGAGAAGTCAAGGGCAATAACGACGCCAGCGGATGAAGAGGGGGTTCTAGAATCTCTGCTTCACCGGCCAAGAGTGCGATCCCAAAAGCTATGCCGCGCGCGGAGATTTTTTCATCCGCATTGCGGCAGTATTTTTATAAAGATACGGTATCTTCAGTCGTTCTGCAAGTATTTCCCGGATCGTCGGACATCGGCGGACACCGGCACTGCGCGATTAATTTGCATTGATTGTCGCCTTCGATTTCCTTAATTTAAGCCGTGCATGAAGAACAAAAAGCGGTCGAAGAACGAATTGCCATCAACAACAGAAAAGCCCGGCATGACTATGAAGTGCTGGATTCTTTTGAGGCCGGTATCGTTCTTCGGGGCTCTGAAGTGAAATCTCTCCGTTTAGGAAATGCCAACCTGCAGGATAGTTATGCGTACATGAACAACGCAGAAGTGTGGCTGTCGGGAATGCACATCAGCCCCTACGAGCAGGCGAACATTCTGAATCACGACCCGTTGCGGGAGCGGAAGCTGCTTCTTCACAAAAAAGAAATCAGAAAATTAATTGGCAAAACAACCGAAAAAGGTTTAACTTTAATCCCGCTGAAGGTCTATTTCAAGAATGGCCGCGCAAAGGTCGAGGTCGGTATTTGCCGCGGCAGACGGAGCTACGACAAACGGGCGGCAATTGCCAAACGTGAAACCGAGCGTGAGATGCGAAGGCAATTTTCCAGAAAAGACTATTAGCGGGCGCCATTTCCCACATCATAGAGGGTTAGCAGTAAGAATTGTTTCCCACCGTTAAGGAACAGATGGATGTCATCAAGCGAGGCGTTTCGGAGATTATTCCGGAAGATGAACTCGTCCGCAAGATCGAGCACTCCATCCGCCAGAACAAACCGCTCAATATCAAGCTCGGCTGCGACCCAAGCCGGCCCGATCTCCATTTAGGACATTCGGTCGTCTTGCGCAAGCTGCGGCAGTTCCAAGATTTGGGCCATCAGGCTATTTTGATCGTCGGCGATTTTACCGGAATGATCGGCGACCCTTCGGGGAGAAGCAAGACGCGGCCGTCGCTCTCGATCGAGGAGACCCGGAAGAACGGACAATCGTATTTCGACCAGGCAACAAAGATCCTTTCAGCGAGCAAAGTGAAGATGGTCTACAACTCCGAATGGCTGGCGCCGATGAATTTTGCGGACGTCATTCGACTCGGGAGCAAGTACACCGTCGCCCGAATGCTCGAGCGCGACGATTTCACGCTCAGGTATAAAGCCGGCGAGCCGATCTCCGTCCACGAGTTTCTCTACCCGCTCGCACAGGCGATGGATTCCGTTGCCATCGATTCCGACGTGGAACTCGGCGGAACGGACCAAAAATTCAACTTGCTCGTCGGCCGGGACATCCAGCGCGAATTCGGAAAAGAGCCGCAGGTGATATTGACGATGCCGATCCTGGCCGGAACGGACGGGGTCGAGAAGATGAGCAAATCGCTCGACAACTACATCGGCATCGGCGACTCACCGAACGAGATGTACGGAAAAACGCTTTCCATCCCCGATTCGCTTATTTACGATTACTTCCTCCTTGCCACAAACATGCCGTCCGGCGATCTGGAAATCATCAGGAAAGAACTGGAGAGCAAATCGGTCAATCCCCGCGATATTAAACGGCGGTTGGCACGGACGATCGTTGCGCTCTATTATGATGAAGCGAGGGGGGACGCGGCCGAGCAGGAATTTGACAAGGTCTTCATCAAAAAAGATGTCCCCGATGAGATCAAGGAATTTCAGTATCCCATGGCCTCCGGCAGGGTCGGCGTTTTGCAACTGCTGGCGGATACAAAATTGGCGGCATCCAAAGGCGAGGCACGAAGACTCGTCGAACAAGGGGGAGTGTCCGTCGATGGAGTCAAAATTTCGGATATCAACGCGCACGTAACGCTCGTCAAACCGGTGATCCTCAAAGTTGGACCGCGAAGATTTTTGAAAATTATTCCGTCGGCTCCCCACCAATGACATTTACAATCAATCACAATCATTCTTAAAAAGCGGAGATGAGATAGTGTTCGTTCCTACAAAAATGTTCTTCACCAAAGGCGTTGGTCGTCACAAAGACTACCTTCAGTCATTCGAGCTTGCCCTCAGGAATGCCGGCATTGAAAAATGCAACCTGGTGAGTGTGTCAAGCATTTACCCGCCCAAGTGCAAACGCGTTCCTCCGGCAGAGGGGATCAAGCTCCTTGAACCCGGTGCGGTGACGTTCGTTGTCATGGCACGCAACGCAACGAACGAACCGAATCGACTCATCGCTTCGTCGATCGGCGTCGCTCAGGCGGCGGATGAGTCGCAGTACGGCTATCTTTCGGAACATCATCCGTACGGGGAGACGGAAGAGAAGGCGGGAGAATACGCTGAGGACCTTGCGGCAACGATGCTGGCGACCACTCTCGGACTGGAATTCGATCCGACCTTGGCATGGGACGAACGGGAAAAGCATTTCAAGATGAGCGGGAAGATCTTAAAGACGTTCAACATTACGCAGTCCGCGGAGGGAGATAAAGACGGAAAGTGGACAACGGTCGTTTCAATTGCAGTATTGCTCCCCTAGATTTTTTTGGCAGGCGTAGGTCCGGCAAAACACCGGCCTACGCGGGCTAGAATCTCACCATAATATTCATCAACGCCCCCCCGTTATTCGGAACAACGATCGCCGAGACATCATCCGATTCCTTCCTGCCGACCATCCTGTTGACGATCGGCAGGATCTTACCCTGATACTTATAGACGATGTACGCGCTCCCGGCCCCGATCAAGCCACCTGCAAGAACATCGGACGGATAATGGAGCCCAAAATAGATCCTTCCAAACGCCACAGTCCCGGCCCACAAAAAAGCAGGAACATACACTTCAGGCTTCGGATACCGAAGCGTGAGCAGAGTGGCAAGAGCAAACGCGCCGGTAGAATGTCCCGAAGGGAACGAATAGGGATCGGCACTTTCCATGTGATTCGTATGAACGTCGGTCAACGCCTCGTACGGCCGTTCCCTTCTTATGACCTCCTTTAGAACATATCCAAACGAATACGCCAAAATTTCGGACGTACCGAGCAAGACCCCGGAATCGAACGCTTCATCCTTTTTTGCGGCCAGACCGTAGCCCGCCAAAGAAAGGGGTGCAGCAACGAGGATGGGATAAACGGAATTGTCGGTTACGCTAATGACGGATGTTTTTAGCTGGCTCTGCGCGTTGTTGATCTCCCGAAAGAGCCGAACATCGAAGTTGGACGGGGAACTTTGACCAATTAACAATTGAGGAGGCTTGAGCAATAAGAAAGCCGCCAAGCAATAGAGCGATCTGCGCAGGCGGCCTTTATACAAAGCGAAACATACTCGATTAACGTCACACATCTTTAGGAATAGTCTTACAATACTCCTTGTAATATGCCATTATTCGGTCAACATATCCAGTCGTTTGCTGCCATTGGGTATAGTACCCGTTCGTCGGGCGCCCTGCTTCCCAGACGTGCTCATGAAGAGACGAGTACTTTCTAGACAACAATGAAAGAGAAGACTTCACGGACTCCCATTCATTCGGGTCGTCGCTCATGTATTTTGCCATCATCCGGGCATCGGTGATCCGTCCAACCCCGGCATTATAAGCAGCAAGAGTCAATTTTATCCGATTCTCTTCGGTAATCCCCTTCCCTTCGAAAGACCGATAGATCTTACCAAGATAGTAGATTCCCCCTCTGATATTTGTGTGCGGGGCGTGAAAATCTCCTTCATTGACGCCGAGTTCTTCAGCGATCTGGCTTTGCGTGACAGGCATAATCTGCATCAATCCAACCGCGCCGCGATGACTGGATGCCTTCATAGAAAATCTCGATTCGGTCTTCATGACTGCCAGAACTAGCCGCCAATCAAAGCCGTATTTCTGTGAATATTTACGAATCGTAGGCCCGTATAACTGTATGAAATGTGCAGAGTTATAGTCGGAACCCTGAGAAGCTGAAATCCTTTCCGTTTCGGCGATTTTGGTGCTATTAGACGATATAGAGTTTCCGAATCCAAAATACAATGCTGTAGGCAGAATCAGGAAACAGTTAATCCATAACTTACCCATTAAACCCTCAAAATGTTATACATCCACTCTTCTTGAAATGCCTCAAACCCAGAAGAAAGGGCCTGTCTAAACAAAATTAAAATGATGAATTACCTACAGGCGTAACAAAAATATGAAGGAGGTAAGGCAAAGTCAATTGATACTTTTAAAATCGATATGAAACATCAACTGACATTGGTTACAATCGCAAAAAGCGGCGATGAGGCATGTATAAATAGCAGAACTGTATGACAAAAAGGCATTTCCAGCAAAATTTCCCACCGTAAAGTGCCAGAGATTTTAGATCTGCCCATTATGAGAGCCGACCAGGGAATTTACTGGATTTTCTGAATTATCTGATGAAGCGGCGCTGCGGATATCGCAATCATTTCCGCATAAAGAAGGGACGACAAAATTCCGTCGCATTCAGGAACATGGTTGCCAAAAACGTATCCCCCGGGGCTCAGATTTCCCATCAGTAATTTACCCGAGAGGAATTTGTCAAACCAGTTATCCGAGCCGGCCTCGATCAAAGGGGCATTCCAAGCTTTAGCAAGTTTTTCGATTTTTCCTGTTGTAGAACCGGATCTCAGGATACCCCCTTTCCACTTCTTATTCGTTCGCAAATGCCATAAAAGAGCAAGGAAGGAGTCTTGTTCGTGCATCCAGGTACCGTCACTGAATACAATGCCGCAATGCGTGCAATCACCGTCTATCGCGACCCCAAATTGCGTATCGACGACCTTGACGTTGTATTTCAGCGCATCCAGATGAGACGGGATTGATTCCGGCCGGCGGTCAAAAAAATTATTCTCATGACTTCCGAACAATGTTTGTGCCCGCCAACCGCATTCCACGAGGAAATCCTCGACGATAGTTTGTCCTGCTCCCCCCATTGAGTCGATCAGCAAGTTGGGGTTATTCTTCGGATCTTCGGCAAACGATCGAATTGCGGAGCAATCGACGATCGTTTCGAGATGAGAAAGGTAATCCGGCATAAGGGGGGAGATAACGACCTCCCCTTTGTTTGAAGATGGCCCCCGCCCCTTCGGCTCTTTAACGGCTTCGGAGAGAAATGATCCTACCCTGGCCGTCTCTGCACGTGTGAATGGACCGCCGTAGCTCCCCTTAAACTCAACGCCGTTGTAATCGGAGGGCAAATTTCCCCCGGTGATCATGATACCGGCGTTGCACTTGTTATGCTTTACGGCGAACGAAAGGACGGGCGTGGGGACAACCGCAGAACTTAGCAACGCGTTGATACCGCTCGTCGCCAGAACTTCGGCGAGGAGAGAAGCAGATTCTTTGGAGTTCTTTCGCCCGTCGAATCCCACGGCGATCAACGGGGGGCTGGGTGAACACTGCGCATCGAGATAAGCGGCAAAAGCGTGTCCGAGACGAACGAGATTCTGTTCGGAAAATTCTTCACCGATCTTTCCCAGCCATCCCGATGATCCGAGCGTCAATTCTCTCTTCATGAACTTATCGGCGGAAGCTCGTCGCTGACAATTTCGACGGCTTCCAAATATTGATCGAGAGGGACAAAGACCTTTACCGGGTACTTGAGGATGGAACGGCCGATCGGCCCCTCGAGGAAGCCGTCGGCGATGAATCCGATGCTTGTATTGTTGCGCGGGTTTACGGTGATGCCGGCGCTTTCCAGCTTCCCACGCACGATGTTGGCTTCGTAATAATCGACCGACTGGAATGCCACTGCCCAATCTTCCGAAACTTCAACGTTTCGGTGCTCTTCACAAAATCTCTTCACCCCCTTTTTTTTGGCACACTCATCGCACATCAATCGGCGGCAAATAACGCAGACAGCGACTGCATTCGACTGGGGGTGCCGCTCGCAATAAAGGTCATTGCCTGAGAATAACACTCCGCAGTGGACGCAAAAATCGCTTTCCGCGTCGACCGATTCAGAACAGTTCGCACATTCCTCGTACTCGACCGGGACGTCGTCCGGCACACGGTCGACAAGCTCAACGTCGCAGTCGGCACAATGAGTTGTACCGGAGACATATTCGGTTTTGCAATTCGGACAAAACGGCAATCAAAGCTCCTTTTCGCGGTGAAATTATTATTGTGATCCCTCTCTTCTTACATTCTTCAACACTTCAACAAATCGCTGGGTGATAACCTTCGGGCGGGTGATCGCCGATCCGACGACCACGGCATATGCGCCGCACTTCAAGGCATGGGCAGCTTCGCTGGGACTCCAGATCCTTCCTTCCGCGATGACCGGTGCATGGACTTCAGCTGTGAGCCGCTCGATCAAATTAAAATCGGGAAAGTCGTCGGCCCGGTCTTCCGTGTACTGCGTATATCCGGACAATGTCGTCGCGATCATATCCGCCCCCAATTCCGCGGCTCTGACGCCTTCAATATATGTGGAGACGTCTGCGATGACGGGGATTCGATATCGCTTGCGGACCAGTTCGAGAAATTCAAATCCGTCCATCCCGTTCGGACGAACGCGCTGCGTGACGTCCATCGCAATGATATCGGCGCCGGCGTGAATGAGCCCCTCAACGTCCGAAACATCGGGAGTAATGAGCGCCCACCCGTCCTCATAACTCCCGCGCGAAATACCGATGACCGGGAGCTTGACGGCAGCACGAACAGACTTGATATTCTCGAAACCCTGGACGCGGATGCCGGCCGCTCCTCCCATTTCTGCCGCCTTCGCAAACGCTGCGATATAATCGGGAAAATTGAACGGCTCGTCCCCTTCTGCATGGCACAAAACAATAACTCCATTTTTGAGTCTTTCGATCTGGCTTCCCATCGCCCGTTATTGTTTGTTCAAAGATTGACCGCTCATTTCGGCCGCCATTTTTCCTGCTGCCTCTCCTACCTGCATACTCGCCGGCTGGGCGTTTGTTGCGAACAACGCCGTCGGCGGAAAGATCGCCCTTCCGGTAACGATCAGGTTCTCAATCTCGGAGGGAATCATCGACCGCCGCGATACCTGATAAGTGCTCGCGGGGTTTCCCGGCATGGCGCAGGTCGCAACGGCATCCTCAAATACTCTTCCCGATACGACATCAGAATCTGACAGCACCACCATGCCGCAAATCTGACGGGAAGCATGAATTCCGACCTGAGACGCTCCCTCTTTAATTCTTGCCCCTGAAAAACCGGGGCACGAGTCTGTCATAAAACGAGCTGCTTTTGGAGTAAGCTGCCGGCATCTCATCTCTGCCCGGGCGATGCTATCAGGATCCTCTGGATCGACATTTTGCAGCTCGATCATTGAAACAACAACCTGACCTCTCTGAACCGTTCCATCGATAATGATTGAATCCGACCGCCTCAATCCCGGCGCCTCTTCCAGCCACTTTCTCGTCAATGCCGTGAAGCCTTTAAGCGAAAAAAATTGTCCGCCGTTGATCGATGAATTCGCCGAAAATTCGTGAGGATTTTTCCGCGCGTATCGGAGCACCTCCTCCTCGTCAACGTTCTCCATTGAAAAGCGGTATGACGCGTGGGTATCGCGGTCGACGGTACGGACTCCCGCTTTCTTTGCAACAGAGCCGGTGCCTGTTGCGTCAACAAAAACGCCAGCGCTTAAAGCGATCTCCCTTCCGCTTCGGCGAATCTGGAGAGACTCGATCTTTTTTCCATTCTTTTTGACGGAGAAGAACTGAGAGCGGAACATCGCCGTGACATGTTCCTCGTTCACCGCTGACTCCAGGACCGACTTAAGCATCTGCCAATCGAACGGAGTGGCCGTAAAACTGATTCCGGTCGGGTCAAGCAGATGTCCCGGGCTTCCCCCCTCTGCCTGAAGACGCTTCTGAAGCTGGTCGCCTATGCCGGTAACCAATTGTTTACCGAACGAATGAAATCCGCGCCATGGCTGAAACATGGCAGCGGTCGCCATCCCGCCAAGAAACTCGAGCCGCTCCACTACAACAGTTTCCGCTCCTTCGCGTGCCGCCGCTATTGCCGCACAGACTCCGGCCGGCCCGCCGCCTACAATGACAACGTCGTGCTTCTCTGTATCAACGGCGGGCGGCATTATGGTGAATATGACTTTCTTCGGGGACGAAGGATCTCGAATAACGGTTCAACGATCTTCGACAACCGTCGACCATGAACAGTTCCTTTTGCTGGAATATAGAAAGAAGGAACTAAAATAAAAAGGCGTTGAGGAGTCAACGCCCGTTGTTCAAGCAAGGCGCGTTCAACCTAATGTTTGAAGACAATGACGCCTGGTATAATGCCGACGGTGGCCGAATCTCCTATGAGACCGTTTTTATCGTAGGAATAAAGCATTCCGTTTTGCACATAGTCTTTTGCGTCCCCCAAATAGATCTTCTCGGTTACGTCGTCCACGGCGATGCAATAAGGAGATTTTGGAATAAAGACGGGAACAATTATCGACGCCGCTTTGGTGTCAAACTTTGCGATACCGTTCTGCGCGATGATAAAACCGTACCCGCGGCTCGAAACAGCCAATCCGCTCGGATGACCGTACGCCGACAGCGGAAGGGGGATCGTTGCAACGACGGAGTTTCTGCTCGGATCGATCACCGTAATGTTTCCCGGAGTATCGTTTGCGGAATTGGTATAGTCGACGTATCCGTAGCAGGCCACCACCAGATTTCCGTCCGCATCAACCGCAATGTTCGTCGGCTGCTTCGCAACGGTAATGGTCTGGACCACGGTATCGACCCCCGGATCGATCACGGAAATCGTGCTGTCGTCCCCGTACCCGGAATTACATACATAGACTTTGCCGTTCGCGATTGCGATCCCCTGAGGGTTTGAGCCTACTTTGATGCCGTCCTTGATGACCGTGTACGTCGTCGGGTTGAACGATGTGACAGATCCGGAATATAGATTTGTAATATATCCTTTACTGTCGCTCAGAATGGCCAGCTTGTACGGACTGTCGCTCCCGACATACATGGTGCCGAGAGATCTATTGTTCGCGAGCGAGATGACCTCTACCTTGTTGGAATTATTGACCACGATGAAACCCTTGTTTTCAAATATGACCATGTCGTTCCCGACATCGCCGAGCGGGCGACCGTTCGCGGCAAAAAAAACATCCGGGTACACTTTGTTGGAATCGGGGACATAGAATGAAAGCGACGAATTTGATTTCTGGAAATTTCCCTCATTGACGACATAGACTCCGGTTGTCGATACAGGGAGTTCTTCACCCGAAGAGACAGGACCATTCTTCGTGCACCCGAGCAGCGTTATTGAAACGACGAAAACGGCAATGAAATGGTTGAGCATGATTTCTCCTCTGTTGAAGATTTATAATGACAATTCGGATGTCAGCATGAAATTCCTGAGCGGCACTGGATATCCCGAAATGAACTGGTAGTCCTCGTTGAATGCATTATTCACTTCCCCCTTCAGCATCCAAACGGCTTTCCCGAGCCCGATGCGATACGACAAATTCGCTCCGACGGTCCCGAAGGATGGCAGTACGAATCGGGGATCATTATCCGCGGAGACATACCGAAAGCCTGTATACGAATACGTGACGGCCGCGGAAACATTCTGCACGTTCGTTCCGACAACAACCGTCGAGGTTTCCTGAGGCAGGTAGGGCAGATATTTATTTTGAGTCGCATCGCCCGGGAAATCAGCGCTCGTCTTCAGCGTCCGGACATAATTCCCAGTGTAGCGGATGCTGATAAGGTTATTCCATAATTGCGCACGGATCGTACACTCCGCCCCTGTTGAAGAAACGGACTGCAGATTGACCGGTGACCAGATGCCGTTCGGTCCAGGCTGCCAGACGATCTTGTCCGTCGCTTGAACCGAAAAATAATTCGCCTCCGCTTCGATATTCCCGAGGAGTTCCATCCGATACAGGAAACCGGCGTCAAAGCTGAGCGAGTGTTCAGGCTGAAGATTTGGATTTCCCCCTTGGGTCCAGTACAAATCGTTGAACGTCGGCGCGTTGAAGCTCTTGCCGTAGCTCGATCGAATTCTCAGCATCGGTTCGTCCAGCAGCCCGATGTTAACGCCGATTTTTGGGCTGACGTCCCCTTTCACGTCGCTGAACGAATCGTACCGCAGCGACGGATAAACGATCACATCGAGGGGAACAGGAAGGCGGTCTTCGGATGAAAGAAAGCCGCTCAATTGCGTGCGGGAAGAATTTTTTAATTCATCGCTCGAGATGAACGCAAATGCTGCATCGGCTCCTGCCAAAACTTTATCCGCATCCGACACGGCATACGTGCAGGTGGGAGAAGATGAAACAACCCGGTTGTGATAAAAATCTGTCGTAGGCGAATTGCCGATCAGCAAATTCGGGTCAGCGTATGTTTCATAGCTGTCATGGAAGGAAACTGGGAGCGAATACTGAATTCCGGAGGATGGCTGAAGTTCGATCGATGCGGTTGCGAACAGGTCTTTATCATCGATGCGGGCCAGGTTGTTTTGTACCGGACTCGTGACCGCGGAGGGCTGGCCCCGATCGGCATCGGAATATCTGATGCTGGTTGTAAACACTGCCGCAGGATTTAGCATTGCGCTTGAAGAAAGAGAGTAGTGTTTCAGCGAATAGTCCGCCCCTTCCCGCTCGAGCATCCGGTTTGTGCTTCCATCGTCAAAATAGAACCCAAAATCATTCCGGGCATTTTCCATACCCATCGACCCGCGCAGGGACAACTGCTCATCCCCCGCTCCGACGGAGATCTGATATCCGCTCATCCCGAATGAACCAACGCTGCCGGAAACGGCGGCATCAAGTTTTCCGCTCGGTTTCTTTGTGATGATATTGACCACGCCGCCGATCGCGTCGGAACCGTACAACGAAGAATTCCCCCCGCTGGCGATTTCAATCCGGTCGACATCCATTAAGGAAAATATGCCAAGGTCCACGGTGTTCATCTCGTAGGTTGTAAAACGCTGTCCATTAAGGAGGATCAGCGAGTAGTCAGAGCCCATTCCGCGGATGGAAATCGAGTGGAGTGCACCGTTCCCGCCGTAGCTTTCCAGGAATACCCCCGCGGACGCCGATACCACGTCCGCGACTGAAAAGCCGTTGCTTTGCGCCATTGAAACACTATCGACAACCTGCACCGATGATGGGAGGCGTTCAACCGGGACGGGCATCCTGTTTCCCGTGATAACGACTTCTTTTGCCACATACTGCCGCGTTGTATCCGTCCATTCTGAAAACAATGTCGAAGAGAGCGCGAGATCGACGCTCAGGGTGCACAGCATCACTAAAAGAAATTTCTTCATGCCCTGTACAATAGAAAACCTCAGCCCTTGACAAGCTGAGGTTTCACCAAACGATCCGTACGTCCGAAGACGGTGTCTGGCCACCATACCTCAACCCTCGAAGGCGATGACGAACAACGCTGGCAGGTCTCCTGGCTCTCCCGATGTTCGCCCTGCCTTCCCGGCTGATTCACTCAGTCAGTGGCGTTGGGAATAATCCTATTCGGGATTACAGTTGCGGGTCAGCTTCCGATTTGCTGCGCTCAGCCGACGAGCGAGCGAAACTCACGGAATTCCCTTTTCATGGCGCCGCGGGGCGCCACACCAGCATCTTTTGAAACGGACTCTATCGCATTGAAAATCTACGCGGATGCAGACTGCTCTGTCTCTTCCTTTTTCAGGAGAAGCAGTATTCCTTCATACGCACCGAACATCACGGCGACGAAGAACACATCGCCGCTCAGCGTGTTGCGGAAAAACGGTATAGCCGCAACATAACATTCCACCAACCCACTCCAGGTTGGCGCGTACATCGATCCGGAAGTCATCCACACGCCGAAATTCGTAACGACAAAAAATAGAATCGAGCCTGCGATTGTTCCGCCTGCGATGTACAAGGGGCGCTTATGATCTTTCAGCCATAGACCGAGCAGGACGATAAGAAAAAAGCTGCCGTACACCCAATACATGCCGCTGTAAAATCCGATGAAGTAGTCGCTGATCAACATCGCCGCGATCGGCACGATGAACGCGAATCTCCTGTCAAGGTATACGCCGCCGAACAGGGCGATGCCGGCAATGGCCGTAAAATTCGCCGGATGCGGCAGCAGCCGGGAAAACGCGGCGATAACGATCAACACTGCCGCCGCGCCGTACCGTACCAACAATTGTTTATTCCTCATGAATGATGCTCCTTTCATTAATGATGTATCGGATAACATTCTTTGCGTCCAATAAAAAACCCCGACCTTTGTAAGGGAATCGGGGTTGAATAAAAATAAACTCATTCGTACTCAAGCTGTGCATCAACCTTTTTCCTCGAAGGCTCCGCGGCGTGAGATTGGCAGGTCTCCTGGCTCTCCCGATTCTCATCCTGCCTTCCCGGCTGACTCAATCAGCCAGTGGCGTTCGGACCGTTCCTTTCGGGATCACAGTTGCGGGTCAGCTTCCGAATGATCGTTTCGTTGATAACGGAACAGATTCACGGAATTCCCTTTTCATGGCGCCGATGGCGCCACACCAACCTCAATTATTGCAAAGAACAAATTCCTCTCCTGAATATACAACCCGCTCAGCCCGTTGTCAAGAAAGATTTTTGAATTGCATTCGCCATGAAGACGCCAAGACACGCGACCTGGGAAGGATGATGCTCTCAAACTCTGTTTGGGAGCGAGAAACCGGGGATCGAGATCTTTGGGGGCCAGCCGACTTCCCCCGAGCCCATGAATCTCGTTCCCAACGTCCCGTTGGGAACGCATTGAAGGAGAACGTTTCGTAACTCAGTTTGGGAACGAAAGACGGTGAAGCTACGGGGATCGCAAAATCGGCCTCTTGCTGAATTGCTGGAAGTATTTTAAGCAGGTGTCTCTCCAAATTGCTGCGTCCACTTTCTGCTTTTCAAGCCTGGCCTTGACGTGCCGGAACATTTCCGGATCGATAGATTGCTGCAGATCGTTCCACGTTGCCAGCATTGAATCGACATACGCAGTTCCCGCATAATACTTATTGCAGAGTTCTTCCCAGAGAGTTCTGCCGGATTTCATTTTATGATTCCACCGGACATGATGAAACCAGAGCAAATATTTTTCAGGACAGGCCGCGGTATCGTCGAACATTTCTTTCAACGGAGAGAAATACTGTCCCGCCGCGTTGCTGCCGGTGGATGACCGGTCGAAGCCGATCCCAATGCTGTCAGCCCGGTGATAGTAGACCGGCGTCCAGTCGAGCCGTCTTTTGTCGTACGACGGTTCCGGTCCATAATGAAAATCAGTCTGCATGATATGATGCAGACCAAGAGGCTCCATATAATCGACGCACGCTTCACGCGATCCCATCATCATCGAACGGACGGAGGCGACGACGTTGGAATCGTTGCTCAGCGTCATCCGGATCCATTCGTTCGCGATCTGTTCCGCTGAGAGATCATGATCCCATGCAAGCCGTCCGAACGCGTACCAGTTTGCCTGAGCGAAAAGATGGCCGCACCAATTCCGGTCGTCCCCGATATTTGCCACTCCTGCCATGCCGGTCATTTGATAATGCTGCAGGGTGCCGTCAACGATCGAAGCCAGCGTAGAACCGGGGCCTTTTGCATAGAGGTCAAACTGAAGGTACTCTTTCCACATCGGCGCGAGATAGACCAGATGCGTCGAGTGGCCGAGATATTCCTGTGTGATCTGCAGTTCGAGCATGAGCGGCGTCCTGGGCATTGCTCCGAAAAGCGCCTGTACCGGCTCCCGCGGCTGGAAGTCGAGCGGGCCGTTCTTTGCCTGGACGAAAACATTCGGCAAAAATTTTCCGTCGAACGGAACAAACTCCTTGTACGCCCGTTTCACCCTGTCCGCATCGACATCTGCGTTATAGACGAAGGCGCGCCACATCACGATGCCGCCGTACGGCTGCAGCGCCTCCGCGAGCATGTTGGCGCCGTCGACGTGCGTCCTCCCAAAGTCCTGCGGACCGGGCATTCCCTCCGAATTTGCCTTTACCAAAAATCCGCCGAAGTCGGGAATGATGGAATAGATCTCCTTCACCTTATTTTTCCACCACAATCTGACTTCGGGGTCGAGAGGATCGGCGGTCTTCAGCTTTCCTATCCCCCCTGCCCGGTTTCCTTCCAGTTCAAATTTCCCGGCCATCGGGGAAGCAAAATTCACCGAGAGAAATACGCGGATGCCGTATGGGCGAAAAAGATCAGCGAGCGCCTTTATTTTCAGGAGATGGTCTTCGTCGATGATCCTCGGGTCGGCATTGACATTGTTCAGGACGGTGCCGTTAATGCCGATGGATGATGCCGCCCGCGCATAGTCACGATACCGCGGGTCGAGAGTGTTCGGCAATTCGTCCCATTTCCAAAGCGATTTGCCGGCATATCCCCTTTCGATCGAACCGTCGAGATTATCCCAATGATCGAGAAGGCGATATTCCGTTCTTGGCCTGGATGTAATGTCGAGTGAATCGAGCGGCTGCAAGGTCTGGATAAGTCGGAGAAGATGGAATGCTCCGTACAACAAACCGATATTCTCATTGGCTGCAAGAACAATGACTCTGTTCCCCTCAGTTACCGCCGTCTTCAGCACAAATCCTTCTTTTCCAAGCGATCCAATGCTCTTTGCATCGCACAACATTTTGACTATGGAGGATCTCTTAGGCGTACCGACAACAAGGACGTTTTGTCCGTGCAATGACGAGATAAAAGGGATTTTTCTCCCCAACAAGCCGCCTAATCCATTTTCTAACTCTTCTCTTACGATCCGACAGGTTTCAGATGTATCCGTCAAGAGGATGGAAGATATGTGCCTCTGATATTCGACCAACCGTTTTTCATCAACGACCTTTTTATACTTCATCCACAATTCATATCCATCGTCTGCCATAGATTGTGCAATAAAAACGGCTGAGAGGATCAGGAGGTAAAAAATATGTCCGAGTAATCTTGGCTGTTTCATGAAGAGCATCTCCCCTCTGGAGTGTCATCCTTTTGATAGCAATTTTGCAGCGCGTGATATTTCCTCAGAATCAAAAAATCCGAAAAGGTAGAGGATCACCGGCCAGAAGAAGATCAATCCAGTGCGGAGCGGCAGGGAGCCATAACCGCTGCGGATGGAGAAAATTTCCGCAAGATACACAACCGCCACCGACGCAGCCAGCTTGAATATTCTTCCATACTCATACTCAATCCTGTAAAACTTCTGGACGATAAAGTACATGACGATGGCCGAAAGAGCATACGCGATCAACGTGGCATACGCCGCCCCCATTATGCCATACACGGGGATGAGGAAGAAGTTGGCGACGATGTTTGAAACCGCGGCGAGGATCGACACCGGCAGGAGATACGCTGTTTTCTTCTCGATGAAAATCCCGGCGTTGAGGTGAATCGACACACCCCCGAAAATATACGCCAACAAGACAACCGGTACGACGCTCAGTCCGCTCCAGTAATCGGGATGGATGATATGCCGTCCGAACAATCTGATCTGGACAAGGTCCGGAATGAAGAACGAGATCGCCAAGAATATTGCGCTCATGCCAAGCAGGAAATAGGTGAGCACCCTAGCAAAGAGGACTTTTGCATCTTTATCATTGGCGTGCGAAAGGAAGAACGGTTTCCACGCGTAATCGAACATCGACGTGACGAGGTTCATGAAGATGCCAAGCCGGTAATTCGCCTGGTAGATGCCGACATTGCTGTCGTTGGTGAACGCTTTGAGCATCGGGCGGTCGATCACCTGAAGGACCATCCCCGACAGTCCGACCGGTACATACGGCAGGCCGAATTTGAGCATATCGGAATATAACGTCCGCGAGAACTTCCATGACGAGCTTTGCATAATGTGCGGAACCATCAGGACAAACGTCAGCACCGACGACGCGAATCCGCTGATGAAGATCCCCTCCACCCCCCACTTCAACCACAGGAGCGAAATAACATTGAAGGCGACGTTGGAAGCAATATTGACGATCTTCAACGAGGCAAAAAACTTCGGGCGTCGGGCGAGGCGAAGCGACGCGAACGGAACGATCACGAGCGCGTCGAAAAAGAGAATACCGGCGCTGAAATAGAGGATCCGATAGAGACTTTCGCTGATCAAAAACACATGGGTCAACGGAACGGCGAACGCGAGGATCAATCCAGAGAAAAGCAGGGACGTGACGGCGATGGAGATGAACGGCGTGCTGAATCGTTCTTTTGCCTCGCCGTCTTCGAGCGCGGAGGCATAGCGGAAATAGGCCGACTCCATTCCGTAGTTATAGATGACGTTCAAAAAGGCAAGATACGAATAAACGTTCGCGACGATCCCGTACTGCGAGGTCGTCAAAACGTTCGTGTAAAAGGGGACGAGAAGGAACGTAAGGAAGCGGCCGACGATCGTGCTGATGCCGTAGATGGCCGTATCCGCACCGAGGCGCTTGATTTGGGAAAACATGGGTTACGAGACCAGTTCGAGGGAAATATCGAGCGCTTTTGGGGAATGCGTTAATGCGCCGACGGAAATAAAATCGACACCGGTTTCGGCGATGGCTTTCACCGTTTGAAGCGTGACACCGCCGGAGGCTTCGACCTCGACCACGTGGCCGATCAACTGCACGGCTTTTGCCATCGGTTCAAGTTCAAAATTATCCAGCAAGATCCTGTCGAGACCCCCGGTGGCCAACGCTTCCTCGATCTGCCCGAGCGAAGTCACTTCCAGCACGATTTTCACGTCGAGATTGTGTTCGGCAAGGTAGTAGTTGCATTTCGTCAATGCGCCGGCGACGCTCCCCGCAGCGGCGATATGGTTGTCTTTGATCAACACCATCTGATCAAGGCCGAAACGGTGATTAACGCCGCCGCCGTCTCGGACGGCTTTTTTATCGAGCATGCGGAGGCCCGGGGCCGTCTTGCGCGTGTCGGTGATCTTCGCCTGAGTTCCGGCGACCGCATGAACAAATTTATGCGTGAGAGTCGCTATGCCCGACATGCGCTGTAAAAAATTCAGAGCGACGCGTTCTCCTAAAAGTATCCCTCGAACCGTGCCGTAGATCTCGCCGATCTGATCTCCCGCTGAAATAACATCACCATCTTTTGCGTGCATCGTAGCGGACGTTCCCCCTTCCGCATACTGAAAGACGAGACCGACAAGTTCCGTCCCCGAGAGAACGCCGTTTTCCTTCACCTGGAGAATTGCCCGGCCGAATTGATCCTCGGGAATGAGGGACTCGCTGGTCACGTCGCCGAACCCGATGTCTTCCTGAAGGGCCTGTTCGATCAGCCTCCCGATCTTACTGTCGTTGAGGAGGTCAGCGGGCATCGTCGTTCACCAGCATGATCGGAATATCGTCTTTGACTTCGTAGATCCGGCCGCACTTTTTACACGTCAGCGTATTTGCCGCCGGCTTGTAGTCGAGTCCCCCTTTGCATTTCGGGCAGCAAAGGATCTCAAGCAATTCCTGTTTTACCATTGGGGACTCCTTTCTGCTTGTTTCGTTTAAACGCTTCTTCGAGAACTTCCACGAATTTCATCGGTGCGCGCGTCGGTTTTCCGGTCTGAGCATTGATAAAGCTGTGCACGGTAAACCCTTCGGCGATCGGCTCCTTCTCTCCTTCTCTGATTACCCGGTATTCGATCCTTACCCGCGCGATGGGAATTTCGTTGAGAGAAGTTTCGATATGAAGGAGGTCGTCGTACCGGGCGGAGCGTTTGTATTTTGCGCCGGCTTCGATAACGGGGAGATAAATGCCGATGCCTTCGATTTCGGGGTACGGCATTCCGATGTCCCGGAGCAGGTCGGACCTCCCCTGTTCAAAGTACTCGAAGAATTTTCCGTAGTAGACGAATTTCATTTGGTCCGTGTCGGCGTACCGGACACGAACGTCGGTGGTAAAGGTGATCGGCATTTTACTCGTTCCAGGCTCCCATCGCGCTGAACTTCTCTATCCTCTTCTCGATGAGCTTTTCAGTCTTCATTTTTTTCAGCGGACGCAATTCCTCGACGAGCGTATCCTTCAATATCTGCGCTGTCTGCTGCGGATTGCGGTGCGCTCCTCCCGGAGGCTCGGGAACGATCTTATCGATGATCTTCTGCTCATAAAGATCGCGGGCTGTGAGACGGAGCGCTTCGGCCGCCTGCTCTTTATATTCCCAGCTTCTCCAGAGGATGCTAGAGCACGATTCCGGTGCGATGACAGAATACCAGGTATTCTCAAGCATCAGGATCCTGTCGCCGACGCCAATTCCAAGCGCCCCTCCCGAAGCCCCTTCGCCGATCACCACGACGATGATCGGGACGGGAAGGTGCGACATCTCAAAAAGATTGCGCGCGATCGCTTCAGCCTGGCCGCGCTCTTCGGCTTCGATGCCCGGATACGCTCCCGGCGTGTCGAGCAGCGTGATGACGGGCTTGCCGAATTTCGCCGCGAGCTTCATCAAGCGAAGCGCTTTGCGGTAGCCTTCCGGCTGCGGCATGCCGAAATTTCTGAACAGGTTCGACTTTGTGTCCCGCCCCTTTTGGTGGCCGATGATCATGACGGTGTCGTCCTCGAGCTTGCAAAAGCCGCCGACGATCGATTTGTCGTCGCCGAAGAGCCGGTCTCCATGCAGCTCGATAAACCCCGTGGTCATCATGCCGATATAATCGAGCGTATACGGCCGCTCGGGATGGCGCGCGAGCTGAACTCTTTGCCACCGCGTGAGGTTCGAAAAAACGTTTTCGCGAAGCTGGCTCACTTTTTTCTCCAGGGTTGTGATTTCGTCTGCGATGTCGAGGTTGTCGGACAGCTTCCTCATTTCGTCAATCTTCTGCTCAAGCTCCACAATCGGTTTTTCAAAATCCAACACAGCTTTTCCCATGCACGCTCCGGTATGATTAGACACTATGCCGGAAAGAGTTCACCACTGCTTTCACGATGATCTCAAAATCCAGCATCAACGATTGGTTCTTTGCATAATACAATTCGTACTGCTCCTGCTCTTCGGCGGTCATGGACCGGTCCGCGTGAATCTGCACGATGCCGGTCACACCCGGCTTCCCGAGGTAAATTCCGTTGTGAGCGGACGGTGCGCGGGAAGGAGCGCCGCCGGCTGGACGCCCGATGATGGACATCGAACCGCGGAGCACTTTCGGCATCGCCAACATTGCTGATGAAAACGCGGACGGCTGAGAGCGAAACAGGAGACGGCCTAAAGATACAAAAGGAGCGCATAAAATCAAAAGGAAAAGCGCGGCAACAATATCGACCGCGCGCTTCGTGAACCGGTGCATCGGCTTGTCGATATTGTATTGAAGCTCGATGAACGGTATTTCGTCCAGCTGGTCGATGCGGGACTTGCCGATGATGACCTCAAGGGAATTCGGCACAAGCTTAAATTCGACCATCCGGTTCCTGCTCTTGCTGATCACCGAGAGAATGGTCGAGTACGGGATCGCATCCGCCGAAAAGATCACGTCGTCGATCCTGTGATCGTTGATCACCTTCCCGATCGTGTCGACGCTGCCGAGGATCTCGACGTCGAGGATCTTCTGGTTGAGCCGTTGCCGGTTCACGTCGATAAAGCCGACGACGTCGTAGCCGTCTCCCGGTCTGCTGCGCAATTTCTTTAAGACCTCCTGCCCTGTTGGACCCGCTCCGACAATGAGGGTCCTTCTGCCGAAGAGCGTTTTCCGCGAAAAAGAACTTCCTGTTCCCGTCAACCTGATCGCGAGGCGCCATCCCGGGATCAAGAAAACGCTCAGCGCTCCCGATACCACCATCACCATTCGGCTGAATGCAAAATCTTTGACGAATGCCGTGAGCGCCGAGATGATCACAAACGCAAAGAAGACCGCGCTGAACGAGTGCGAGAGCGAGAGCTTCCTGATGGTATAGGCCCCGGCGGCGTACAATGAAACGACAACGACGGAGGCCGGAACGATAAGGGCCCACGGATAGGCATAGGCAGGGAAGGAGAAAAATGTTCCGGAACGGATGTCGGCAGCGACGAGGATCGTCCCAAGCACCACGCAAAAATCGAAAATAGAAACAAGGAATGGTTTGCCGTACCGCACCACCGCCGCGAGAAACCGGCGGGCGTCGATGCCCATCTCAATGACCGATTCGAACAGAACCGATCCCCGATGATGCTTGCGTACGAAAAGCCTCATCGCCTTGTAAAAAATGCTCAACTCGTCGATGTCGCTGCGGCGCGTGCTCTCCCCTTTGTAATGGATAATTTTCGTCTCGGCGACATAGAACACTTTCCAGCCGGCCTGCTGAACGCGGTAGCACCAGTCAAGATCCTCGCCGTACATGAAAAAGCTCTCGTCGAGGCCGCCGATCTGTTCGTACGCGGTGCGGCGGATCATCATGCAGGAACCGCTGATGGCGTCGACCTCGGTACTTTCGTCGGGACTCAGGTAGGTCAGATTATACTTTCCAAAGATCTTAGATCCGCTGAAGATCGAACTTAACCCGGAAACTTTTGTAAACGCGACCCAGGGCGACGGAAAACTCCTCCGGCAGGCGAGCTGCAGCGATCCGTCGGGGTTCAGGATCTTGCAGCCGGCCATACCGACATCTTCATTCGCTTCAAAAAAATCTATCAGCGTGCGAAAGGTGTCTTCCTGGACGATCGTATCGGGGTTCAAGAGAAGGAGATATTTCCCCGAAGCCAGAGCGAGAGCTTGATTGTTCGCTTTGGCAAAGCCGACGTTCGTCGTGTTCGCGATCAAACGAACGTGCGGAAACGATTGACGGACAAGGTCGCAGCTGCCGTCGTCGGATGCGTTATCGACGACGAACACTTCTCCCTTCAGTCCTTCCAGCGCTTTGCTCACAGAAACGAGCGCGTTGTTCAGAAAGTCGCGAACGTTATAGTTGACGATAATAATTGAGACATCCATGGCGAGAGGTTACAACAGATTGAACATGCTGCGGAGCTTGAGCTTCCACACCATAAACGCGGCTTCGTAGACGATGTTCTTCGACATCTTTGAAACGCCCCGGTCGCGGTCGACGAAAATGATCGGGATTTCGCAGAGGCGAAAACCCTTCCTCCATGCCTTGTAGTTCATTTCGATCTGGAAGGCATAGCCGTTCGACCGGATTTCGTCGAGATTGATGTTCTCGAGCACCGTGCGCCTGTAGCATTTGAAACCGGCGGTGGCATCCTTCACCGGCAGTCCCGTGATCACCCGCGTGTACAAATTGGCAAAATAGCTGAGCAGCAGCCGCCGGAACGGCCAGTAGACCACGCTCACGCCGCGAATGTAGCGGGAGCCGATGACCAGGTCGTATTCCTGGATCTTCACGAGAAAATTAAGGAGCTCTTTGGGATTGTGCGAGAAATCGGCATCCATCTCGAAGACATAATCGTACTGATGCTCGATCGCGAACTTGAACCCGGCCACGTAGGCGGTCCCGAGCCCCATCTTCCGCGGACGTTCGATGAGATGCACGCGCGGATTTTTTTGCTGGAACTCTTTAACGATCGCGGCCGTACCGTCGGGGGAATTGTCGTCGATGATCAGAATCTCGATATCCGTGGACTGGTGAAGCACCTGCGGGATGAGGTTCGGAAGGTTGACGGCTTCGTTGTACGTCGGCGTTATGACAAGCGCTTTAGGCATTCGCGAGGGTTCAGAGTTAATGGCCTTTCCCCATCAGCATAACATAGAATGTATATAAAATTATCTTAATGTCCATCCGGAACGACATATTCTCGATGTAGAAAAGGTCGTACCGTACTTTTGATTTCACGTCGTCGATCGTCCTATCATACCCCTGTTTGATCTGCGCCCAGCCGGTGATGCCGGGACGGACCTTCAGCCGGCGGTGGTACAACGGAATTTCCTTGGAGAGTTTATCAACGAAGTACGGCCGTTCGGGCCGGGGCCCCACGAGACTCATGTCGCCGTCCAGGACGTTGATGAACTGCGGGATTTCATCGAGGCGGGAATTCCTCAGGAATCTCCCTACCTTGGTCACGCGGTCATCGTGCTTTGGCGCCCAGACCGGTCCAGTCTCTTTCTCCGCATCAGCCCGCATCGAACGGAATTTATGCATCTTAAAGATCTTTCCGTCCTTCCCGACGCGTTCCTGGCTGTAGACGACGGGCCCGGGCGTATCCAATTTGATCGCAATTGAAATGAGCACCCACAACGGCGAAGAGAACACGAGCACGAACAGGGCGGCGAAAATATCCGTCAGCCGTTTCATGCTCTGCTCCCACGGCTGCATGATCTCCGGAGAGATTTCGATGAGCGGGAAGCCGTAAAGCTGGTTGGTCCTCGCCTGTCCGCTGATGATGTCGTACATGTCGGGGAGGATCTTCATGCTAATGTCGTGTCCGTTGCACCGGGAGATGACGTCCAGCAGTTTACCGTGATCGGCAGACTCGAGAGCAAAGAGAATGTCCCTGACGGCAAACCGTTGAATGAGCGAAGGGAGTTCATCGCTCGTTCCGAGGCAATGAATACCTCCGTACTCCCCGGCGCGGTTGCGTTTATCAAGGCGAACAAAACCGACGACGCGGTATCCGAGCGCCGGGTGCTGCAGGACAAGGTCGTAGAGAGATTTCCCTTTTTCATTCCATCCAACGATGAGCGTATTGCGAAGGCCGATACCGGCGGCCAGAAGCCTCCTGCGCATGCTCAGGAAGATCATCCTGCCAAGCCCCACAAAGACGATCATCAAACCCCAGTAGACCAAAATCACCGAGCGAAAGACAACACGCGCTCCGATGCTTGTATCGTCTATCAGAAAGACGAAGACAAGAAGGAAACAGCCGAAGGAAATCGCCTTGACGACCGAAATAAATTCATCCAGCCGCGATTTGGCCCGCCAGGGGCGATAGAGTCCGAAAAAGAAGAAAACCACGAACCAAAAAATGCCGATCGCAATCATCGGCAGCCAGAAATCCGGCACGACGGCAACCCTGAAAATTCCGCTGTTGACGCGCAAGCTGTAAAAAACCGAGAATGCGAGAGCGAAAGAAACAAGGTCGAACGCAACGTGCGCAAATCTCCCCAAGATCCTTCTGGTAGTGCCGGTAATCATTGCGTCTGCCATCAAATGGTAGCGAACCACAGTATGCTGTTCAGCGCGGCGTCGATTGCCAGATTGTCGATTGCCTGCCCTGCGCGAACCGAACGAAGCCGATCAGAAGAGCTGCATTTGAGAGAATAAAAAAATAGATCCCCGAAAAAATCGAGATCCTGATCTTAACAAGTGAAAAAAGATATCCGATAAGCCCTATTCCATAGAAGATCAACTGGGCATCGAGCATAACCGAATAAAATTCCGATTCCGATCTCAGAGCGATGTTCGTTGCCATCAGACCGACGAGAATAAAGGGAAAAAACCATCGGATGATTTTGTGGGACCAAAACGCGAACGATAAAAGTACATTTCTGTTGAAGAACAGGCCCTTGACGTAGGCAAGGGTCTGGTAGTTTGTTGCTGCGAACCTGATCTTCCTCCTGAATTCCGAAAAGAGCTCTTCGGGGAGGTCCTCGGACGCGATCGCATGTTCTTCATAAATGAATTTTCGACCCTTCATCAGCACGGACAGCGTGATGTAGAGATCGTCGGTGACGGCTGCCGGAGGAAAAGACTGAAACAGCGACTTCCGCACCGCAAAAATACCGCCGTTCGCCCCTATCAGGATTCCGCATTTCCCTTCAGACTTCTTTATGAACGTTTCGTATTCCCAGTATTTCTTCTCTTCAATGCTTTTGAACCGATGCTGGTTGGTCTCGCGCAGGATCAAACGCCCGCAGACTCCTCCAACGTCTTGATCTGCAAACCCCTGCACAAGCCTCTTGACGGCAGATCGTTCAAATTCGGAATTCGCATCGGTAAAGACCAGAAGCTCGTAACGGGCTGAGTTCATGAGGTCGCTCAGCACGGCGGCCTTGCCGCGGCGCTGGTCAAAGAAGAACACGTTCAGCCACGAATACTTTTTCTTCAGTTGAAGGAGGATCTCATTCGTTCCGTCCGATGATTGATCGGAGCCGATCAGCAATTCGAGCTTCGTAAAATCGTAGTCCAGTGCGGCAATGTTTTCGATGCGATCAGCGATCACCTTTTCTTCATTGAAGGCTGAAATCAAGATCGACACCGGCGGAACATTCTGGATGTCGGCGACCGGCGGCCGAAATGAAGCGATGGCTTTCATGATGACCGGATAAAATACATACGTGTGAAATGCAAGGAACAGGAGTGCGATGAAAAGAATACTGAAGAGAGAATCAACAAACATTTATGCGGCGCAATTATGACACGATCATCAAAATTCGAATCGTCAAGCGTAATCAATCCCCACTATCTTTTCGCAGCATCATACCATCACGAAACGACGGGCGGCCCAGTGCCTCGTGCCTGGATTCACATCCGACAAATGGTCCCTGACCGCGGTTTACCGGGCTTCAACGTCCGCCGGCATGCGACCCGGCGCAGCAGCCTGTCCGTGCTTCACTCCGAAAGAAGGAACATCAATATTCTTTCTTTGGACCGAACCAGCGGCCAATTTTGTTTCAAATTTATTCTTGTTCTCTTTGTGGCTGCCGCCGAACAGGTACTTATAGAATGACAAGAACGCCTTGAGGGTCCTTCTCAGCTCTGCCGGATTCCTCAGCACCGATTTCAGCTTCATGAACATATAGGCCGGCCGAAGATAGTATTCCCTGCGCGCGTAATTACAGAAATCTACGATTTCCTGAGCGGTGAGGTCGTGGGTCCGCACGACAGTGTTGTGGAGCCCTTCCGGCGTAAGCCACTCGTCGAATGATTTTGCATCGATCAGGTTTTCCTTTTTCGCCCACTCGTACGCTTCGGTACCTGGATAAATCATCAGCGGGAAGAACTGCGCAGTGTCTGTATTCAATTTTTTTGCCAGGTTGAGGGTCTCGTACATTGTCTCGAGCGTTTCCCCCCTGTTTCCCATCATGTAACACGCGTGGATCAGCAGACCGGTTTTCTTGGCATTTTCCGCAGCCTTGAATTGCTCGACGCTGACCCCTTTTTTCATCAGTTTCAGGATCTCATTCGAGCCGCTTTCAAAGCCGACGATGACCAGCCGGCAATTCGCCCTCTTCATCCATCGCATCGTCTCTTCATCGAGGTCCGCGCGGACGTTGCATGTCCATGTCAGCGTGTTCTTCTGCGCGATCAGCAGTTTGCAAACGTCGATCGTATGCTTTTTATAGACGGTAAACGTATCGTCCTCGATCGTGACTTCGACGACCTCGGGAAAGTTTTGTTCAATGTACCGGAATTCGGCCGCGATGCTTTCGGGGGAACGATGGATGTACGTGTGGCCGTAAAAGTTCTGGGGATAAACGCAATACGTGCAAAGGTACGGACAGCCTCTTCCGGTATACACCATCATTTGCGGATATCGGCCGGCCGCAAAAAAGTAGTCGCGCGGTTTGCAAAATCTTTTGAATATCTCGCTGGCAAACGGCATATCATCAAGCTTCTGATTGGCGGGCCGTTGAGGGTTCGAGCGAACAGATCCTCCGTCGCGCCAGGTGAGGGACGTCACTTTTTCCAGCGCTCCCCCGCCGGAGAGGACACCGGCTAATTCGACGATCGTTTCTTCGTATTCGTTTCGGGCAACGGCATCGGCCACCGGGTACTGGTTCAGCACTTCTTCGTGAAGGGCCGTTGCGTGATTCCCGACGAGGCAGACAAAAATCGAAGGGAACGTTTGTTTCAACTGTTCGGCGAAGCGTATATCGCTCGAGATACTCCCCGTACTGGTCTCTACGACCGCAAGCCCCGGCCGGAATTGATGAAGGCGTTCGATGACCTGCTCGGCTGAAATGATCTCCGCCGGCGCGTCGATCAGCGTTATGGAATGTCCGCGTTTCTCCGCTACCCCGGCGGCTAGTGCCAGCCAGATCGGGTAGTATACCGTTCCGCTTTTTGTGACCGCCGGACTTCGCGAACCGCGGGAGTATTTCGGGTGAAATGGGGGGTTAATGAACGCTATATTCATCGCTCTTTTCTCCAATCAAAATTATTGGCAAACGCCAGCTCGATAATGCTCCTTAGACATTGAATTTCCTGCACCAGAAAAGGGCTAAGTCCGGAATGGCTTATTCTTTTAATATAGGCAAGGAAGAGCCTCAAAGTAAAGCCCTGTATCACAATTAACCGTAATAACATCAATTTTGCAAATCCGTAATGCTTTTGAAAGAAGTAAAACATCCCACGATACCGCTCGACCAGAAGCCTGTTCGCCGTCTGCTTTTGGACCCGTTGTTTTGTAGAGTATCCGAAATGATGAATGATCGAAGATCCGGGAAGAAACACGGTCTTGTAGCCCGCACATTTCATCCTGTAACTCCATTCAACCTCTTCATTGTAGAGAAAAAACGCCTCATCAAGAAGCCCCACCCTGTCGATTGCCGCTCTCCGCACCATCATACATGCGCCGGTAACATGGTCGACTTCCATGATGCTTGAATGATCGCTATAGCTGTTGAGCGATTTGGCCGGAATAAATCTCCGTAACAACCCACCGACGACGCTATCATAGCGCACCAGTGATTTAAGAAATTCGTTAGCGTGAAAGAACTCCTTTGTCAGCGTCGGAAAAGAGTGGGTAGAATGTTCGATGCCTCCCAGTGAATCAAAGATCTTGCAGCCTGACACGGCGACATCCCTGTGCTCCTCTAAATATTCTATCATCGGGGGAAGCGAACCGGGGTTGAGAACGGTATCGGGGTTCAAAAGCAGAACATATGTCCCGGAGGATTGGAGAATCCCTGCGTTGCAGGCTCCCGCGAAACCAATATTCGCCGGATTAAAAACAAAGACGAAGGCCTGGAATTCATCCTTGAGGTCGCTGATGCTTTCGTCGGAGGCGTTGTCGATGATAAAGACTTCATAAGGAAATGGAAGCTGACATTCAAGGATCGAGTGCAGGCATCGTCTCAATACTGGCTTTGAATTGTAGTTGACTATAATAATAGACAGAACCAAAGACCTCTCCGGCTTCTACTGATATTGACCAACAATATTCTTTTTGAAATCTCTCAGCCCTTTCCGCGACGCCTCATACAGCATTCTGTCCGTGAAGTACCACACCGTCATTTTCAACCTTATCACAAAATAGAAATAGCATTTGGCGATCAACGGAAATGAAGTATCGATGAGCAAGTTCCTATTTCGTACGGCATAATACAGCGTTTGAGCCTTCAACAAGCGCTCTCCCCTGCACTTATGATAAATGACGGAAGACGGAACATACAGGAGTCTCAGACCATTTTTAACCGCCCTGGCCGAGTATTCGATATCTTCAAGATACAGAAAAAACCTCTCATCCAGGAATCCCAGCCTGGGCAGGTCCGCGACTCTGAGACAGAGATAACATCCGCTTGCGAATGTCACGAATTCGGGTTCTTTCTTCGCCGAGCCGACATCGACTGATTCGTCTCTATATCGGTGAACAGCCAGCCCTCTCCACCCAACAAGTTTTCCGCCCGCGTACCAAATTTTTTTCTTTTCGGGGTAATATGTAATCAGCCCGGTGCCGATGGAGGCATTGGTGTGATGGTCCATTTGCCGGAGAAGGGTTACAATCGCATTCTGTTCAACCAGCGTATCGTTATTTAATAAAATGACGTACTCGGCAGAGCGATCGGCCGCATAGCGAATGCCAATGTTGTTGGCCCCGGAAAAACCGAGGTTATGATCGTTGTGAAGGACCTTCACGCTGGAAAGACATTCCGACAATTTATCGAATGAATTGTCGGTCGATCCGTTTTCAATAATGAGGATACTATCATCCCCGACGCCTCCTTGTCCCAATGACCGGACACATTCGACTGTATCAGACCAGTTATTGTAATTCACCAACACAATGACGTATTTAAGCTTCTCCTTTGTCATAGGTCCGGTCATCTTCGCAGCAGCGCGAGGGCCATGAGTTCAGTGCCTTCGAATTCCATCCACCACACCGTTGAATATTCTTGACAAATATTCATCGCTAAATTCTATTGGAACGTCTGTTTGATAATTCCCCGACCGGCATGCGCTGAGAAATTCTGTCACCGTAGAATAGTCCTTTTCCTTGCCGGAGAAGCTGTCGAACAGATAGACCTGAGGAATTCGCCCGCATAATTTCCACACCGCACTTCCCCGGGGCGTTACCGCCAGAATCGGTTTTAATGCAGCAATGTACTCAAATAGCTTGCTCGGTATCGCCGCGTTTGACGCGGAGAGCAACAGCAGGCCGTTGGCCTCCTGGATCATTTCCAGCGCTGCGCTGCGCGGGACCCGGGGAACATGGGACAGGGTCCATCCGAGGCCGGCGATTTTTTCCTTCCATCGGTCAAATTCGTTGAGGTCAGGGGGTTCTAAATTTCCAAGGAGCCTAATGTCAATCTTCCGAGCCACCCCGCCATGCTGTCCTCCTCCGAGAATCGGATCTAGAAGAGATCCAATTTTCCGTGTGCGGCTTGACGCATAGAATTGTCCCGAATGCACCAGCGTAATAGCCTTCGAACCAGGGATCTTCGCCGTGCTGTTTTTCACACGGTCGTTGGCCACTGGATAACCGTTCGTAAGAACCGTCGTTTTTGCCGAAGCATGAGGGTATCGCTCCCCCAATTGTTCCTTCCATCGCTCCGACGTCACAAGAATTGCGTCGGCTTTGGCGATGATCTTTTCTTCCAGCCGGCTCTCAAGAAACCTTCGCAACCACAATTGATCGACAATCGGGCGCAAGGGTTCGTCAAGCCAGCCGTCGCGCAAATCGATGATCAGGGGCGCACCACATGTGCGCGATATTTCAAGAGATGCGACGTGAGACGACTCAGGGGGACTTGAGGAGAGCACGAGGGCCACATCGCGAAGGTGTTCTTTCACGATCGAGTTCCTCTTAATCCTCATGGCCCAAAAAATAGTTTGATCGGGGATTATTGAGACATAGGAAAAAAAACGCCATGCCCGCCGCAGGTAGCGATATTTATCCTTCCGTCCGTCTTTGTGGTCTGTGTATTTACCGGACATTTTCAAGGGATCCTTGAGCGTTATTTCAACGCCCCACGGCTGTTCCTGCACGTTATCTCTCACCCCCGCACTGAGAAGGACAATCCGGTTCCCTTCCTTGCTCAGCCATCTGATAAACCGCTCCATCCGATAGACCCCGACGTGGAAAGGGTTGGTCCAAAATGGGGCTATCAACAGAATGGTGCGGGATTTTTCAAGTGCGTTAATGAGACACCCTCCGGGCCGATAGCATCATCGGAGATATGATGCGTAAATGTTTTCCAGCTTTTGTAGCTGAGTCGTAAGGTTATAGTTTTCAGCGATGTGCTCTCTGCCGGCCTTGCCGAACGCCGCCATGGTTTCAGGCGCCTGAATGAGGCGCGAGAGTTCTTCGGCGAGTTTTACGCTATCTCTTTCCGGAACCAGGGATCCTGTGACCCGGTCGAGAACCACCTCGGGAATATCTGCGTGCACGGTAGAAACAACAGGAAGTCCCACTGCACTCGCTTCAATGATCCCGACCGGCGCACCCCCTTCATTGTCCCCGTCGGCTGCGGTCACGCTTGGATGGAGGAAAATATCCGCCTTGACCATTTCTTCTATAGTTTCGTGATGGCCTCGAGGGCCCAGAAGGGAGACACAATCTCCGATATTCAGCCGGAGGACCAATGATCGAATTCGCTCTTCGGCTTCCGGCTCGTCGCCGGAGCCGATCAGACGAAATTCAACTTCGCAACCGGCCTTCCGCAGAAGCGCCACAGCTTCCAGAGAATATTGGATCCCTTTTTTTTCTCGAAACGATGAAACCTGGAGAAGAATGAGCCTCCGTTTTGCTTTCCGTCCTTCGAATTGTTTTTGCGGGTATTTTTTGAGTTCAACCCCAAGATGTTGAATAATGATCTTGTCGCTGGGACATCCAAGATCGACCAATTGTCTTTTTAAGAAACTCCCTTCCGCAAGGAAGGCGGTACCATAATCAAAGAGCCCCTCATACCTTTTTTGCCACGACGGTATTTTTCCCAGTTTGGAAGCATCGACTCCATAAAATGTCGTAAACAACGGCAAGCCCATCCGCTCGACAAAGCCGAGCCAGCGGGCTCCTTCATATCCGAGATGGGCCTGGAACAGCGACGGCTTCAGTTCTCGAACTGTCTTTTCAAAAAAAAGGCCGTAACGGTCGGTTGCACGCCGCCATGCTCTATTGACCAACTGCTCGGGCATGGAAAAATCGTCTGGCGTGAAGACGTCTTTGAACGGGAACCGATCCCGGTGCTCGGAACGTTGTGAAAACACGACGTTGCGGAAATGCTCCAGTCCGGTCAATTGAGAATAGATCCAGGAACCGGTGAGGAACAAATAGGGGGTAACAAGATGAACGATGACGGGCTTCGGCGCACTATCCATGTTCTGTTCCAATCCGAAGGGCACCAAATTCAACGGTCGCTATCATGATCGCCCACACGAGATTCAGGTTGTACTTCGTTAGGGAGGCGCTAAAAAAAGACAACAGGATAAGTCCGCAGAATCCGGAAAAAAAACCGGCCGAATACCATTTGAAAAACGGCTCTTTCGTGTTCCGAAAAAGAAAATACGCCCGCCTCAAGACAAGGATGAGAAGAGCGACATAGACCGTGAATCCGACGATTCCCATTTTCCACAACATCGTCAGGTGCGACGTGTCCAGGCTCCAAACGCTCAAGTTGCTAAAAAACTTGTAAGCGACCTTATCCCCTAATCCCGCACCGAGGATTGGGAATTGACGGATACGCTGAATTGCGGCGAGATCAAGCTCAACGCGCATCATCAGCGAAACATCCTGACCGGTCTTTGAAAAACTTTCTGCCCTCTGTGTAATTTGCTGAGTCGAGCGAGATTCCGTAAGGCTGGTCAGGGTGTCCGGAGCAAAAACAAGAACTATCGCAGATACGAACAAAACGAGTGCCCCAAGCAGAAGGATGTATTTCGGTTGGACCTTTTTATCCTTCACAAGAAAAAATCCGAGGATGGTCAACGAAAGTGCGGAGGCCGCCCACTCTGCGCGCGTCAGCGAAATGATAAGTCCTGAAAGGAGAAGAACGCAGATTCCCCCCGCGATGACTTTCAGATTCCTTTTGGGGGTATAAACAATAAGCGCTGCAAGCAGCGTAAGAAGCATGGGATACATATCGGCATGATACGTCGCAATTCTACTGAATTTTCCCGCTGCAACCAAAATGCCGATATATTGAATACATGCGATCACTCCGCCCCCAAAAACAAACTTCAGGAGAAGCTTGGCATTTTGGTCCTCCTGCAACTCGACGAGGACAATAAAATAAAACGCGAAGTAAAGAAGCATGTGCCATTCCAGAACCAGCACATTCAAAGGGCGCCCGAGGGTATATCCGATCACGGCCGCGAGCAAGGTCATCAAAAGGAACAGACCCATGCCTTTGGAGAGCCCGCTCCAGTGAAGTTTGGCCCCTCGCCCTTCAACAACGTGTGCCACAAAGAGAAAAACGGAGACGCCTAGGAAAACATCCTGAATAAAGGGCATGAACGGAGCGTCCGTGTACGCATTCCACAAAACGCAAAAGGTGAGGGTCGAAATCCCTATGAAGAAGATATTCGGTGAAGAGTGGATGAACGCAAGCACGATAAAAAAGACGACCGCAGCAGACAGCGCTGTATACTCAAAGTTGACGAATACGGCAGCAGTGACGAACAGCATGAAACACGATAGAGCGGCTACGATCTTCTTGTCGAATCGAAATACCATCACTTTGTCATGAGCTGCAATCATGCCTGGCGAATGTATGAAATAATTGATTTCATGGATTCGCGGTTTAGTACGAGGCTGCAGAGGAGATAGACCGATATACCGGAAAGAAGCAATCCGATCAGTGTCTCAACCGGTGTCAACCAATCGCCGCAGGATGCCTTTAACGCGAAGATAACGGCAAGCATGAGTGCAGCGCAAGAAAAAGGCCTCCATACTTTTTTCAGGAGTTCGAGAATACTCAATCCAATCAGGCTGAACGGGATTGCAAGACCTGGATACAACCAAATCAAGCTCGCAATCAAATAGCCTGTTGCAACCCCGATCACGCCCCAATGCAGACCGATCACAAAGGCCGCGACGCCTGAAATACCCGTGGCGATTCCCCAGCGGAACATCCAGTCTGTCCGGCTCTTCGCCAGATAGATCGACCCCGTTGTTGAATCGATGGATTGCAGAAGACCGATCGGCGCTAAAATAACGATCAGCGAACTCACGGTCCTCCATTGGTCCCCAAAAAAGACATGGACGAGTGGACTGCTTACGCCGATGAGCCCGAGCATCATTGGAAATGCAATCGCAGCGATCGTTGATGCAACGTTGAGATAAGCTCTCCGAAACGTCATGTTGTCTTGGTTTAGCTTTGAGTACACAGGGAACATTACTCTCGAGATCACTGACGTCACATTTTGCCAAGGGTACAGGACGATACGGTATGCAAGGACATAATATCCTAGGTCCTGAGCCCCGAGGTATTTTCCGATGAGAAGTGAGTCTGCATTGCGAATAAAATAGTTCGTCATATTGAAGCCAGAGAGGTTGAGGCTGAAACGGGCCACGCTTTTTATCTCCGCCACGCTAAAAACCAGTCTCGGCTTCCAGCGGCTTAGTACCAGCGATAGCAATGTCGAAGACAACAGGGCAGTCGACAAAGCTTGGGCGACGAGGCTCCATACTCCCGCTCCGCGGATGGCAAGCGTGATCCCCACAACCGCTCCGAAAAGTGTCGAAGAGATTTCCGCCTTCGCCAGCTTTTCAAACTGAAGCTCGCGTTCCAAGAGCGCCTGGTGGGATATCCCAATACTTGAAATAAAAAACGACGCCGAAAGCGCTTTGAGGATCGGCACTAACCTTGCCTCCCCATAAAAAGATGCAAACAGAGGAGCGAGGACGAACACCAGCGACATCACGACTATCCCGAAGATCACGTTTAACCAAAAGATCCCCGATAATAATGTACCGGAAATCTCGTTGCGCTGAATGATCGCTGAGGATGTGCCTAAGTCCCTAAACACATTGAGGAAACCGACCACTACCATCGCCATGCTCATCAACCCGAAATCTGAAGGGGCCAGCGTGCGAGCTAGTACGATCGTCGTAACAAGCTGGAGGATCTGCCTGCCGAATTGCGAGATAGACGACCATTTTACTCCAGTGAGAATAGAGGGTAACAACGGCATGCTTAAAGCCTTCTTGCTATGCTGATGGCGCGTGTCGCAGAAGCGATTTCATTCTCGGCCCCTGCCAGCAGAATACTACGGGCACGCCGGATAGAGGGACGCAGGATGATCTTCGATTGTCCCGCATCAACCGGTGATTTCACTGGCACATCCAATCGTGACGATTCCTATTGAACTGGAGGCGGGAAGGCCGAACGTGATCACGCCGAGTACGCATGAACGGGATTTTTCAATGCCTTCCTGACAGGATTGAAATTCTTTCTCCTAAGTCTTCATAGTCATGAAGATGAACGAGATTTCTGCCGGGGAACATGGCAGTGTACTGAGAGACAGTCCTGAATTTCCAATATGGTCCATCTTCTTTATCGCTCGTATTTTCAACGAGGAACAACAACCCGTCAGGTTTCAGAACTCTTTCGATCTCGCGAACGGCGCGAACCAATTCGTTTCCTTGAATGCCTCCGAGAACCAAACATACCCACGCCACATCGACCGAACCATCCACAAGCGGAATCGTGCCTTGTTCCATCTGTTTGTATTCGACGCCGGAGCGTGCAGGCGCCTGTGCAAGCAGATCACGAATCGGGTCGATGCCAACGGCGTTCCCATGAATCATCTCAGCTAAGTCGCCAGTAAAGCGTCCTGGGCCGCATCCAAAATCCATCACCAATCGTTCCTTCCCTGTGAGCTGCCTGCGAAACCACGGATAGAGTTGCAGTTTTTGCTGTTCCGTGACTTTTTCAAATTCGATCGTTCCGTGCCCCAGGTTCAGCACGGAGTGGGCTCCGAATTTGCGGGCTCTCCATTTCCAATAACTGATCCCTCCTCTTCTCCACCCGCGCAGATACGGAATGTCGCGTATCGTATTCAGCAAACTAAAAACAAAATTGCGCATCGCTTTTTGCAACAAAGAACATTCGCAGACTATTTCCACTTGAATATGTTTGACCTGATGAATTTCATTTTTTCCGAATTTTTCCACTCGGAATTTTCGTTCAACAGAATATAAAAAAAGGCGATGAGCAGACCAACAACCGTAATGATTAAGCTGAACAGAAAGCGGGGCGGATACGATTTCTTCTCCGGAACCACCGGAAAATCGATCACTTGCAGAACAGGGGTATTCTTCTGCTCGTCAAATCTCGATTGTTCGTACATTGGAACCAAAAATTCCAGTATCTTCGAGTAGATTTCAACGTCGCGGAAATGGCGAAAATACTGTTTAGCAGCGGACGGGAGTGAATCAAGCGCGAGGATAACACCATTCCCTTCGCTTCCGGTCTTCATGGCGTTGAGTTTCTTTTCATACTCGTTGACTTGCAGCCGAACGCTTTCGAGTTGGGGCGACTCCTTCGATTGAGTCTTTTCGAGAATGGCAAGCTCCATTTGTTTCGAGATGAGGTCGGCTTCCAGGGACGAATACGCGCTAATAATGAGCTTCGATTGCTCTATGGCTTCGAGCATACCGGTATTTTCCTGGTAGAATTGGAGTGAATCTTCAGCAAGGCGGAGGTTCTTAGTCATTTCACTGTACCGCTGCTCTAAAAAGATTCGATTGTCCCGGGATTTCGCGACGTTAAGTTCGACAACATCCCTGTTCAGCTCTTCCAAAATATAATTTGCCATGTCAGCCGATTTCCGTGGCGAGCTGGCTCGGACGATAATTTCGTAAGCATTTTCATCAGTGACCCGTTTCTTTATTTTTGTACGCAATACCTCAACTGCCTTCTCCATGCTTGTAAGGTGATAGTCGTTCAACAGGTCAAATTTCATTACGATTTTCTCGAGCATCGCCCGGCTGCCCAGTATGGTCGAGTAGAGATCCATATCAACGGCACGCGTTGAAGTTCCAATCCCTCCAAGTCCCATCGGCAGCGTGCCGATGTTTTTCATGAGATTAGAGATCCCATTCTGTTGCGATTCTGTCGGCAAGATAATTGCGCTTGAATCATATTGTGGATCGACAAAGAGATAGACCATCAAATATGAGAAGAGCATCAATCCAACTGCCAGAGAAACCAGAACTTTTTTCCATTTGACGACCAGCACGAGGTAGTCGACAAATTCCGATTCATGAGTTTCAGCCATTCATAATCCTTATCGACAATGATTCATTTTCAGGGAACGTTCTTGCCGCTCGGTGCGACCTTACGAGGAATGAGTGTTAAGAATCGCCGTCACAGCTTCTATCACATCTTTAACATCTTCTTCCGTGAGTTTTGCTGAAAAGGGGATCGAGACGGTGCGATCTGCAACGTACTCGGTGTTTGGAAAATCTCCCTTTTTGTACCCGAATCGTTCGCGATAGTATGGGTGCAAGTGCAGCGCGGTGTAGTGAACGCCGGTCCCAATATTCTGCTTAAACAAGAGCTCCATAAATTGATCGCGCGTAATTGTTAGGTCTTCCAAATTGAGGAGCAAGGTGTACAGGTGGTAGGCATGGCGAGTATTCGGTTCAACCGGAGAGGGCAGGGTGACCGGAAGACCCTTAAAGGCGTCGTTGTACCGATCCCAGATCTCTTTCCGCCGCCTGGAGTAAGCTTCGATCTTCGGCAGTTGGCGAATGCCGATAGCCGCCTGGAGGTCCATCATGTTATACTTAAATCCTGGAAAAACTACTTCATAGTGTTTGAAGCCGGCATCCGAGTAACGCTGCCAGGCATCTTTCGTCATGCCGTGAAGAGCGTACATTTTTATTTTGTCGGCGATCTCCTTATCGTCGGTGGCAACCATGCCCCCCTCACCCGTGGTAATATTTTTGGTCGCATAAAAACTGTAGGCGGCCATTGCTCCGTAGTGACTGATTTTCTTTCCGCAATATTCCGTCTCGATAGCGTGGGCTGCATCGTTGATGACGATCGCTTTGGCGTCGTTCGCAATCGCCATGATCGACTTCATGTCGCAAGCCCGCCCGGCAAAATGCACGGGCAAGATCGCCTTTGTTGCATGCGTCAATTTCTTCTTGATCTGCTGAGGGTCAATGTTCAAGGTGGCGCGGTCGATATCGGCGAAAACCGGAAGGGCGCCGGTGTGTAGGATGGCATTCGCCGTGGCTGCAAACGTCATCGGCGTGGTAATCACTTCATCTCCTGCCTTGACGTGCGAAGCGACAAGAGAAAGGTGAAGAGCGGCAGTACACGAATGAACGGCCACGGCGTAGCGCGACCCAACATACTCCCGGAACATCGCCTCGAATCTTGCAACTTTAGGACCGGTACCAAGCCACGCGGAGCGCAATGAATCAACGACTTCCGCAATTTCATCTTCCTCGATACGCGGACTGCCGAACACTAAGAAAGAACTACGCATGAATAACTCCTGGGATAGCGGACAGCAATTCCTGCCGCCGTATCCTTCTATTTCTTCAATTGCACAACGAGCACTGCGGCAGTGACAATCGTCCCTATGATGCTGAACAATTGTCCATAGATCTGCATGTAATAGCTGAACGACCGGTATGGCTCCTTAGGAACCCAGATATAATCCCCCTCTTCAACTGTTGTCTCGCTCGGGGAAAGCCATTGCTTTGAACTTGCCTTGATGATATGAATATCTCCGCTGACGGCATCGTCTGCGAGCCCGCCGGCCTGTTCGATATAGTATTTATAGCTCTGGTTTCTGCTGAACGCGACATGGCCGGGCCGGATAACCTGGCCGAAGACGTAGACCGTCCCCGCCTTCGGAGCGATAATGATTCGATCTCCGTCCCGAAGATAGACGTCTTTGCTCTTGTCGTTCTTATTAAAGAGGCCGGCGAAATCGGCGACAACGAGCTCGCCATTCAGAAGGAGTTCATTCTCGATGCGAAAATACGTGCTGTCTTCCTGGGAAGTCTTTCCGCGAGAATTATCGACTGGAGTTTTTTTTGTATTCCGGAGAATGCGCGAACCTTCCAGCGATGCGTTCGAGGTAAACCCGCCGGCCCATTGAACGACCTCCGACAACGTGGTCGAATCTCTGGTAATCGGGTAGCTTCCAGGGTAGGTAATTTCCCCTTCGATGTTCACGCGATAATCATGCTGCAGCTCCGTTTTCTGCTTGACAAGAATCCTGTCTCCCCGCCGCAGCGGCACGTTGGCGGACGTCCCGGCTGCAATCGCTCTCAGGTCGACAGCGATCGACTGCAGCGTATTCCCTTCCACATCTGTCCGCGAGATAATGACGTTGGCGCTGTCGGCAAGCGGCGAGCATCCCCGCGCGATCAACAGCAGCGTCAGCAAACTGTCGCCGTCAACGAACTCGTAATCTCCGTCGCTGTTGACCGCTCCGAAAACGCCGACAAAATTCCTTGTATCATTTTTTTCCGGCACGATGACGACATCGCCGTCCCGAAGGAGCGGGTCACAACGCCAGTCCTTTGTTGCGATGTACTTCTCAATATCCGCCGGAGACTCCGTCCCGTCTTTATGCCGCACCGTCACTTTTCGCGTCGAGCCTTCTGCGGATAATTTTCGTACCTCATCGTTGGACAGTTTAATAGTCTTCGAGGCGACGTTGGCTTCGCTCATCGCCTTCAGGGCTTCGTCGGTCTGATTCTTTGCGAGAGCGATCGCGTCCTGTGCTCTCTCCGTCGCCAACACGTACACTGTATTCTCGATCAATCCAAATCCCGTGACCCGCACGGCGAGCATCCTCGGATTAACGAGCGTAAACGTCGCGGCCCCGCTGATATACTTTTTATGAATTTCAGCGACAACTTTTTTCTTGGCTTCATCAAGCGGCAAGCCTGCTACCGAAATTTCTCCGACTGTCGGTATAACAACCGAGCCTTCCGGAGTGATGGTCAGGAGCAAATTCAGCGGCGGACTGATCCACACATTGACGCTGTACACATCTCCGGGGCCAACGATGTATTCTTTGGGATCCACCGGTCCGTCCATGACCGCCATCTTGACATTCTGCAGATTCTGCTGGTATTGAGTCTGGGTCTGAAGCTGCTCTCTTTGCGAGAACGAATCGTCTTTTTTCTCGTTCAAATTCAGCTGCGCAAAGATCGATGCTGACAAAATGCAGGTTATCGAGAGCACCAAAAGAAATTTATTGATCATAGATAACATCGTTATGATTTTCGTCGATTGATTGAAAGAAGTTCATCCGCCATGATTTTCGCGATTCTTTCCGCCGTCTTTCCGTCCCATAGCTCAGGAATCTTTCCCTTCTTGACCGTTCCCCGAAAAACAGCACCGGCTTCCGTCGCGGTTTTCTCATAATCGAACCCCATCAACGTATTCGTCCCCTCCGAAACCGTCGATGGCCGCTCCGTATTCTCCCGCATCGTCAGACACGGAACGCCGAGGTATGTCGTCTCTTCCTGAATGCCCCCCGAATCGGTGATCGCAAGGGCCGCAGATTCCAGCAAACACAAGAAATCCAAATAACCGAGGGGGTCGCAAAGGATAATGTTTGAATTCTTCGCGAATGTCTTCCTCAGGTCGAACTCATCGATCATCTTCCTCGTCCGGGGATGTACAGGAAAAATCACCGGCTGCGCCCGCGCAATGCTTTCCAGCATTGAGAGGATGTTGGAGAGATTCGTCCGAACGTCGACGTTGCTCGGCCTGTGCAGGGTGACGAGCACGTATTTTTTTCCTTCAACGCCGAGAGTTTTCTTTATGACGGAGCGGCGCGATGTCTCTCGATAATGGACAAGGGAATCGATCATGATGTTGCCGACAAAGTACACCTTCGAATCGGCAACCCCTTCCCTCTTCAAATTGTCCAATCCGCTCCGCTCCGAGACAAAAAGAAAGTCCGCAATTGCGTCGGTAAGAAGGCGATTGATTTCTTCGGGCATCGTCCGGTCAAAACTGCGGAGCCCTGCCTCGACATGGGCGACGGGAATAAGGAGCTTGGCGCACACGAGCGTACATGCCACGGTAGAATTAACGTCTCCCACAACGACTACCAGATCGGGCTTTTCCCCAAGAACAACCTTCTCAAACTCGATCATGACCTTCGCCGTTTGCTCGGCCTGCGATCCTGACCCGATGCCCAGATACACATCGGGACGCGGGAGCTCCAGATCTTCAAAGAACACTTTGGACATGTTGGCATCGTAATGCTGGCCGGTGTGGACGATGCGATGCTGCACCGACGGATACTGCTTGAAAGCTTTGTGAAGGGGTGCCACCTTCATGAAGTTGGGACGCGCACCGACCACGCTGATGATTTTGTACGCACGGCTTGGAGCGCTCATGTCAGGCCGGTTCCTTCTTCAAACGGTCGGAGTACTGGGCCGCATAATACCGCTGGTATTCTCCGGTCAGGATTCTTTGCCACCATTCTCTATTGCTGCGGTACCAACGGATCGTCTCGCGAATGCCTTTTTCGAAGGTATGCGACGGCTTCCATCCCAGTTCTTTTTCTATTTTCGCGGCATCGATCGCATACCGGCGGTCGTGGCCCGGCCTGTCCTTCACGAACGTTATCAATGAATGCGGCTTGTCTAATTCCGTTAGGATCAGCTTGACAATTTCAATGTTCGCTTGCTCGTTGTCGCCGCCAATGTTGTACACTTCCCCTTCTTTTCCCTTGTGCAGGACGACGTCGAGCGCGGAACAATGGTCCTCGACGTACAGCCAATCGCGAACGTTGAGCCCGTCGCCGTAGACCGGAAGGGGTTTATCGTTCAGCGCATTGGCAATCATCAGGGGTATCAATTTTTCGGGAAACTGGTACGGCCCGTAATTGTTCGAACAGCGGGTGACGATAACGGGGGTGCCGTAGGTTCTAAAATATGAGAGAGCGATCAAATCGGACGAGGCTTTGCTCGCGGAATAGGGGCTGTTCGGATGGAGCGGCGTCGCCTCGGTGAACTTGCCCGTTGCTTCGAGCGAACCGTACACTTCATCAGTCGAGACATGGATGAACCGCTGAATGCCAGCCTGCCGCGCGGCCTCGAGGAGCATGCTCGTTCCCAGAACATTCGTGCGCACAAAGACCGACGGGCCGAGAATGCTCCGATCGACGTGAGACTCAGCCGCGAAATGGACGACGGCGTCCACGCGATAATCACGAAGAACTCTTTCAACCGCTGCGTCGTCGCAGATATCGGCGTTCACAAAAATATAACGAGGGCTTAGATCGACTCCGGACAGGTTCTCCAGGTTCCCCGCGTACGTCAGCGCATCGTAATTGATGACGCGGTACTCGCGATACCGCTGCAGCAGATACCGGATGAAATTGCTGCCGATGAATCCTGCCCCTCCTGTGACCAGAATATTTTTCATCCGACCGATCAGTCTAGTTGAAAAATTGTCTCTGTACGGTTTTCATGACGAATTTCATCAACCGGTTCTTTCTTCCCGTAGCCGGCAAAAAGGCGGTTCGGCAAATTAATGACGGTGCCGTCCGACGTCCCGACATTCTTGTATGCGTGAACGACTCCTGGGGGAATGATAACGGACTTCGGTGCGTCCTCGCCGGCGATGAACGAGAATTTACGAAGATACGTCGGCGAATCTTTCCTGCTGTCCCACACATAGACCTTGAAATTTGAGGGACCGACAAATGCGAAAAGGTCTGCCTGGCCTGTGTGTTCGTGCGGACCGCGCGCCACTCCCGGGTGTGTGACTGAGATGTACGACATCACCGGCATGAATTGCCGGTCGATCTCGTCTTCCCTGAAGAGCTCTGACAGCCATCCCCGGTCGTCGACGAACTTCTTCAGGTCGCGGATGACGACATCATGAATTTTTCCATCTTGAAACGTCATTGTCGTGTCCCTTTTTCAAAAGGATCTCATGGTGATTGAAACGTAAATTGTAATTTACAAAACTCGTCGAGCAAAATCAACGAACAACGGCGCTAAGTCGTTAAACGATAATGCGATCGTGAAATCCAAGCGCAGAAACCGCTCGCGCTTACTTCAGAAAAGAAAGGCTGAACGCTAGAGTAGCAAAAGAGATGGGATTTTTTCCTTTTGTGTTAGCTGTTGCTGCAAAAATATAGAGAACGGTTTTGAAAGAATCAACCTACATTTTTTGAGGGGCCGAGACGCCCAGCACGGCACATCCGTTTGCGATGACAATGCGGGCCATCTGGCATACCGCAAGTCTCGCCTGCATCAATTCCTTGTTGTCGCCGATCACACGATGCTCGTGGTAGAAGCGATGAAAGGCCTCCGCCACCTCCCGAAGATAGGTCGTCAACCGATGCGGCTCGTATGCCTCCGCACAATTGACGATCACTTCCGGAAACTCCAGCAACAGCTTTAGAAGGCCGATTTCCTCTTTCTCAGTGATCAGCTCGAAGCGCGTGGTGCCGAAAAGGTACGCGAGATCGTCCACCCGAACACCCTGCTCGACCGCGAACCTCAGAATGCTGGCGATGCGTGCGTGGGCGTATTGAAGATAGTAGACAGGATTCTGCTCGGATTGTTCCTTCGCGAGGGCGACGTCGAATTCCAAATGAGTGTTCGCGCTGCGCATGACGAAAAAGTAGTGAACGGCATCCGTGCCGACCTCATCGATCAGATCATCGAGCGTGTACACGTTCGCGTTCCGCTTCGACATCTTCACCACCTCTTTGCCGTCCACGAACGAGACCATCTGATGGATGATGACCTTGACCTTGTTCGTGTCGAAGCCGAGAGCCTTGACCCCCGCGAGGACATCCGGTATCGTCGCGATATGGTCGGCGCCGAAAATATCGACGACAAGGTCGAACCCTCTCCGGAATTTCTCCCGGTGATACGCAATGTCCGGCAGCCGGTATGTAGGCTCCCCCGTTCTCTTGACAATGACGCGGTCCTGGTCCAGACCGACCGCAGTCGCTTTGAACCACACCGCCCCTTCGCTGTCGTACGCCAGTCCCCGCGAGCGGAACTCCTCGACCACCTCCTTAATCTTGCCGGAAGAATAGAGGGAGTCTTCATTATAGAATACGTCGTGTTGAACGCCGAGCCTTGCCAGAGTTTTCTTGATCTTGTCAAAACACCAGGCCTCGGCTTTTTGCTTGAAGTACGCCCTCTCCTGGCCGGCCTCGCGTAAACTCTCCCCTTTCTCGTTCTTAATTTCCAGCGCGATCTCAGTGATGTAATCCCCCTGGTAGCCTCCGGCGGGAAAAGGATAATCATCTCCCAGGGATTGGCGGTAACGGGCGTAGACGCTTTCGCCGAGGGTCCGCATCTGGTTGCCGGCGTTGTTGAAATAATATTCACGAGTCACCGCGTGGCCCGTCCATTCAAGCAGGTTCGCGATCGTCGCGCCGAGAATCACCTGGCGCCCGTGGCCGCTGTGAAGAGGGCCGGTCGGATTTGCGCTCACCCATTCAATGTTCGTCTTCTGACCATGGGCGATGTCGGACTTTCCGAAGGCAGCGCCGAGCTGCAGGATCGCTTTTGCGCTGTCGATAACATACGAGTCGGTGAAGCGGAAATTGATGAAACCGGGGCCGGCAATCTCCGTGGACGCTATCTTCGATGGATCCAAGTCGAGTTTTCCCACGATCGACTGGGCGATCTGGCGGGGATTTTTTCCTGCCGATTTTGCAATAGCCATCGCGACGTTCGTGGTCAGGTCGCCATGAGCAGCAACTTTCGGTTTCTCAAAAAAGATCACGGCGGCGGGGTACTCAAGCGAAGCGAGCGCGCCGGCAACAGCGCGGTGCAGATACTCTTTCATTGATGGGCGGTCTTTTTCAGCAGAGCCTTTTTCCTAGGTTGAACTGCGGCAGGTTTGTCTTCAATGTATTCGAATTTTGCGTCCCCCCAGAGCTTCTCTAAGTTATAGAAGGAGCGCGTCTCTTTGTGAAACACGTGCACAACGACGTTCACGAAATCCAGCAGCACCCAGGTCGATTCTCCATGTCCCTCATCGTGCCAGATCTTTTCGCCGGCGCCCATTGCGCCGTCACGGATGCCATCGGCGATAGCCCGGACGTGCGTGTCGGAATCCGCCGAGCAGATGACAAAGAAATCCGACATCGATGTGAGCTTCCGCAGATCGAGGAGAACAACATTCTGCGCCTTCTTCAACAATGCGAAGGCGGCTATCTTCTTAGCGAGTGCTTTTGAGGTCAACATCGTCCCTTTCTTGTTGTGAATGATGGCGTGCGGTCATTTCCATGCGCGCAGGGTCTTAAAATCCTTTCCAAGAACCACGGAGGCGGTGACGAAATACTCCGGGCTTATTTGTTGGATCACATTTGCCGGATCGATCCCAAGATCCGAGGCGATTTTTTTTGCAATGTCCGCGTTCCCGCACCGGTCGACGACCATCGACTGCTTGACGTCAAATGTTTTATAGTTGCCCATATCGACGACGTCGTATCCGGAAGCGCGAAGAAAGCTAGTCACTTTCTGCCCGGTCCCCGAAACGCCGCAGCCGTTCAGGACATCGATCTGGACGATATTCTTTGCCGGCGAAGCGGTGGTGCCAGCCTCGCGGCTGCGATTGCCATTGTGATCTGAAGGAAAGCTGATTGCGTACACCTGATAAAGAACAAAGGCGGAAACTGCGGCGAGGAGAAGATTAAGAGCAATTTTTTTTGACGAACGTGATGTTTCTTTTTCGGTCATAGCACTCCGCTTACCCGGGGACAAAAAAATAACCGAGGATGCGTCCCGCGCCGCCTCGGTTATTCACGCAAAATACCATAGCATATCTGGTTGGCTTCAATATCCCTCGTCGGACCCCATTCCGTGATAAAAGCCTGCGTACGGCGAGAACATTCCGTACATCCCTAAAGGCACTTTCTGGTACGAAAGGCGGAGCAGCATATTGTCGGACGGGTGGTAGTTGATCTCTGCCCGATTCAGGTACACCCCGGTCAAGCTGCTCTGAAGACGCTGGTCAAACGTACTGAACGGCGAGCTTTGAAGACTGACGTCGACCCGCGCATCGAGGTTATTGGAGAACTTATACATCATGCTGTTGGTGTACATCGCCAGCGAAAGCCCCTGACCGCCCATCGTCATATAGTTCATCGAAAAGCTCTGCCGCATCTTAAAATTATCCGGGTTAAAGAAACTCAATAAGTCGGCATCAGTTTCAGGGCGGATGAACGAATCAGAGACCTTCGGCTCATCCTCCGCGGTTCTTTTGAACTGCGAAAATGCGCAGGCCGAACTGATCAGGGTAAGAGCGAACAGCCACGCTGCGACAAATCGAACTCTGCTCCTCATAACGACTCCTTCTTGGTCTCCTCAAGTGATAATAAACAAAAACGGAGTAATTGTCAATATATTCATCTACTTAAACATGCGGGGCGGAGGTGGAGTTCCTTTTCCTCAGGATTCGGTCTGCTTCCTCCAATTGCTCCACGGTATTCACCCCCCGGACTTCGTCAAAATCAACAGCTTTTTTCGCCGCAACTTTCATCCCGTGTTTCCAGAAATAATTGAAAACGTCCGTGAGATAATACTCATGCTGAACGTTGTTGGTCGTGATATGAGCGAGTGCATCGAACAAATGGAGGTTGTCGAAGATATATATCCCCGAATTAATCTCCTTGACGTTTCGCTCCTCTTCCGTTGCATCTTTATGTTCAACGATCCCGGTGACATTATCGCCACTGCCTCGAAGCACTCTTCCATATCCCGTCGGATCGGCAAGGTCGGCGGTAAGGATGGTGGCGACCGCTTCTTTTTCATGATGGAATGAGATCAGGCTCCGAATCGTCGATACATGCAGAAGGGGAACATCACCCGACAGAACCAAAACGTCTCCGTTGAAATTCAGCAGCGAATCCTTTGCCTGCATCACGGCATGTCCGGTGCCGAGCTGGGGGTCTTGAACCGCAAATTCGACGGTAGGGGCATCGCGGCGCAAATACTCAATGACAGCTTCTCGGTAATGCCCGACGATCGCGATAACACGGGATGAATGCAGCGCAACGGCCAGTTCGACCACGTGATGAATCATCGGCTTGCCGGCGACTTCGAACATCACCTTTGCCTTCTCAGAATTTTTCATGCGGGTCCCCTTCCCCGCAGCCATGATGACCGTAGCAAATCTATTTTCCATTTGTCCTCAACGTATCTTGACGAGAGTGTTATCGATGAGCCGCGTTGCGCCGAAGCGGACCGCCAAAGCGACAAGAACCCGGCGGCCGCGCTCAAGGGTGCCGACGTCGGCAAGCGACTCAGCATCGACGACGGCGACATAGTCTATTTTCGCTGAGGGTCTCCGTTCGATCATCTGCCTCATCGCGGCTGCAATTCTTCCGGCATCCCTCTCCCCCTCAGCGACCAGTTCCCGGGCATGGCAAAGTGAAGCATACAGGACCAACGCCTCACCACGCTCGGCTTCGGACAAATAAACGTTGCGCGAGCTCATGGCAAGACCATCCTTTTCCCGCACGATCGGCGAAACGACGACCTCGATGCCCAAATTCAGGTCCTTCACCATCCTTTTGACGACGACGCATTGCTGCGCATCTTTCTGGCCGAAGAATGCTTTATGCGGCTTTGTCAGCGAAAAAAGTTTCGTTACGACGGTTGCCACTCCGCGGAAATGCGTCGGCCTGAATTTTCCCTCCAGCGTCGAAGAAAGCTGTTCGAGGCTGACGTAGGTGGAATATCCTTCCGGGTACATTTCCCCTTCGCGGGGGGCGAAGAGAACGGACGCTCCCGCCGACTTGCACAGCCGCGCATCGCGGGCCATGTCGCGAGGGTACCGGGCAAAATCCTCCTGAGGGGAAAACTGGGCAGGGTTCACAAAAATGGAAACGATCACGACATCGCACGAGCGTTTTGCCCGCGCGATAAGGCTGAGGTGCCCCTTGTGCAGATATCCCATCGTGGGAACGAGGCCGATCACTTTTTTCCCAAGCCTCGTTTTCTCGGAGAACTGCTGCATCTCGGCAAGGGATACAATGGTCTTCATGCGGCGATCATTTCAAGCAGCTTGGAGATCGTCTCCCGCAGATCCTTTCTGTTCACCACCAGATCGATAAACCCCTTTTCCTGCACAAACTCAGCTTTCTGAAATCCCGGGGGGAGATCCTTTCCGATCGTTTGCTTGATCACACGCGGACCGGCAAACCCGATCAACGCACCGGGTTCCGCGATATGAATATCGCCGAGCATCGCATAACTTGCGGTCACTCCTCCTGTGGTCGGGTCCGTCATGAGCGATATGTACGGGATGTGCGCATCCGAGAGGCGGGCCAGCTTTGCGCTCGTCTTCGCCATCTGCATCAGCGAATAAGCCGCTTCCATCATCCTCGCTCCGCCGCTTGATGAGATGACGATCAGCGGGGATCTTGACTTCAACGCTTTATCCGCAGCACGGCTGATCTTTTCTCCGACAACTGAACCCATGCTGCCGCCGATGAACGCAAAGTCCATGCACGCGATAACAACATCTCTCTTTTTGATTTTTCCGGTTCCGCTTCGGACGGCGTCGTTGAGTCCCGATTTCCTGATCGTGTCTTTGACACGGTCCTTGTAGCGTTTCGTGTCGGTAAAGTTCAGGGGGTCTTTCGACGTCATCTTCCTGTCCAATTCTCTGAAACTCCCCTCATCGAGCAGAAGTGAAAAATATTCCCTGCTTCCGATGCGGAAATGAAAATTGCACTTTGCACAAACCCAGAGGTTCTGTTCGAGAACCTTTTTGTGGACGATCTCACCGCACGATTCGCACTTCCTCCACAGACCTTCCGGCGTATCCTTTTTTTGCGATTCCGAAGAAATACTTTCTTTTGATCGTCGAAACCAGGCCATGTTCTATCCTTTAAATAAATGAGCAGTCGTTGGCTGTGCTGAAGAGGCGGCGCGCGTTCCCCGGCCCCGTGAGTTGCCCGGAACGGTCGTCACGAACTCCCTCAGATAGAGCGGTTCTAACGTTGACAGCTGTTCGGCAGAGAGCGCTTTTCCACCTTTCTCGCCGATGATCCCCACTGCGGCCGGATTGCAGACTGTTTCCGGCATGCAGGCGTACTGGGCGTTCGCCCCCGTCATCGGCTGCATCTTGCGTGCACCATCGCCCGCAAAAACAACCGAACGGTACCGTGAAGCTTCTTCAAAAATATTTGCGACCGGTTCTATACCGTAGTCTCTGAGACGGCGAACTCCCGTTGAGTGCAATTCATAGAATGAATAAAATGCCTCGTCCCGTTTGGCATCGATAAGGGGAGCAACGATTCCGGACGCCGGATGAGGAGCGTTCCTGAAATATTCGTACGCAAGAGCGTCCAGCGTTGGCACGGCAACGACCGGTGTGGAGCTCGCCACCGCAAGCCCCTTTGCCGTGCTCAGCCCGATCCGCAATCCCGTGAACGAACCGGGGCCGATCGAAATGCAGATCGCGTCGAGATCGGTCAATGCCACCGACGCTTCGCGCAGCAGCTCATCGACCATCGGCAGCAACCGCTCCGAGTGAACGTTCTTTTCGCGAATGGTCCGCTGAGCGACAACCGCCCCGTTATGCACCAATGCCGTCCCGCACACATCGGTAGCCGTTTCGATCGCGATGATCATTTTTGCGTTCCCCTGGCGATGTGAATGATCCTTTGGTTCCGATCTTCTCCCGGGTTCAGCGTGACGTCATAGCGTTCCGCCGGAAGCGCCTGCTCGACCAGGTTCGCCCATTCCAAGAGACAGACGCCGTCGCCGAAAAGATATTCATCAAACCCGACTTCTGCAAGTTCGGTCAGCGAGCGAAGGCGGTAGAAATCGAAATGATAGACCGGGAATTTCCCTTCGGCATATTCGTTCAGGATCGTGAACGTCGGGCTCACGACATGGCGTTGAATGCCGAGTCCGAGGCAGACGCCTTTTGCAAATTGTGTTTTTCCGCTCCCCAGATCGCCGTACAGCGCAACAACGTCGCTCCGGCGGAGCGATGCAGCGAATGCCTTGCCGAGCTGGAGGGTTTCGTCCGCGCTGTGCGTGGTGACGGAATTATTCACGACCGCGGTCACTGCCTCGGCTCCAGCGTTATCACCGGAAGGATGACCTCCTCCATCGAGATGCCGCCGTGCTGAAAGCTGTCCCGGTATTGATTGAGATACTTGTGGTAATCGGTCGGGTACACGAAATAGTAGTCTTCTTTTGCGATGATATAGTTGATCGTGACTCCGCGCCGCGGAAGCTTATAATCCTGGGCATTCTTTATAAAGACGGACTGCTTGTCGTCCGCCTTGAGGTTCCTCCCGAATTTATAGCGGAGATTGGTGGATGCCTCTCTGTCCCCGATCACCTTCGAACCGCGCAGACAGCGGACGCTTCCGTGATCGGTGGTGATGACGATCTTCACGTCCTTTTTCGACGCTAATGTCTGGAGCATGCCGAACAGCGACGAATGCCTGAACCACGAATCGGTGAGCGAGCGGTACGCCGGCTCATCGGGGGCGATCTCTTTGAGCAGCGCCGAATCGGACCTGCCGTGCGCGAGCATGTCGACAAAATTGACGACGATCGACGTCAGCTTGTTCGATGCGTACGACAGAATGTTATTTTCCGTCTGCCTGCCGAATTCGCCGTCCAGGATCTTGATGTACTTCGGTTCCGGTTTCAGTTCGATGCGGCGCCGTTCGAGCAGTTTATCCAGCAGCTGCCGTTCGTACCGGTTGTGGCTGTTCTCGTCGTCTTCCCCCTGCTGCCAGATCTCGGGAAATCGCTGCTCGATCTCCGCCGGGAAGAGGCCGCTGAAGATCGCGTTCCTCGAATAGGGGGTGGCCGTCGGGAGGATGGAATAATAGTATTCCTTTTCCATCGTGTAGTAATCCCGGAGATATTTCTCCATCACGAGCCATTGATCGAGCCGCATACAATCGATGACAAAAAAGAAAACGGACTTCCCCTCATTCAGCCGCGGTATCAGGTAGCGGTCGACCACATCGACCGAGAGCGCAGGCGCCTTTCCCTTCTGCTGCAGCCAGTCGGGATAGTTCCGCTCGATGAATTTAGAAAACTCCGCGTTGCATTCCCGTTTCTGGTCGTTCAACATCTGGTGAAGACCGAGCGTCGGGTGAAGATCGAGCTCCATTTCCCACGAAACCAGTTTAACGTATAGATCGACCCATCCCTCGTAGGTCAGCGGGTTGAGCAGCGCCCGTGAAATAGAATTAAATTCCTCAACGTAATCCTTGGAGACCTGCTCGCTCTGGATCTTCTTCCCCTCGAGAAATTTCTTGCAGGCGAGGAGGATCTGGCTTGGATTGACCGGCTTTGTCAGGTAATCCGAAATTTTTCCGCCGATAGCGTCTTCCATCAGCGATTCGGCTTCGTTCTTGGTGATCATCACGACCGGAAGCGAAGGAGAGACATCCTTGATTTCGGCAAGCGTTTCGAGCCCGCCTTTGCCGGCCATCATCTCGTCGAGGAACACCAGGTCGAATGGGCGGTTGCGGACGAGCTCGATCGCATCTTCCCCGTTCGTCGCGGTTTCCACGGCGTATCCTTTTTCTTTGAGGAATAGAACATGCGACCGGAGGAGCTCGATCTCGTCATCGACCCAGAGAATGTTCCCTTTTTTTTCCTGTTCCATAAAATTTTCCAGAGGTTAAAATACTAATTGAAGCAGCGAGAGTCAATTTGGTAGACGGAGCGAACAGCGGGCTGCTGTGGTTCATATCAGTTCAATACCCGGTATTATTCTGAGCAAAGCAGCGAGATCGTCCTTCCCGACGGCTCGACTTTCTAAAGCAGCCCGCAACCGATCGGCTGCCCATCATCCCCTCTTACTGGATCGAGATGTGAACGTCCAATCCTCCCTCGTTTGTCGTCGAGCCGGGGATGGTCGAGCCCCCTGCATCGGGAGTCACTTTCGTGTACCGGTAAAAGAGCGAAGCGGTCACCCGCGAACTGAGCACGTAGCGGATGCGCGGCTCGGTAACGCTGCGCGACGACCCGTCACCCGGTACGCCTCCGTCGAGCCCGGAGCCGGTCCCGGCCGGAAGCGCGGTATACGTCACGCGGGAATTGTCGGAGTAAGTGTAGTTCAGGCTGATATCGATGTCGTTCGAAAGAGAGAGCCCGAAGAACGGAATTTCGAATCCGGTCCGTCCGAAGCTCCCGGTGATCGAAATTTCCTTCGTACCGTTCTCGACGATGTTCTGGGCGGACGGAATAAGATCATACGACTCCGTCGTGTTGTACCGAATGTTGGCGCTGACATTCCCTTTGAACAGCTCTTTGAACGTAACGCTGAGTCCGAGCAGCGGAGAAAACTGATACCCGATATGCTGGGCATCAACGATCTCGTCGCCGCCCGACAGGTTGCCGTGGAACGACGTCTGGTACGTCGAGCTGTACGCGTGGTCGAGGCTCACATGGCTCGCATAACTTTTGAAGATCGAGAGCTGTTCCAACCCGTCCCAATGGAAAGAGTAGTTGAACCGCGGCATGAACTCTCCGAGCAGCTTTCGGAAGAGCGGCACCGATTCAAAACCGTTCTCGAACGCCTGCGATAATTTTTCGTCGTTGATGCGGGTATCGCTCGTGTTGTCTTCGAGCGCTGCGAACTCTTTGCTCACTTCCGTGATGCCGCTCTTAAACGCCGAGAGGACGAACACCGGCGGGAGCGTGAAGAACGAACGCTCAACGCTCCCGGTCGTCGCCGTGCTGACCTGGTATATCCTCCCGAGCGAATCGGTGGTGATCGTCTCATTCCTCGAATATTTCCAGTCGACGTTCCAGGTCAGGTCGACATGGGCACCGGTCCAGAGATCCCGGGTCGTGCGCAGACTGATCTTGTTGTCCTCTGTATAGGAATCGTTGAGCTGCCCGTTCGGCGCGCGAAGTCCCGTGTTGGTCGAAAAACCGAAGTAAGGAAAAGCGCCCTGCCCGTGAACGCCGGTGATATTTGCCGTCGGGTCGGAGACGAAGCCGAGCTGGTATGCGGCAGTCGGACCGTACTCGGATTTGCTGTCGATGAAGAACAACGGCCTCCCGAACAGGTTGGCAAACCCCGGCCTTCCCGGAATCCCTCCGTTCGTTGCGCTGTTCGACTGGTCGAACGAAACGTTTATCTTGTCGTAATCCAAAAACGGAGTCTTGATGAGGATCCTGGCAAATTCCAGAAGGTTCTCTTTCGCCGAGAACGCCGATTTGCCTTTTGTCTCTTGCACCGCAAGCGTCGAGTCGCGGGATTTTGTTGAATCCCTGGATGCGGATTGATTCCCCACTTTCGCCGTGTCGGATTGCTGCGGAGCCGGGGGGTTGTTGAGGTCCTTCAACTCCTCATCATCCTGATGCCCGCGGCCTCGTCCCGCGAGACGGGAACGATTGACCGTTGAGCCTCCTTGTGTTTCAGTGCCCCCCTTTTGGGTCGGGAACCATGTCTCGACAAATTGTTTCAGGCTGACCTCGGAAGAAAGCGATATCGAATTCGCCCATCCAGCCCCTTTCCCCAGGTCATTTAACTGCAGGCTGTTCTGCCAGTGATATCCGACGCTGTAATGCGCCGTCATCGTGACATATTTATTGAGGCTAAGGAGTTCCATTATTCTCGGGTGAGTCTGAACGTCGATATTCTGACCGTATGATATGTCATGCCCGAAGCCTATGAGCTGGTCCTGGAAAAAAAGGCTGCGGAGAATGGAGGTGAACGGCCTTTGATTTCCCAGCGTGTCCGTTTCCAGGGAGACCATCGTGCTGGCGACGCTCAGCGAATAGGTGCCGGAGAGATTGATCAATCCGTTCTCAGTCAGCTTCCACGCAAAGGAAAATGTGCGGTTTGCCGAGAAGTTCCGGTTCGGCGGGCTTTCTTCAGATGCGCCGCGTGTCAACTGGTGAACCTGCGAGCGCGCCATGTCATAGGTGAGGTTGATGTTTTGGATCGGATAATAAAGACGAAAATCCTTTAGCCCGCTCAATAAAAATGCGCTGCCGAAACCCGAAAGCGGCGTAATAAAATCGTTCGGGTCCGTCGTGTAAGCGTATCCGAGATGAGAGGTCCATCCCCATTGTGTCTGATACTCGACGGTCGGGCTCCGTGTCAACGAATTGTTGTAGGAAAAACCGTAGACCAGCTTGTCGAAAAAATCCCTGATGTACCACCGCTCCGACGGTATCACGATCTTGAATGTCGGCATCGCGTACGTGCTGCTGGTCGTCAGCGTCTGTGATTCGAAAATAAGTTTTTGCTGTGCCGCCCGCAGACCGGTTAACTCGTATTCACGCTGAGCGGCGGAGGCGACGTCCACATCCGACCCGGGCAAATATTTCGGCGATGTGCTCCCCTCGGTATGAGAAAATGAGAACGGAAGCGACGTCCCTGTCCAGGTCGGAGGCAGAAATCTGTCAAGAGCAAAGCTCGAGTTGATCCCCCAGTTGCGCGTCGTGGTGCGGCTTCCGAACTGCGATTCCAGCTGGTGGAAATTCGGGTCGATGTCGGTGTACGAGAAGGAGACCGAACCGATGTCGGCCAGTTTCACGCTGCCGCTGACACTGTACGCGCGTCCTTTGCTGTTGTCCACGTCGACCAGACGAAGTTCGTTCACCCATACTGTCGCGGAATCGATCGTCGACCGCGGGGCGAGGATGGTGTCCGGGTTTTCTATACCGATGGATATAAACTGAATGTTTGTCAACGTTGGGTTGCCGAGCACGCTGTAGGTGGCGCTGTCTCCGCTCCCCGGATGGGCATATTTCGAAACAACTCTGTTGATCTGCGCCGAATCCCTTCCTTGTTTGATCGCCGCCAGTTCGGAAAAGACGATATCGATGTTATTCTGAGGGCTCCAGACATTCGCTTCCTGTCCGGCACGCGGGGTGGTGATGCTTCGGTCCGCCGGCATTATCGGTTCTTTGTACTCGTAATAGTTGAGACTGTCTGCTCCCAACCGGAGAAATAATTTCGCGCTCGGATTCGTGACGCTCGCACGGAAACTCGGATCCCCCCTGACGAACATCTTGAGCTCTCGGTAGCTGAACATATCGAGGGGTTTGGTATTGAACTGTTTGATCGCCTGCCGTGTGCTTCCCGGCGTCAGGTTGTGAATATTCAGCGCAAGGGCCTGTTCGTTCTCGAACACCTGCTCATCGGGTTTTGTCAGGTCGCGTGCACGGGAGACGCCGGGGGGGCTGATATATTCCGCCGGGTTGTCTTCGATATTGACGACGGCGAGAGAGAACGTGCTGTCGTGCTGCACGAGCTCTTTCCATTGGTTTCCCACAAGGTCAAACTGCGCGATACCGAGACGGATTTCCTGCTTAAAGCCGGTGAACCACATTCTTGCATACTCGACGAGCGAGAAATCGGGAGAACCGATCTTGTTCGTCCAATTGATGAGCGGAATGCGATATTCGTACCATCCGTTCGATCCGCCGCCGACGAGCTGCGGGTTCGCGTATGCGCCAGATGCCGTCCTCGATGTATCGAGGTTTAACTGATATTCGAAATAGCTGTTGGTTTTATCCAGGTAATTATTATGATTCAGGTCGTCTGTGTCCGGGGTTCGGCCATTCTCGCTTTGGAGGTTATTCTCTGTTCCATCAATGTGACTGTAATCTCCACTACCGTTAGTCGTACTCGGAGCAACATAGTCATCTCCGGACGGATCATCGTTGAGGTTCGGGAATGAGCTCTTGTTCGCTGCAATAAATGCAGCGTACTGACTTCTTTCACCATCATCGCTTAAACGATCGAGGCCGACGTCCTCGGCAGCGCTCACCACGCCGGTGGGAACTGTAGGGTTATCTTCCGTGTGGATCCCTCCAAGCGTGGTCCCTGGATCGTCCGGAATAACATCTTCGTTGAGCGCCCCCAGATCGATGAATATTCTGTTACTGGCAGTATCAAGCGGCACTTTGTTGTCAATCTTCACCCAGATCTCAATGTAGTTGATGTTCTCCTGTACCAGATCGACAACTCCCGATGCCAACAACCTCTGCATCCCTCCCCAGTTTCTCTCGGGATTGCGAAGAAGCGTCGAATCGAGGTTCATTGAATAATTGTATTCTCCCCGGTCCCTCGGGTTGTAGTCGACATAGAACACCGAAGTGTATTGGTCGGCCTGCGCCACTGATTTGTACGGCCAGATCGACGTCACGGCTACATTGTTGGGGATCGTGTACCAGTACGTCTTTGCTTTGGAGAACATCTTCTCCCCGTCTGACACGACACGGGTTAGGTCCGTATCAACTCCCTCGATGTATCCCGGCGGACTCAAGTAATGCCACGTCCCGTAGCTGACGCCGAACGGGATCGTCTTCTTGGCCCCTTCGAAATCGTCGACGTAAGCGATCGACTTCCCCTGGTCGATGCCGATCGTGCTCTTTTGAGTATTCGCATCCGGGGACATGAATGCCATCTCGCCGCGCAGCGTGAATTCCGACTTGGCCTTCGTTGAAACGAACGGAAGCGCATCGATGGCCTTGGTCAGAAAATCGAGGTTGCCGCCGGTTTGTCCGTCGAATCCGTAGATCGTGTTATTGGTCGGTTCCTCGCCGAGGCGGACTTTTTCGCTGAGCGTCTGCTGGTTTAGGTTCATGAGCGTGAACCCGAGCCCCGTTTTGTCCGAAAGCTTTAACTCAGCCCGCGTTCCGAGCAGCGTCTTCGATGCGATCTGGAAAAGATCGTTCTGCTCGAATTTCACTTGAAGATTGGCTCCGGGAACAAGGGCAGCCTGGTTCTTGATGATGACCTGGCCGGTAATATAGTCGACGGTGTAGTCGACGTTCACCGCCAGCGGCTGGCAGTTGAGAAGTACCTGAACGCTGTTCTCGACGATATTGAAGCCGAGGTTGATCGTGTTGGAACTCCCGGCGGTCGTTTTTCCTACGATCGTGAACCGGTCGCGAAGGTTGTTCTGCGTCGCTAGATATGGAGTGTTGTCGTAAACGTCGGGATAGCTGAATGAATCGGGAGATATATTGATTTTGTACTTATCGAAGGCCTCTTTCAAGCCTCCGTAAAGGGGCCTTCCCCCGGAAGTATCTGGACGTGTACCCAGAAACGGCTCCACTGACTGAAAAATAATTTCGCCGCGTGTCTCGTCGACGGTCCATGGAGGGATATAGTCGAAGACGTTATCGGAACCCGGTGAGTTATCGCTTTTATAGTTATCAAAGCCAAACAATTGGAGAAGCTTCGTGCCGTTGATATTGTCGATAGGAGACTGCCCGGGAACGTTATAATAGATGTTGAGCTGGAAGCCCGCCGATTTGATGTCGCGTCCTCCCAACGCATAAATGTTCTTCATCAAGAGCCGCCACGCCTGAGTGTAGACCGGCTGGAGGGATCTGGGCTTTATAAGTTTCAGGATAAGAACACTCGACGGCTGGGCAGTCCCGGTGAAGGTGCCATATACAGCGTCAAATTGATGGCCGCTCGGATTCTGAACGCGATATGCGATGGCGATTGCCTGGTTATCCTGCACCGACCTGTTCATCGTGATATAACCGGCCCCCTGGTTGATCGTGAAGTCTCTCGACGGCACGAGCTTCTGCCATTTACCTGCTTCGGTTTGTCCCTGGACCGTTACTGTGTCTTGTCGGTACACGTCGTAAATCGATTGATCAGTCGGCAGTGTTGCAGGGAGATTAATGAAAGCAAGCCCCGCAAACGCTGTTGGATCATTGGGGTTTGGGCTGGTGATCCAGACTTCCTGATCAATAATCGTGGTTCCAGGGTGCCCTTGCCGGTTCGCGAAATAACTTTCGAACTGTGAAATATAGCTCGTGTCGACAAAATAATGGTCGGTGTTGTAATTGTAGGCATGGAGAGTAAAATCGGTTTCAGAGCTGCCGCCGCTGATATTCTTTTCCTGGATCTGTCCCTTTTTCTGCGAGGCCAGGCCGATGATTTTCAGAGGACCGAATTGAAACGTCGATTTGATGCCGAACAGCGCCGAACTGCTGGAAATGAATGAAGAGTTCGTCGCAAGCGAGACGTTTCCTGCTTCAACACTCTGCACGATTTCATCGTCATACCCGGTGTACTTGATTTTCAGCTGGTTCTCGTACTCGAATGTTCGCTGTGTATTCCAATCGGCAAGAATATTGAGCTTATCTCCGATCGTGCCGCTTACGTTGATCTGCACCTGCTGCGAAAAGTCGGGCTGGTTGACCGTATTGCCGAGCGCCGACAGGGTCACCTGGTCCGTCGTCGTGTTCGTAAAGCCCGCGTGGATATCGACGGCGCCGGAAATATGGAGGTTGATCTTCGGAGGACCGAAAATGCTGAAGACAGGGTTCGCCGGGATCGGAATGTCGATATTGGTGATCGAGCCGAGCACATCTCCCAGGTCATTCTTCTTCTTCAACGTCCCGACTTTATGGACCTCGTCGGCGATGCTCCGTTCTATGTCATAAGCGTACCGGAGCCTGACGTATTCGTCAAGCGGCATCTTCTCCGGAATTTTGACATCCCCCCCGTTCACCCGTTCCCTGACTATGACATACTGCCCGGTGGAATCCAGCTCGACGGTCCGTATGATAAGAGACGGAGGCTTTCCGAACATCGAGTAGGTGCGCTGCTCGAAAATGGAAACCATCGGTTCATCGGTCCGGTGGTACAGGAACTGCGCAATGCGGGCCGTAGAGTCGCGCGGGACCCTGCGGATCGAATCGGCGCGCGCGATCGAATCTCTTGTCTTTTTCGGAAGCCGATACCACGTGGTATCGCGAACGCCGATCTTAAAAACGAACGGATTTTCCTGATTTTCTTCCTTGAGCAGAAGAGAATTCTTGTTGGTGAGCGAATCGGCGTACGATTCTGCCGAATCGATCAAGAATTTTCCCCCCTCGGGAATGATGGTGATCCCTTTGAAAAATATGTCTGTCACATTCTGCCTGAATGCGACGGAATCGCTCGCAGCATCCTCGCTTGACGACACGACAACAGAAGAGTCCGCGATCGAAGTATTGTGCACCTCGGGCGAAACGGAGGAGCTGAGGGCTGTGTCTTTTTTTGCGGATGCAGGATGCGCTCCATCGCTGACGGCCTTTGAATCTGCGGGGGGCACGGTCCCTTTCAGCGAATCAGCTGCCGGAGCGGCGTACGGAAAAGGGGCGGGGGCAAATGCAACCTCAGCGGACCCGGAAAACAAAATAACAACGCACGGAGCAATGAGATTAACGCCCAGCAACACGATGTGCCCGCGCAGAAAAGAGGATGCCCTTGCAAATATGGACGTACTCGTTGGATTCACTAACGAAATAGAGATACAGTCAATTGCCCGAAGGCGGAATAATCAACACGAGCAAACCAACGCTCATGCCGGGAGTTTAGTGATCAGGTAACAAAATTCCGCTGACTGCTCTCCATTATGTGGATGGACACTGATGAATGGTAACCTAAAGTAGACAATAAATGAAAAACTTGCAAGCAATCTGCCGACACGGCAGACCATTTTCCGTTTCTTGTAATTTGAATTGATACGAACGGATGCAGTTCGTATATTGCATCATGATCCTCTTCCGCCACATTCTGAAAGCACACTTCGCCCCGTTCATCGGTTCGTTCTTCGTCTTGATGTTTCTTTTCGTTCTTCAGTTCATGATGAAGTTCATGGATCAGCTTGCCGGAAAAGGATTGAGCGGAGCGGTGATCATTGAACTTATGGTGCTCAACCTGGCCTGGATCGTCGTCCTCGCCGTGCCGATGGCGGTCCTGGTTGCAACCCTCATGGCATTTGGCGGCCTTTCCGCGAACAGCGAGATCACTGCGATGAAAGCGAGCGGCGTCAGCTTGTATCGGATGATGTTTCCGGTGCTCATCGTGGCGGGGATCCTGACGTATTTGATGGTTCAATTCGACAACAAAGTTCTTCCCGAGGCCAACCACCGGCTGAAAACGCTGACGATGGATATCCGGCGGAAGAAGCCGACGTTCACGCTCGTCCCGGGTCTCTTCTCTCAGGACCTCCCCGGTTACAGCATGCTCGTCCGAAAGACCTTTGCCGAATCGAACAACCTCGAGGGGGTCATCATTTATGATTTCACAGACCCGAACAAGAATGTGGTGATCACCGCCAAACGGGGCGCCCTCTCTTTTTCGGCCGACTACCGCAAACTGATCATGGACTTGTATGACGGCGAAATTCACGAGCTCAACCTGACGGACAACATGTCCTACCGGAATATCAAATTTCAGCGGCAAGTTCTCACGACACAGGCCGAGGGCTTCGATTTCGAGCGTTCCGGCGAAAACACTTTTACCCGGGGCAACCGCGAGATGAGCGCCGGCGAAATGCTGTACATCGTCGACAGCCTCAAGGTGCAGGGGGATGTCTCGCGCAGCCGCATCAACGCCCTCACCGACGGCCTCCGTCAAAAAGTGTTCAACGGCACCATCGCGAGACAGTCGGACGCCTACGCTTCCTGGCGGGCGATTGAACCGTTCACCAACCTTTCGAGCCAGTTGATGATGCTGCGGAACGGGCTCGACGCCGAACTGGCCAATTATTCGTACATTGAACGGACGATGAAGCAGTATTGGGTCGAGATCCATAAGAAATATTCGATTCCGGTCGCCTGTTTCGTCTTTGTCCTCGTCGGCGCGCCACTCGGCGTGATGTCGCGCCGCGGCGGGTTCGGCGTGGCAGCGTCGCTGAGCCTCGGGTTCTTCCTTCTGTACTGGGCCTCGCTCATCGGCGGCGAAAAACTTGCCGACAGGGAACTCATCGAACCGTGGCTGGGGATGTGGATCGCCAATATCGTCATCGGAGCGCTCGGCGTCGTACTCACATACAGGATCGCAAAAGAAAATGTCGAGCTCCGCTTCGATTGGATGAAGCGGCTGATCCCGCGCCGGCTGCGCAGCGGAATGTAAGGACCATGCATTGTTAGCCCCTCAATGAAACTCCTCGACCGATATATCATCAAGCAATTTCTCCTCACCGCGCTTTTCGGGATCGTCGCGTTCACGTTCATCTTCATCGTGATCGATCTGATGGAGAAGCTGGACGATTTCCTCGACCGGAAGGCGGACGCGATGATCATCATCCAGTACTATATCGCCTTCACGCCGGAAATGATCAAGCTGATGACGCCCGTCGCCATTCTGCTCTCAAGCCTCTTCACGACGGGAAAACTCTCGAACAACAACGAGCTGACCGCAATGAAATCGAGCGGCGTGAGCATGTACCGGTTCATGGCGCCGATGCTGATCCTGGCGCTCCTCATCAGCGTCGCCTCCGTCTATTTCAACGGATGGATCGTTCCGTATGCCAACCAGCGCAAGTTCAACATCGAGCATGTCTATCTCCAGCGTAATTATGAAGCAACAGCGCGGTCCAATATCTATGTGCAGGACGGTTCGCGACGGATCGTCTCGATCAATTTTTTCGACCGTGCCACTAATTTAGGCGGCCGGACCTCAATCCAGGATTTCAGCGACACGAACCTCATCAGCCTTTCCCAGCGCCTCGACGCGAGACAAATCCGATGGGATACTGCAACGGGCAAGTGGACCCTCTATGGAGTCACCAGGCGCACGTTCGATCAAAGAAAAGAACAGCTGAGCACGGCCGACAGGCTGACCATCGACACGCTTCACTTTGCTCCCGCCGACATCGTAAAAAAAGAGGAGAATCCGGACGAGATGGATTATTTTGAGCTCAAAAAATTCATTGAACGGCAGCAGCGGACCGGGACCGACGTCGCACGGTTGCAGGTCGATTTCTATAGCAAAGTGTCATTCCCGTTTGCGAGCTTTATTGTGGTGTTGTTTGGCGTTCCGTTCTCCTTTGGGAAGCGCCGGGGCGGGTTAGCGGTGCAGTTTGGAATTTCTGTCGCTGTCTGTTTCATCTATCTGATCTTCATGAAGACAAGCCAGGTATTCGGGTATAACGGCGACCTTCAACCCTTGTTGACCGCCTGGCTTGCTAATCTGATCTTCCTTGGAGGGGGCATTGTGAACATCGTCCGGATCCAGAAATAAATCCGAGCGAACGCGATCCAAGACTACAAGCTTATCTTCACAGTCAATTCTGTCACCAGGGCTACCTCTCCTCCCCCTGCATCCTGCAAATGCATCCCGATGGACGACGTCACATCTTTATTGTAATTGGAGGCGGACCATGCGCCGTCGATCGCGCTGATGAAATGATTTGCGACAACGAAAATTGTCGCCGTCGCGGCCGTATAATAATAATCGTTGGCGACACCGCGATTATGCGCGTACGTCAGCATTTGCTGGGGGATGAACGAGAGATCATACCCATCGTCCCCCAGCGGGTTGCCGCTCTTGTCGACGTAGGTGTCCCATCCGTACTTGAATTGAGAATATTTTCCTATCAGTTCATAATACTGCTGGGTATTGTACGTCGGCAACTCATGCGAAAAACCGACAGTATGTGGAAGTATTTCCCATGCGTTGATCTCCGCAAAGAGGGTGGGCTGCGGTGCTGTCGGGTCAATGGTCGGATACGTCGTCCCGGACTCCTCGTAGTTTGTTCCGTTCGCGTTGATCCATTCTGCGTATTTGACGGCGCTCCAATGCTGGTTAGCATAATTTTGAAAATTCGTCGTCGCCGTGTTCCCTCGGTTGTTGTAGTAAATCGCAGCCGTCAAGGCAGCCGCTTCAACAGCGAGAAATATTCCCGTTTTAAGATACCGTTCTGAATAATACTCTCCCGATCCCGGGACCAGGAGCGACATTGCTCCGGCGAGGATCGGCTTCTTCAGCCTCGAACGGTCAACGGTATTTTGCACCATGACTGTCTTCGATTGAGGGACCGAATCGGACGGCGGCATCGCGACCAGGTCCATCCGGGCATTTCCCGTCAGTGTGCCATCGCCGGCATAGGACTCGAGCGGAAGTACGAAGATAGCGAGCAACATTATGATACGCATAAACAACTCCTCAGAAAATTTTCTGTGAACCGCAACTTCTCCGGGCACTAATTTCAATCAAGGTCGAAGTCAAAGAGAACGCCGAAATAGAACCGCCATTCTTTCCCGTACTGGACCGGGTTTCCGTCGGTGCCAATGATGGAGAACGAATTGAACCCGTACGATCCGTTAAAAAATATCCGCGTCGGGTAAGCGTAGAATGAATACGATTCCAGCCTCAGTTCAAACCCGGCATCGTGCTTGAACGAAGCAAGGTCGGCATCGCCGTTCCACGCATTGCCGTAATCGTAATGCACCGAAGCGTAAAGCTTGTCAAAATACAGCGGAAGAAACCGGAAGTCGATGTTGTCCCACAACGGAAAACGGTACGTCGCGTTTGCCGTCGCGATCCTGTTGCCGCCGAGCGCGTAGAACGGATACCCTTTCATACCGACCAATCCTCCTGCATAGAAATCGAAAAAGTCGGGAACCTGGGGGCCGAAGATCGTTGCGCCATGAAGCGAGAGCGTCAGCGTGTGCTTTCCCCCCGGCAGCTGAATGTATTCGCTGTATTTCACTTCAGCTTTAGGAAAATTGAACGGCGAAAGTACCGGGGAAAGACCTGTCTCGGTATTCGCATATTCGTTGTTGTAGTTGAAATGGTCCAGTTCGTAATCGGCGCGAAGGAAGATCTTCCGTCCGACCGGATTGATCTCCTGGTCGCGTGAGCGGTCAACCCCCTTGAATTCCCACGTCAGCGAAATGTCGTTCCCCTTAAAATAATAATCGGTCGAACCTGGAATGTCGGCATTGAGGGTGGGTGAAAATGTCGAGGCGATATCCTGGTTGTACCGGGAGTTAGAGTATCCCAGCGTTACGACGTCCGCTTCGGAAAAGAGATTTTGCCTGAAATTGATATCGAATTCCAGCAGGCCGTAGCTCGGGTTGAAGTTTACCGTATCAAGCCCGAAAACTCCAGGAACGGATTTGGCCTCTCGTGTGATATTGTAGAGCTCGAGCGAGACCGACGGAGAAAGTCCCAGCTGATACAGCCCCGGAATTCTGTCCCTGTAGTCAAAGATGAAGAACAGATCGCGCTCAAGCAGGCGATTGGCGGCGGCTCCGCCGAAAATGTCGAGCTTGTCGACAACGTCCGACGAGGTAAAGTAGAAGCCCGGCTTGATGTAATCGATCCCTTTGTTCGCCGTACTGTATTCATCGATCCGCAGAAACGGGACGATCGACAAGCTTGTAAAAATATTTTTGTACGGCCTCGACGCGGTCTGCGGAAGCTGGGTATCGTCGTATGCGCGGAGACCGCTCCAGTATCCCCCGCTGTCTGCGGCGGCCGGTACCGGCGGAATGGGAAGATCGGCTGCCGGGGTGACGTAATTATTGGAGGCGAAGTTCTGCGGCGAGGATGGCCGCAGGAGATTCAGCTTGAACCCTCCAGAAGTGTACGAAGCAAAGGCAACATCCCCTTCCTTGTTCACCGACGGCATGAATGCGCCGCCGAGGACGTTGGAGATCTGTTCGACCGATTTTGTTTGCAGGTCGAGGGCGTAGATGTTGAAGATACCGGTTTTGTCCGAAGCAAAATACAATTTCGTCCCGTCGGGCGAATACGCCGGATTTCTTTGATCTTCGCTGCCGGTCAGGATCTTTTCGAGTGAACCGTCGGCGACAGTAATACGGACGACATCCTGCGCCTCGCGGAAAGCATACCCGCACACCACGGCAGTCCCGTCGGGAGACCACTTCGGCGTGAACACCTGCTCGCCGTTCTTAAAATTCGTCAACAGCCGGAAATTCTTTCCGTCGCTGTCGACGAGGGCGAGATTAAGCGTGGCGTCTCCTTCCGTGACAAACACGATCGTTTTCCCGTCCGGTGAAAGAGAAGGATTCAACGCGCGCAGCGCATGAGTGAGTCTGGTCTCTTTTTTCCCGTCAAGGTCGTAAACGTACAGATCGCCGACTGCCGACCAATGGGGATTGTGCCGTGTGATCCTTGAGTAGTAGATTTTTTTCCCGTCGGGAGACCAGGAGACGGAGGAGAGAACTTTTTCGTCGATCTCTGTTTCCTGTTTTGTGTCAAGGTCGTAGACATAAATAGAAGAAAGCCCGAAATAATCGGCGGTCTTATTGGACGTGTACGCGATCTTTCTTCCGTCGGGAGAAAAAGCCGGATAGAAATTCCCGAATCCGACAGCGCCGATCGTCTCCCCTTCCACCCTGTTGCGGAGGATCGGTTCCGACCGCTGTTTATAGTCGGAGACGACGTGCCGCTGCCATTCGTTGTAAAGTTCCTGGCCGCTTTTTCCGATCGCCCGTTCGATGGCGCCGTCGATCGTCATTGTCGTAAGGTTGGAAAGATTCTTGGCGATCCTCGCTATCGCATCGGGACCGTATGTTTCCGATATATATTTTACGAGCGAAAAGCCGGCATTGTAGGACGATTCGTTGCCGAGACTTGTCTTTCCGAACACGCTCATCTCGCTCCATGTGAGCATATTGCCGTCCAGCGCGTACATGCGAAGGATCATGTCGCGGTGCGAATCCCAGTAATCGTAGCTCAATTCCGGACGGTTGTATTGCGCCACCCCTTCGGCAAACCAGCTCGGAACGATAAAGCCGGATACAGGATACGAGACGATGACGTTCGGATATCCGTAAAGAACGTCCTGCCGCCGCTCCGCTTCATAGCCGAGCCACTGAAAATAGATTCCCGGAACGTGCCTCCCGAACTTCATCGACGTCTGGATCTGGACGATATGCGTAAACTCGTGCGCGACGACGTTGCGGAACCAATTGTGGGTTCCCCGCAGATCGAAGTCAAGCGGCGGCGCCCAAAGCTCGATCTTATTGTCGTAAAAATACGACTCGCCGTTCGAATAATCGTCGTAGTCTTTCAAAATGATGCTGACCTTTTGGTCCGGTTCGTGATGATAGAGGCTGGTGACCGGTCCGTAGATGTCTTCCGCAACCTTTGCGACGACCCGCGCGCTCCGTTCCTCACCGTTGTGAAAGTGGACAAAAAAATGGGGCGTTTCGATCGTGTACCAATTTAATTCTGTGTGATTGAAATAATCGTCTTGAGCCGAGAGCGGTATCGAAAGCATTGAAGCGGCGACAAGGGCAGCGAGGAGGAGGCGCAGCAGGTCTCGTCGCAAGGGATTTGCCTTCCGTGAATTTTGCAGATGGATGATCGCATGCTGTTTTCCGGCTCCCTCGATTCGGGCTTTAGTCATCATCACTTCACAACGGCGATTTTAATGACGACGCTTTTTTGTTCTCCCGAAGCATTCGCGCGGATCTGCGCAAAGTACACTCCGCTCTGCACCTTCGACACATTCCATTGAATCTCGTTGTCGACGTTGCCGGCGCCGGGTCCGGAGAATTGGTCCACCAGCTCGCCGGCCATGTTGTAAATCTTTATTCCCACGACCGCGGGCTTGCTCAGGTAATAGCGGATGTTGGTCGTCTTGTCGTAGACCGGATTGGGCCAATTGTATGCCAGCGACGCCGGAAGAAGTTCAGCCGACCGTGAAACAAGCGATGCATTGGTTTGAGCATAGTTCGAGTGATGCTCGTCGGCGAGGAATCCTTTCCACAAGACTTTCGTGGAATCGAAAACACCGTTAACCCGCCATACATACACGGAAGAATCGGCCGAGGCCGCGGCAAGCATGCTGCCGGACGATGCGAGAGAGGAAACGATCCCGCCGGCCTGCAGCGGAAATCCGTTGAGGGCTTTTCCGCTCCCGTCGTATCCATAAATTTGTCCGTTCGAGCTTCCGAAAATAATTCCGACAGAACTGCTTCCGGCTAAACCGGCAACGATCGGACTTCCTGAAACTTTTCCACCGTCCAGCACCTTCAGCGGAAAATTGTCGAGAAGAACGCCGTTCCAATTGTAGACGTACAATCCGTTGTCGGCTCCGATCAGGAGGTCTTCCTGTCCATCGCCGTTAACGTCGGCGATCGCAAACGAGCCGGTCACATTCCCGCCGACGTGATACGGTCCGGAGGCCGTCAGCGTCGAAGCGTCGAAGACGGAAAATGTGTTGTCATCAAACACGGCAACGGTTGAGACGCCAGCAGATGCGGAGTTCAATTTGCAGCTTCCGAGCGCGACGACATTTTTTCCGCGGACGGGGGATGAGGCGCTCTCGTCAATTAACGAATCCCCCAACGAGATCGTCCAGGCCTGGCCCGGGGCGATCGACAAGGATGCCACCGGGGAGAATCCAACGCGATGCTCGACCAATCCGCCCAATGCCGAAAAATCATAAAACTGCCCGCTTCGGTCTCCCGCGTAAAAGTGGACATCGTTCGACGACGATACGCTGACCGGCGCCGAGATCAAACTGTTTGCCGAGAAGCTTTCCAAGATCGCGGCGATGCTGTCCGTACTCGGATGGAGACTTCCCACAACGGCGAACAGGCTATCGCTGCTCACCGCAAGCCCCCTGATCGAAGAGATCACGGAAGAACTTCGGGAGAGCGCAGGCTGAAATTTTCCGCCGGACGGAAAATAAAGCCCTGTAAGATTGTTCAAGTACGGCGTCAGATCGCTCTTGAGCACATAAACCGAATCGCCGGAGGTATAGATCAACTCGTTAGAGCCGCTCCCATCGATGTCGGCAAAAAAAGGAGCATCATTTTGACCTGCGTTGATATTCTTTCGCTTGATGATTTTCTGGAGCGAGACTCCGGCGTCTCCGACATTCGACTGGAACGTCATCACCGGACCGTTGTCGCTGAAATTATTCAGGGTGACGTGAGAACGCGCCCCCGAATTGCTGAGGGAATTCGGATGGGTCGCTTCACCGAATTGATTCGTATAGACCGGCGAGCTGTTTCCTTTGAACCAATAGTCGATCGGTGAGCCGTCCTCGGTGCCGCTTCCCGGGTCCAGCAGCCCGTATGACTGGCCGATGTCCTGCGAGCCGTCCGCTTCTTCGAGATTGACCCCCCGGTGCGTTGGGTTGGCATTGATCGTATTCGTCGCAAGGTTCGCGTCGATGACCGTCTCGTCGATGTGCCAGATGAGGATTCCGCCGAGATAGCCGACCGCCCCGGGAAGACTCCAATCGAGTTCATCGACATCCACCACGGTCCCGTAAATAGAATCGACGTTGAAGGCGTTGAAATCGTCGTCGTCCTGCAAATACGTCTTCGTGAACTGTTGTCCGTTCCACCGGATCGTCAGCGTCTCCCCGTTCTTATGCGCATCGCGGTCCCGGTTCTCGACGAGAAAGTATTCCTGAGCGCTGATCGGAACCTTGTAGATGGTATCCTCGGCTGCCTGATATAGTCCTCCTGCCGGAGCCCGAAGCGCCGAACTCCCGGCGGGAACCGTGATCGGCGAGGTCCATCCCAAAAAGATCTTCTCCCATGCGCACGGTTCGGGAGGGAACAATCCCGAGAAACTGAAAATCGCCTGACCGTCCATCAGGCCGAAACGGCCGATCGCCGTTCCGCCGGTTTGCGTATCGAAAAGGTCGGGCAACCCGAGGTAGCTGGCAATATTTGCGACGATCAATCCGTTGATGCTGAGCTGGTATAAGAAATTTCCGCCGGTCGAAGCGGGCAGAACTCTATTCTCCGTCTCCGGAAGAACGATCGAGTTGGTGATAAAAAACGCGGGATGATTCTTCAAGGGCACTCCCGCAAAAGAAGCGCCGAAGAGATTTTGCAGTCCGCTGAGGCTGAAGTACAACGACGGAAGGTCGTACGGTGTCGGGTCATAACCGATGGACGATTGGAGATCGACATCGTGCCCGGCGCCGGCATGAAAGATCACGAACAGATCGTACTCTTCGAACGGGAACGCCGGGTTCGCCGAATCGGCGAGGGCCCATGCCTCCTGGATCATCTCCCCCATGGGGAGATCTGCGCCCGATCCCCCCGAAGCCAGAGGGGCATACTGTTTCATCTGCTTCGAAAGGGTCAGCACCGTTCCGAGGACCGTAGTAGAGACATTCTGTCTGCCGTTCGATGCTTTTGGAAAATAATTCTTCGCAAAGAGGAGGTGGTCCGCAAAATACGATGAATCGCGCGGAGGGGCGTCGATGATGCGCTGCGGCGCAGCCGTGAGGTCAAACCGGCCGTTCCCGGTCGTGAGCGTATCGCTGTCCTGCTGAAACTGCACCATGATGGCAAGAATTCTCAGCGTATCGGGAAAAGATCTCAAAGCGGCAACGCGCCCTTGGGGAACAACGCCTCCGTCCGCGCGAAGCGGATGCGTGATCTTCTGCACGGCGTGACGGGGCGCAGCAACACTTTCAAACAGAGCGGTGACTACGAGGACAAGGGTGAGACAGAACTTCGCCATGATGGATTAGTCCGTAGAATAAATGTGCACAACATGCGACAACGCTATACCAAGACTAATCCCCGGCCCCCCAAATAATGAGCAGAGTAAACCGCAAGGTATCGGAGAGCGGGCTGTCGGCATCGGACGCGGAATCGTAGCTGAAATCGAATCCGTAGATGTCGTAGCGGATGCCGGCGCCGAAGGTCATGAATTTTCTGTTGCCGTAAGCCGGATCCTCATAAAAGTACCCCATGCGCAGGGCGATGAGTTTATTGTACCAGTATTCAAAACCGGCGGAGGTTTGCGTCGAGCGCAGTACGCCGCTCAACCCGGGAACCGTCCACGATGTGATGAGGGATTTCGGAAGAGGGTCCGAATAGATGCCGTTCCGTTGGACAAGAAGCCTGCTGAAGTCAATCGCGATCTCAAAGCTGTTGAACTCATCCTTGATCGGAGTGATGCCGAAGCCGAGGCGGAGCGTTGTCGGCAGCGGGTCGGCCTGGGCGGCGTCGATGTAGGTCACCTTCGGACCGAGGTTCGAGAGATTGGCTCCAACGCTGAAGACACTGCCGAGGTCGATGTTCGTGAACGGAATGACGAGCGTCTGCGGCTTGTAGAGCGTTGCAATGTCAAAGCTCATATCGTACGCAACACCGTTCCCCGATTCGGACCCTGCTCCGATCGGAGAGAGGCTGCTGTTAATGAACCTCAGGTTCAGGCCGATCCCCCAATTGTCGGTAAGCAGGGTACCGTATCCGACCGTTCCGGCAACTTCAAACGCCTTAAATTGTCCGATAGGCGTCGGTCCTCCTTCGCTCGTCACCGTGAATGTTCCCAAATTCAAGTACGTGACGCTGGCTGCAACCGTCCCTCCCCACTCCGGAACGTCCTGCCTGAAATTCAGATAGTCGTAGAACAGGTCGGCCAGATGGAATTGCGGAAGCCAGTTCGCATGCGTGATGCTGACTTCGCTCCCGGTAAGGAACCCTAGCCCGGCCGGATTCCAGTACACCGAGCCGGCATCGTCCGCCAACCCAGCACCTGCTTCCCCCATCCCGCTCGCGCGGGAATTAGGAGAGATCAGAAGAAACGGAACTGCTGATGTTCCCCCCTGAGCGCGCGCAATATCTGATCCCGCGGCAGCTATTGCAATTCCCGCCAATACAAACACCAATGTTTTCATGCTCGAACAGCCTCCAAAAATTTAATAATGCAATGTACGCTAATTATCTCTGAGGTTCAACGTTTTCGGAACACACGACGTTTATCGCACGATCGCCATTTTGCCGAGGGCCTCGCTCGCGAATTTTCCGTCCACGGTTTTTGCGACAACTTTATAGAGGTACGTTCCGTTGGCAATTCTCGAGCCGTCGTGATCGCGGCAATCCCATGGTATCTGGACAAACCGATCGGGATAGTTGCTGCTCGAGAGCGTTTGAATCAACCGTCCCGCCACGGTGTAAATTTTTATTTCAACGTTGATCGGCGTCAGTTGATTATGCTGGAACGTAAAGGTCGTCGTCGACCGGACGGGATCGGGTATATTGTACACATTCTCCAGCGCCAGGGATGTGCTCGCGGCTACAGAGAAATCCACCTGGCTCGTCGTCGGATTATTATAGACATCCCAGGCCCGGACGGCAAGGGTGTGCTTTCCTGGCGCCAGCCCGTTGAACTGGTAGACGATCGTGCCCGCCTGATAATTGTCCCTCGCACCGGTGTAGTAGTCGGTCAGGTCGAGTCCTTTCGTATCGCCGTCAAGCCATGCCTCCAAACCGTGGCCGACACCGCTACCCGCATCGTTGATGCCGCTGCTGTCGGAAAGATCGACGATCAGCGTCGGACTCTCGGTCACGAGGTCGCCGGAGCGGAAGGAGCGCGTATCAAAATAAATAGTGACGGTCGGTCCCTGCGTATCGTTCGCAACGGAGGCCGCCGTGCCGCCGACGATCACCTGTGTTGTATATCCGCGGCCGTCAGTTCCGTTTCCGGAAAAATAGACCGCAACCTTTCCCTGCTTGTTCTCGTACGAAATATCCTTGGGGATGATGAACGTTGCCGACACTCTCCCGTTATGGATCGTGTTTTCCCCTTTATAGATTGTCGGCCCCGGCACCAGAAACTCAAAACTATGTGTCCATGCTCCGCCCACAACGCCGCTATCGAAGACCGAATCCAATACTTCCGCATCGTAAATGTTCACAAGCGCAGAATCGCTGTTGATATTCTGAATGATGCCGTTGACATCACGCACGGACGCCGTGACGGTCACCTTGCTGAGCGCCTGGAGCGTGTCGAAGGCGGCGCCGGAAACGGGCTTTCCGTTGATCGAATCGATCTGCATCACCAGCTGCGGGACAGCCAGGCGAAGCGTCGGGTCGCCGAGTAGATGGTACTTGCGGGAATTGTCGAGATCGCTGAAAATATTGTTTTTGGCCATCAACAGCCCGTCTCCCAAACGGGGAGTTCGTGCGTACTGGTCGGCGGGGAAATAATACTGGTAAAGCTGATCGTTCAATTCGAAATTTTCAGTAGAATATACCTCCCTGTCCGGAGCAACCACGCCGATCGCCCCCCCGTTGGGATTCACGATCGCCACTTCGGCGGAGCTCTGCGAAGCGGCGTCATCATACCGGGCCCAATCGCAAGTCGCCGCAACAAAGAGGGTCGGCATGTTTGCGTTGAAAAACTGCGTGCCGACATCGTCCCGTGTCAGGATGGTCTCGTGCGACCATACTTTCGGGTTGCCGTGCCCCGTATAGTTCATCACGAGCGTTCCGCGGTTGATCTGATCAATGATAGCCTGGCGGACTGCAGGCTTGGTCCTCCCGGTCGATGCGATCACGGTCGGATATGCCTCTTCATAGATCTTTTTCAGGTCATACGATTTTGGCACATCGTTTTCTGCGATGATATCCGCCTGCTCGGGGTTCGGAGCATCATCGAGGGCGCCGTCGACGTTCCGGTCGTCCGACACGATCGTAATGAGATTCTTCCATGTCCCGGGCGGGGGGGCGGATTCGTATTGGATGATCCGATCGACCGTGAGCCGGGCCTCGTCGAGACTGCGCACGGCAAGCCGCCCGCTCGGCATACTGGCGGTCGCCGTATTCCCGGGCTCGAGGTACGTATAAAAATCATCGTACCCGTAGGTATAGATCTGATAATCTGTTTCCGGAGTCTCGTACGTCGGCACCCAATTTCTGTCAAGATTCAAAATATTCTTGTAGTCGAAGCAGGCATCTCCGAAAAAAAGGACGTAGCGCGGCGGCAGCTGCCAGTTGTTCACTGCGTATTCCAAAAAATCCCGTATGGCAACCGGATCGGGCAATCCGTTTCCAAACTCATTATAGAGAGTATCGACTTCGACGACGAACGTCTTCAGCGCGTCGGCTCCCGGAAGGCCTTCTTTGTGAGCCTTCAGCCTCAAGGCTTCAGAGACGAAATCATGATGAGTGACGATGACAAAATCGGCGCCTGCGACATTGCCCCGAAGGTTTGTATTGGGAATCCGGACGAAGCTGGACGGAGTCTTATAGGCGGCGGTCGTTCCTGCCCAGTACCGTTTCACTTTTCCCGCGGTAAGATTATCCCTGAAAAGGTACGTGCCGGCTATCTGCTGAGCCTGCGATGACATCAGTTTTACAGAATCGGTAATGTCAAAAACTGAAAATGGCGCTGACGAATACCCCGAGAGATCATACTCCACGGAACCAGAATTATCGGGCGACGTAAAAAGAAGAGCATCGCCTACTGCGGCGAGCTGCTGCTGATACGTCAACTCAATCCAGTTGATATATCCCGTAGCTACCGCTCCCGCGGCGCTATAGCCGATCTTGAGGTTGCTTGTTCCTGCCGAAGGTGAGGGGAGCACAGCCGAGCCCGTTCCATCCCCTTTCAAAGCATAGTCATAAATATCGAGAGCGAGCGTTGCATCGTCCTGGCCTGGTATAACCACCGAAGCGATCTGGTTTCCCGATTCCTGGATCGAAAAAACAGCGGTGACATCCGCGTGAGAAAGCAATTCATACTTATAGTTGATGATCGAGCCGGGGATGTAGCCATCCAGTTTGTTGATGATGACGCGCGAGTCATTCGGGTTCATCGGAGCGCTGTACCATTCAAGCCCTGAATCGTCAACATTGGTCTTTTCTTCCTGAAAAAACACTTTCCCGACTGCTGTTGTTACGGGAGTCCCGGAACTTGGCTCGGCTTCGTTCGCCATTTGCAGACCGTTCCCCGTGCCGGGAGCGTATTGAAGAAAGTAGACATTGTTGTTGGTGTAATGGTTGATGTAATGAGAAAACTGTTTCGCCACCGGATCATAGGTCCATCCGGTCACCCCCTGGCCGTAAAAAAGAATGTAATCCTCAGCATCGAACTTCGCATTGCCGTTAGCATCAACGTAAAGAACCGGGAGCTGTGTCAGATCGGCCGCCCGCGGCTGTGTTAAGTCGGCGGGGAGCGTCACACCATTGCCGCCGTAGATCTTGATATCCCGTATCGACGGAATGCCCGTACGGTCGATGCCAAGCGCTGCCAGGTATGTCGCGTCGATCTTGTACATTCCGTCGCCTGAGATCTGGAGCTTATACCATGTCCCCGACGACAACACGCTGTTTGAAGCCGCATTCATCTTTCCTGCAGCGCTTGCCTGGAGCGAGCGTTTCACCACTGGATAGTTCAATAGAGAAGCTCGCATCCAATCGTCATCGGCCGCCGGAGCGGTGGTCCGTTCCCGCGGTCCGAACTCCACGCGCACCACGATCCGCGAATATTTCTTTATCGTCCCCGCTTCGCCGCTGTACTGAACGGGATATATTTTCAGGTATCCGACATACGTCCCTTTGACCATCCCTACCTTGTCGAGGAGAGCGAGCGCCGGCGGTGAATAGGATGCAAACGCTGAAGCGGACTGCTTGTAGCTCTTTCCGGCCGGGTTCGACTGGGAAGGTGAGAGCGCCGGCACCGGCGCCAGCGAAAGGCCGGCGACATTCTGGAATTCCGAACTAAGAACGGACACGCGGTTATTCCTCCGGCCCGGAAGACCGATCGCGATGGTCCGGAAACGGATGTCCGGCTTGCCGGCATCGGCGTAACTCTGCCGGGAGTTTTGCCGGAATTCGATCGTTTGGAACGTCTTCCCCTCGCTGAGGATCTTCTCTCCCGCCGTATAGCGGGGAACAAACTCCAGCGTGATCCCCCCTGCCGTCGACTCGATGACGCGCACATCCGAAAAAATTCCGGATGCACCGTTTGCCTGCAGCGCCGCAATCGGCATACAAGCCGCAACCGAGAGGAGAATTTTTCGCAACGTCCTTTTCACTTCCGGGCCTATAATAAAAAACCGAACCTCATGGTTTTCGTCCACACCAATGACGTTCGGTACAATAAAAAAGCAACTCCGTATTCAACGTCAAAGGTTTGGAACAAAAAACTTCGTTAAAACTCTTTACTAACCCTTAACAATTGCGATACGAGCTGCTCCTGCTATTTGTTTGGTAAAATATACCCAAGACGCGCTCTATTGTCAAGGAGAAATTTGATCGTGAAAGAGCGACTCGCAAGGACGAAATGAAAAAGTTCCCGAATTGTACCATTCTTCAAAAAGAGAATGAGATTCCCGATTGAACTGCGCCAGGCGAGCAACGCCGGATTTTGAATTGCTTATCGCCCGGATTTTTAGTAAATTAGGAGGCATTGATCACAGTTTCATCCCCAAGCAAAGAAGCTATGTCGAAACCCCTCAATATTCTTTTCGTCTCGAGTGAAGTCGAACCATTTGCCAAAACAGGGGGACTGGCGGACGTCTCCGGGACCCTTCCTCAGGTCATCAAAGATTCGGGGCACGAAATCCGCATCATCATGCCGCGGTACGGTTCCATCAGCGAACGGAAATTCAAGCTGCACGACGTCATTCGCCTCAAAGACATCGAAGTCCCCATCGGGAGCGAATACAAAGCCGCAAACGTCAACTCGTCGTTCATCGCGAACGTCAAATCAAAAGTCCAGGTATATTTTCTAGCCAACAAGGAATTATACGAACGTCCCGGCATCTACACCAGCCCGGACAGCAAAAAGGACTATGCCGACAACGATGTCCGTTTCATCTTTTTTTGCCGGGGAGTTCTTGAGACATTGAAGCGCCTCGGATGGCAGCCGGACATCATTCACTGCAACGACTGGCAGACCGGCCTTATTCCGGCATACATCAAAACGATCTACAGCAACGACCCGTTCTTCAAGCACATGAAGACCGTGTTCACCATTCACAACCTCGCCTACCAGGGAACATTCCCAGCGCCGTCGTTCGATAAGACGGGCCTCCCCGCATCGGAATTCACGAAAGAGGGGGTGGAGTTTTACGGGAAGTTGAATTTCATGAAGGCGGGGCTGGTCTACTCCGACGTCATCACCACCGTGAGCGAGAAGTACGCGGAAGAGATCTGCACCTCCGAAGAATACGGCTGCGGACTCGAAGGGGTCCTGCAGAAGAAAAAGTCGCATCTGCACGGCATCATCAACGGCATCGACTACACGATCTGGAACCCCGAAACCGACGAGCACATCGTCAAGCGTTTCGACGTCAGGACGCTCGAAGGAAAGGCGGACAACAAGAGGGAGCTGCTTTCGAAATTCGGCCTCGGCTACAAGGAGAATGTCCCCCTCATCGGCATCATCTCCCGGCTCGTCGACCAAAAAGGGCTCGACCTGATCAAAGAAATAGCCGACGAGATGATGAAGCTCGACCTTCAGTTCGTGATGCTGGCCGCCGGTGAGAAACGTTACCAGGACTACTTCGAATCGATGCACAAGAAATTCTCGTCGAAAATGGGAATTTACATCGGCTACAACGACGAGCTGGCGCATCTCATCGAGGCCGGTTGCGACATGTACCTGATGCCTTCACGGTACGAGCCGTGCGGGCTGAACCAGCTCTACAGCCTTAAATACGGCACGGTCCCCGTCGTGCGCGCGACCGGAGGCCTGGAGGATACCATCCAGGATTTCGACGGCAACAGCGGCACAGGGTTCAAATTCAAAAAATACGATTCGAAAGAGCTCCTCAAGACGATCCATCGCGCATTGAAAGTGTACCAGGACGACGCCGCGTGGAAAAAGATTATGAGGACCGGCATGCAGCAGGATTTTTCGTGGGAATCGTCGGCGAAGAAATATACGAATCTCTATAGAAATCTTGTCAAGCAATAAACGCCGATGACCCAATCCGATATTGCGGTGTTCCTCGATCGCGACGGAACCGTCAACGTGGAAGAGAAATTCATCGCATCGGCAGAACAGCTCCGCCTCATTCCCCGCAGCGCACGAGCCATCCGAGAACTCAACGATCTGGGAGCGAAGGTTTTCATCATTACCAATCAGTCGGGCGTGGCGCGCGGATACTTCTCCGAGGATGCGGTGCACGAGGTCAACGAAGCGCTCAAGGCGCTGTTGAAGAAGGAAGGCGCGGCCGTCGACGATTTTTTTTACTGCCCTCACCTTCCGGGAGCAGCGGACAAACGATACGACGTCGTCTGCGACTGCCGGAAGCCGAAACCGGGAATGCTCCATCAAGCCCGCGACAGGTACGGCATCGACCTTCGCCGATCTTTTGTCATCGGCGACCGGTGCGTCGACGTCGGAGCCGGTAAAGCGGTCGGCGCCGGGACCGTGATGGTGATGACGGGATACGGAGCCGAGGACATTCCCAACTGCCGAAACCTGCCGGATTTCGTCGCACCCGACCTGTTTGACGGCGTCCAGTACGTCAAGGAAACAATTGCGGCCAGGAGCCGCTCATTCACTCAGTCCTCTCCAGCATGAACGCGTTGCAGAAGTCATACCCTGTCATTTTTATTATTCTTATGTTGATGAACGGATGCAGCCAGAGCCCGACGTCGGTCGGTGCCAAGCTGATCCCGGGGAGCGCCAGATACAGCTCTCATGACACGACCATCGCTGCGGTCGGCGATACGTCATTCAAGTTTTCCCAGGCTAATGGGTCCGGCGCAAGCCTCCTGGTCGGAAATTACGCATCAGTGAACGCGACGTCGCTCCTCCTCTTCGCGGCGTACCTTCCGGATACGCTCACGACAGTACAGATCGATACCGCTGAACTGACGCTGACATCAAATTACGGATGGCACGTCTCGCTTCCCCCTGTCCCAGCTCAATTTCAGATTAAGGAAGTTCTATCATCGTGGTCGTCGTCGACGGTGACGGTCGACTCTTTAAGTACCATCGCCATGGCGCCGACCAATTCCGCACTTGTCACGATCACAAGCCAGGATACGCTGAGCTCCACGCTGGCGATCGTTACGCAAATCGATACCTCCCTCGTACGCCGATGGATCAATATCTCTGCCGACACCCTGCTGCCGAGGTTTTTCAGCCTCGCGCTTGTTCCCGCCCCGGGAACGGTGAACTGCGGCGTGTGGGGTTTCTCTAGTTTCAACAGCAGCACGCCGCCGACATTGACCATCATCTATGAGAAGAACGGAGTGAAGGATTCGACGAGCCTCACGAACGGCGTCGGAACCTTTCTTGCTGCGAGCAGTCCCATCCTGGCTTCGGCGGGGATACAAACCCAGGGGGGGATCTCCGAATACAGCATTATCAAATTCAACCTCAAGCCGCCGCTCTTCGATTCCGTGGCGTCAAACAGAATCATCGTCAACAATGCGACGATGTCCCTGACGCTGAAAAATTCCCAAAGCTCGGTCGGCTACGGTTCGATCGACAGCGTTGTAGCGTACCTTGCGGGAAGCGCAACACAGCTCGACTCGGTGGGGAGCTCTTATTACGGGTACGGCTACCGCAAGGACACGAGCCAGACAACCAACAGCGTGTACATTTTCAACATCACCTCGATGGTGCAGCAATGGATCAACGTCCCCAGCGGCAATTTCGGCGCCGAGCTGCGCGCATTGGGAGGCAGTTCGAACGTCGACAGGCATGTATTCTATTCTTCGGCAGATTCGGTGTATGGACCTAAACTCTCCATCACGTACACAAAAAAGTAATCTTTGGCGATGAAAACGGTAAAGTTTTTCTTTTTGCTTGTTGCAGTTGCCGGAACATCCCTCCCTCTCTTGGCCGGGAACGGCTCAATTTACTCGAGCTTCGGCGTGGGGGATATCATCAACTACGGAGGGATCCGTTCGTTTGCCATGGGGGGCACGGGCATTGCGTCGCTCGCCGACGGAACGGTCAACGAATTGAACCCGGCCGGCCTCGGACAACTGACGCGGACGCAGTATGCCGGAGAGGTCCAGTACCAGGGATATTCCATGAGCGACGGAACAGCGTCGACGTTTTTGAGTTCGGGGAATTTCCAATCGGCCGCTCTTGCCTTTCCGGTCTACAGTGAGTATGGCATCGGCTTCGCATTCAGCGTCACGCCGTTCAGCCGGCGGGCGTACGACGTGATCGACAAGCAATCGAATCCGGGAATTACCCAGACGTTCACCGGCAGCGGCGGATTGTCATCGGCGCAATTCGGCTTTTCGTTCTCGCCGGTTCAGGATCTCTACTTCGGCGTGACGACGCATTATTTGTTCGGAAATTTTGACGACGTCCAGGAGATCGAATACGACAGCCTCGGTTATTTCACCACGAACGGGGACAAAAATATCTCGACCGATGGATTTGCGTTCACCGTGGGAGGCCTGTTCTCCGGGCTCGACAAGGCGCTGGGGATCTCGAAAGAAAAGCACCTGAATATCGGGGCGACCTTTTTTTCGGGAGCGACCTTAAAATCCGACGGCCAGATCTTCCAGAATTTTTCAACGGTGGCGGATACGACGGACTCCATCTCCACGACAACGAAGATCCCTCTCGGTTTCGCTCTCGGTCTTGAGTACGATGTGCGGAACAATTTTATCCTCACGGGAGATTTCCAGTATCAGCAGTGGAGCCGGTATACGTATATGGGAGTGCATCCGCCTGAGATTCAAAACAGCATGCGCGTCGGCGTCGGGGCAGAATTCCTTCCGACAAGATCGCTTTCGGAGCCCTACTATCGCCAGGTGACATACCGCGTCGGAGGGTATATGGATCAATCCTATCTCAAACTGAACGGCCAGGCGATCGACGATTATTTTATTACGGGCGGGATCAGCGTCCCCGTCTTTTCTACTCCGGGGAGCGAGGCGCGGCTCAACATCGGACTCGAGCACGGAATTCGCGGTACGACATCGAACGGACTTGAACGCGACGCCATCACACGCGTCACGGTCTCATTAACAGGCAGCGACACCTGGTTCATTGTTCCGGAGGTTCAATAGACTATGATTGCACTCGCCAGCGACCACGCCGGATTTTCCTACAAGGAAAAAATTAAAACGGTGCTCAACGAACTACAGCTCCCGTTCACCGATTTCGGCGCCACCTCGAACGAATCGACGGACTATCCCGACTACGGCCACGCGGCGGCGTCGGCGGTCTCGAACGGGACATGCGACAGAGGAATTCTGGTGTGCGGAACGGGCATCGGCATGTCGATCGTCGCGAACAAGCACAAGGGGGTGCGGGCGGCGGCATGTGAAACGATCGAAGCTGCGGAGTTATCGCGCAAACACAATGACGCCAATATCCTTTGCATCGGGGAACGGCTTACGACATGGGATGAAGCCCAGTCGATCGTAAGAATTTTTCTCAGGACAGATTTTGAGGGAGGTCGCCACGAACGGAGGGTCGCAAAGATCCATTCCCTCACGTCGTGCTGATCCCCGTCCACATGCTTCGCCGGTGACACCGCAGAAGCTTCTATTCATACCGATCGTTCAACGAGACCATTATGAATCAACTCCATTCCACCGATTCCGAAGTTTATTCCGCGATCAAAAATGAACTCCACCGGCAGAACACCAAGCTCGAACTGATCGCTTCGGAAAACTTTGTCAGCCCTGCCGTTCTCGAGGCGGCCGGCTGCATCATGACGAACAAGTATGCCGAAGGATACCCCAGCAAGCGGTACTACGGCGGCTGCGAGTACGTCGACGTCGTCGAAGACCTCGCGCGGACGCGCGTGAAAGCGCTGTTCGGCGCTGAGTACGCCAACGTGCAGCCGCATTCGGGTTCGCAGGCGAACATGGCCGTCTATTTCACCTTCATCAAACCGGGGGACGCGGTGCTCGGGATGAACCTTTCCCACGGCGGACATTTGACGCACGGCTCGCCGGTGAATTTTTCCGGACAATTCTATAAGTTCTCCGCGTACGGAGTCTCAAAAGAGACCGGACAGATCGATTACAACGAAGTGGAAGACACGGCAAAGCGCGAACTTCCGAAACTGATCACGGTCGGGGCGAGCGCCTATTCGCGAAACATCGATTACAAAAAATTCCGGGAAATCGCGGACAGGGTCGGGGCCTTTCTCTTCGCCGACATCGCCCACCCGGCAGGGCTCATCGCATCGAAACTTCTGAACGACCCCATCCCCCACTGCCACGTCGTAACATCGACGACGCACAAGACTCTCCGCGGTCCCCGCGGAGGCATCATCCTCGTGGGAAAGGATTTCGAGAACCCGTTCGGCATCGTGGCGCCGAAGTCGGGGAGAACAAAAATGATCTCCGAACTGCTCGACTCGATGGTGATCCCGGGAATCCAGGGGGGCCCCTTGATGCACATTATCGCGGCAAAGGCCGTGGCGTTCAAAGAGGCCCTCGAGCCGGGGTTCAGAGAGTATTCGAAACAGGTCATCAAGAATGCGCACGCCCTCGCCGAAGCGATGGTCGGTAAGGGATACAACATCATTTCGGGAGGGACCGACAATCACCTGATGCTCATCGACCTTCGTAACAAAAACGTAACGGGAAAAGACGCGCAGGAAGCCCTCGATGCCTCGGGAATTACCGTCAACAAAAATGCAGTTCCTTTCGACGACAAATCCCCTCTCATTACCAGCGGGATTCGCGTCGGGACCCCCGCACTGACGACCCGGGGGATGAACGAATCCGAGATGCGAACCGTCGCATCGCTGATCGATCAAGTGCTCAGCAGTCCCGGAAAAACGGACGTGCACGAATCTGTGAAGAAGAAAGTCGCCGACCTCTGCGGCGGTTTCCCGCTCTATAAAGAGATGGCATAAGCGGGCTAGGCAACGTCGAAGAAAAAATTCCACCTTTTAATTTAATTCTCTAACGGACGCTCCGCGTCCCATCGTCTATGGCAGAAGAACAGGCAGGAACCGAGAGCAACGCACGCGAGATGTCGTTTTTCGACCATCTCGAAGAGCTCCGGTGGAGGATCATCAAGGGACTCAGCGCACTCGTCGTCGCGTCCATTGCCTGCGCGTTCTTCTCGGATTTTCTTGTGCAGGATCTCCTGCTTGGTCCTTTGCGTGCGGCCCATCTGAAGGTGCAGGTGCTTACGCCGTACGGGATCATGGTGCTGTACATGGAAGTGATCCTGTTTGCGGGGCTCATCCTGAGCATGCCGGTCCTGCTGTACCAACTCTGGAAGTTCATCGCTCCCGGCTTGATGCCCAACGAGCGGCAGTACATCTGGCGGATCGTCTTTTTTACGTCGTTCTGCTTCCTCGCCGGAGTCGTTTTCGGATACTTCATCCTGGTCCCGACAGCGCTGACATTCTTCGCGGGCTTCGGTACGCAGAATATCGACCTGAACATTGCGGCGGATAAATATATCAGCTTTATCATGAGCCTGGTGGTCGGCGCAGGATTGGTCTTCGAGCTGCCGATGATCTCGTACTTCCTGACCAAGCTCGGTTTCCTGACGCCGGCGTTCATGCGGCATTATCGCCGCCATGCGATCGTGGTCATCCTGATTATTGCCGCCATCGTCACACCGACGCCGGATATCGTCACACAAAGTCTGCTGGCGGCGCCGATGTTCGTCCTGTACGAGATCAGCATCATCGTCTCGAAATTCGCCCAGAAGAAAGACCCGGAAACCGCCTCATGAAACGGCTTGAATCGATAGGTTTGGACGAGATCAAAGGACCGGTCAGCGACGAGCTGCAGGGCTTCGGCAGGCATTTCAAACAGGCGATGCGCTCGAACATTCTTTTGGTCGATACGATCGCGCGGTACATCGTCAAGCAAAAAGGGAAAAGGATCCGTCCGATCCTCGTTTTTCTGGCGGCAAAAGCGTGCGGACAGATCACCGAGAGCACATACCGCGGCGCAACGCTTGTGGAAATTCTGCATACCGCAACTCTCGTCCACGACGACGTCGTCGACGATGCCGACACCCGCAGGGGATTGGCGTCCATCAACGCCGTGTGGAAAAATAAGGTGGCCGTCCTGATGGGAGATTACCTTCTTTCTGCCGGCCTCATGCTTTCGCTGAAACACGAAGATCATTACTTCCTCAACGCGATCTCGGACGCCGTCCGGAGAATGAGCGAAGGGGAAATCCTGCAGATCCAGAAAAGCCGGGATCTCGACATTGACGAAGCGACGTATCTGAAGATCATCTCGGATAAGACCGCTTCCCTCCTTTCGACGTGCACCGTCATCGGCGCCGCAAGCGCTACCGCCGATGCATCGCTCCGTCAGATCATGAGAAACTTCGGTGAGAATGTCGGGATGGCATTCCAGATCCGCGACGACCTGTTCGATTACACAAGCAGAAAGAACATCATCGGCAAGCCGGTGGGCGGTGACATGAAGGAGAAGAAGATCACGCTGCCTCTGATCCATTCGTTCCGCCAAGCGCCGAAAAAGGAATCGCGCCGGATTCTCAAAATGATCAGGAACGGAGCCAAGGGGAAGGACGTGGATACGGTGGTGGCGTTCGCCCAGCAGTACGGCGGTATCGATTACGCGGTGTCAAAGGCCGAGCATTACAGCGAGGAGGCGCGCCAATGCCTCCGTTCCCTCCCCGGTTCGGACGCGAAAGAATCCCTTCTGATGTTCGTCGACTTCGTGATGGAACGGACGAAGTAAGAGGGCGCCTCGCTATTCCCCCTTAGAGATACCTCTCCTTAATTATTTTCATGTGGTGCAATTCATGCCCCGCGATCTGGTACGCCAGCGCACGCACGCTTGCCGGGTTTCCGTTCGCGATCCCGCTCCTCAAAAAATCGTCTCCGCTCAGACTCTCCAGAAGCGACAGCGTCGCCACACGTACCGCGCTGTACTCACGAAAGATATTGTCGATGCTCCGATCATTCGCCCGTGAATACGGAACGTAGTCGTTCTGCTCGTATCCCGGCAACGCGGTCTTGTCGTTCCGCGCGAAACGGAGGGCCCGGTAAGCAAAAATGCGTTCGGTATCCATGACATGCACCAGGACCTCTTTGATCGTCCACTTATCGGGGGCGTATCGATAGGTCAGTTTTTCCCCGGGAAGCGAAACGATAAAACTTTTTACCGCGGCAAGGTTGTTTCTGAGATGACTGATGACATCCCCGTCATCCGGCAGCAAACTGATATACATGATCGCGTACGGAGCGTATTCTCCTTCGTTCGGTTTATCGATCTTTATCATTGAAATTTCCTGCGTGAGTGTGAATGAGAGTTTTTCCCGACAGATAGATCACCAAAATAAAAAGAGCAACGCCGCGATCGCCGGAAGCGCCTGTTTGTAAAGGATCGATTTATGAGCCGAGACTCCTCCGTAAATTCCGGCAAGAATGACACACGATAGAAAGAACGCTGCCACGTTTTGCGACCAGCGGCTGTCCTGAATGATCAACGACCAGATTAATCCTGCAGCAAGAAAGCCGTTATACAACCCCTGATTGGCGGCAAGGACCTTCGTTCTTTCGAATAGATCGCCCGGAACAGAAGTGAATACTTTTCTCCCGTGCGTCGTCCAGGCAAACATCTCCAGCCAAAGAATGTAGCAATGTTCTGCGGCGACCAAACCGACCAAACATTTTGAGATTGATGGGATCACAAGGTCCTTTCATTGATACGGCCAAAAGGCGAAACAGTCAATTATAGAAACTCCCAAGAGCTAATGCAAGCGCTTGGGAGTAAGTAGTGAATGCCTGCGCCGCCGGCGTTATTTAAGCAGGATCATTTTTTTCATTTGCACCTTGCCGCCGAACTCCAACCGGGAAAAATAAACTCCGCTGGCAAGATTTGACGCATTGAATTGGACCTCGTGGATTTTCCCCGCGGCCGCCTCGCCGTCAAATAACGTTGCAACCTCCTGGCCAAGGACATTGAACACCTTCAATACAGCCCTTCCATCGGATGGAACGGTGAACTGAATTTCCGTTGTCGGGTTGAATGGATTCGGATAATTTTGCGATAACGCAAAGACCGCCGGGACCTTCGCCGAAGCGTCGCGCACCGATGTCGTGGTAATATTGAGCATCGCCCCCGTTTCACCCGGGTGGACAACAACCGTGTTTGCAATAAGATCCGGCCCCAAACCGCCATAGATGGTCAGATTGTAATTGGAGATTTTATTACTCACCTTCAACACGAAGTTTCCCTGGTTATCGGTCCAGCCGAAGGAATATCCGGTATCGGGGTTGATTGCCTGAACTTCGTACGGAGCGCTTATTGGACCACCGTTAAATTCGACTTTTCCCGTGATAGTGGAATTCACCGCATAAGCGACGAAATTATAGAACAAACTATCGCCGTTATGAATGACCGGCAGCGTTATCGAAGGAATGACGGAAGTCGTGATGCTATCTCCATTGGTGTAGGTAGACAGCGTCCAGTGCTGCCCCCCCTGCTCCGATAATTCACTCGAGAGAAACCCTATCTGGAAAAGTCCGTTGAGATCACTTGGGACATCGCGCACAAAATAGGCATTGAAACCTATGCTCCCATTAAACTGTACAAAGACGTCGTTTTGGATCGGATTTCCCGAATCATCTTTATAGTAACCCGCCACCTGAGCGTTTGCGGGCTGTAGCGCCAAATTGATCCCGCTTGGGTTCCCGATGATCGTTATGGAAGTGTCTCCGGGAGTTAAGATTGAAGGAGGATAAGGGTTGTTTTGAATTTGAAAATCCCACGGATTACCCGAGGTATCGGCATCCATTGCGATCTGAAAATCTCCTGAGGAATTAGTATAGCCATCCCAGAAATCAAGTCCAGCGCTATTGCCGCCGTTTCCATTATGCCTGTGGAGTTCCACGTTTATATTTTCAGCGCTTTTACCGGACGGCGGGGTCACGTGGCCGGAAATGGTATGGGCAGGAGAAGCTAACGCTAAGACTGTCCCCGCTTCCGTAACACTGCTTCCATTTTGAGTGAACCTGAAGACATATTTACCCGGCGCAACTCCAAGCCGTTGATAGAACAGTACGTGACCGTTCAAGCTTCCGTCTTCATCCGGCGGACCATAACTATTAGGGTTGTTGTTCCCGTCCGTTTGTGTAAAAGCAAACCGGAGAACATCCCCGGCATCAATTATTCCATTGCTGTTCACGTCGTACCAGATTTCACCCGTTACGGTAGCCCCCGTGGGGCAATTGTATTCCCAACTGAACGTATCTCCTGACGTCATGCTGAAATTTGAGCTTACGTTCTCAATTTTCAGGTTTGTGACCTGAGCGGAAGCAAAAAACGGAATGCCCAATACAAACCCGATGGACAGGATGCACAGAGTGCGCTTCATACCTACCTCCTCGTTGTTAATAAAATAATATCACTCTACAAAATCTTATCTGCACTGTGGAGCACGCCGCCGTAGTAGAAATACACATCGGCGCTTTCCGGACAACTCGTCATGCGAAGTTGCAACTGCACCTATTTGAGAAGGAGAAGTTTCCTCATTTCCGACCGGTCGCCAAACTGCAGTCTGGCAAAATAAATGCCGCTCGCAAAATGTGATCCGTCGAACGTGACCTGATGATACTCTCCTGCTGCCGCGGTGCCGTCAAAAAGAGTGGCAACCTGCTGGCCAACGGCATTGTAAACCTGCAATCTTGCCCGGCCATCCGTCGGTACGGAAAACTCGAACATGGTTGTCGGATTGAATGGATTAGGATAGTTTTGGGACAGTTGAAAAGCAGCCGGCGCGGATCCGACGAGAATTGAGACCTCTTGCGAATATTTGAAAGCACCGCTGCGGTCAATCTGCTTCAGACGATATTCGTAGGCCCCGGGGGAGTTGACAAGGTCTTTATACATATAGCTCTTCGGCGAATTAGAAGTTCCCGCGCCGGCGATCGCGCCAACACGGATCCATTGTCCCCCTGCCAGTGACGGCGTTCGTTCAATTTCAAATTCAGCGTTGTTTATTTCTGTTGCTGTTGTCCATCGTAATTCGACGCTTAAGCTGTTTGAGGATGCGGTAAACGTTGTTAACTCAACCGGCATTGGGGCGTTCGGAGTAGCATAGATCCACGCAGCTCCAAAGTATGAGCTGTCTGCGTATCCCCCGACAATCGCAGTATTGCCGTCCCCTGAGATTGCGACTGAGCCTCCTCGAAATGCGGTACCAACAATATCTGTTGCTGGAAGCTTGTAGATTTCACTCCATTCCGTATCGTTCGGTTCATCGAGAGGCCTAAATATCCAAGCGGCTCCAGCGTAAGAGCTGTCTCCAACTCCGCCTACGATCGCTGTTCTACCGTCCGAGGACAGGGATACGGAACAGCCGATCGAAGGAGTGCCTGTCGTATAGTTAACAGGACGGAGCTCGTTTGCCCTTAACACCCATGTGCTGTCCGCATTCCTTGCAAATACCCATATGGCACCGACACTAGCGTAGTTATAGTCGCCCGATCCGCCGACAACGAGAGTATTGCCGTCGGACGATAACGCTACCGCACTGCCGAATGCGGAATTATTGCCTCCAACCAACTTATTGCCTTGTTCCACCCATGAAGTACCATTCCAGACATAGATAAATGCAGAACCATAATATGGGGCATCATCGTTTCCGCCAACTGCAACGGTATTGCCATCTCCTGAAATTGCAACCGAATATCCTTGTTGAGCCTGTCCAGAGTAATAACTGCTTACGAGTTTACTTCCGACCTGCGACCAAACAGTATCCGTCCTTTTATAGATCCATGCCGCACCTGTTGCATGATTATCATAGTAACCGCCGACAATTGCAGTATTGCCGTCAGCGGAAAGCCCAACGGACCAACCCTGGTATGAAGCGGGGAAAAAACTAAACACGTAATCATTTCCGACAAGTTTACTTCCCTGTTGAGACCATACTCCCGCGGTGCGAGAAAATACCCAAGCGGCACCGACTCTGTTATTATCATAGTACCCCCCTTCAATCACTGTATTACCGTCTGCCGATATGCCAACTGAATAGCCTTGGTTTGAAGTACCAGCATGATCTTTTCCGACTAACTTAGGTCCTTGTTGCGACCAATGCCCCCCTGAACGAGTAAAAATCCAAATCGCTCCGACACCTGCGCTGTCGTCCCATCCGCCGACAACAGCAGTATTTCCGTCCGCTGAGAGCGCAACAGCAGAGCCCTGCTCCGGCGTACTTCCGGTACTGCCAGTGCCAACTAGTTTTCCCCCCTGCTGACTGAACTGCGCGAAGGAACAAGTTGCGACGACCGCCGTCAGAACGAGAACCAATCTTTTCATTTTTACCTCACATGGTTTGATGATTAGGAGCTTCCACTCGAGCAGGTCGGTGGCTCTTCCTTCGTTCCTAACGCCTCGGCCGGGATGTAAATTCCTTGCAAGGAAACAGCCTTCCAAAAGAAAGCATTCCCTTGAAAAGGAAAACAATCTTCGCACTAAAGTAGTTGTAGGGGGATGGCAAATATCTACTTGAAGATACAAAAATGAAGGGGGCTTGTCAATCGGTGCGTGTATCGGCGGACACAGAGGCCCAAATAAAAAAAATAGCGGGCACCCTAGGAGTGCCCGCCGTCTTGAATCCTTGTTCTACTCATCTTCGCAATCTGGCGTCTGCGCTGAATCTGCGCCATCAGCGCAATCACGAAGAAATCGACTACTTAAGAACTCCCTCTTCTTCACTGTAGTCGATCGTTTTCAGGATCTTCGCGAACCGTTCCGGCATCGCGGCAAATGCATGTTCCCAGCACAGCGAGTTGGAGATGAACCAATTCGCCAGCGTATCGCCGTCGTCGTTCGACCACCGGTCCCAATGGCCGTCGCCGGGGCGCTGGATTCTCCACACAAATTTCTTTCCGCATTTACTGCATACGGCATTTTTGGACATCGACATAGGCCTGGCTCCGTAGAATGTTACTCGTGGTGCAGCGCAATTCCCGGTCTCGCCGGAGTTTCGGGAATAATTCTTCGCGCACAGATGAACGATCGTATTTTGTTCGCATCAAAGATCGGTGAGGAGGGATCAAGGCTGTTGATCTTTACCGTGCCAGACGCGTGAATGAACAATCGGTCCTTCAGGTACAGCGCAACGTGCAGAATTTCGCAGGGTCTGTTCCCGTTCGCTTTGCGGCCGAAGAAGAGCAGATCCCCTTTGCGCAAATTTTGAAATTTTTCTCCCGGCACAACGTCAACCCCCTCCTGCGCCTGCTGATATGCATCCCGATGAAGCTGGA